>CAIJTR010000016.1 GCA_903823665.1 uncultured Rhodospirillales bacterium
GGTGGTGGCGTTGACTGCCTTTTCATGCGCGTCGAGATTGGCAAGGCACGCGGTCAGCACCTCCCCGGCGCTGGCTTTTTTGGTGGCGATGGCCGCGGCGGCATCGACCAAAGTGAGATCGGCGAGATCGCTCATGGGGTTACCTGCACGGCTGCGGCGGTGAGCAAGGCTGCTTCGAAACTTGCTGGTTCATCCTCGAACTTCAGCCCCCCGCGAAGGGCTGCGATGTCTGCCATGATTTTCTCCAGATCGGCCACCATGCGCAGTGCCGTGGCGTTTGGTGGTTCAATGCCGTGCCAGTCTGCGATGCTCGTGACGGCGCGTTCGGTGAAATTTGGGGCGGGCATGCGAGTTCCTATTCTGGACGCGGTGGCGATGTGGTTTCAGATTGCTTCGGCCATGGCGGTGTTGGCGTGGAAGCAGCGCACGATTGTTCCCGGCCCCAGCACGGTCTCGTCCGGCTGGGTGGTCAGGCAGCGCACGTCCGCCTGGGCGCAGCGGGGCGAGAAGGCGCAGCCGCGGGGCAGGGCGCTAAGGCTGGGTGGGCTGCCGGGAATGGTCTCCAACCGACGTCCACGTAGGCCGCCAAGCACTGTCGAATTCAGCAGCCCCTTTGAGTAAGGATGTTTCGGGTGGCGCATGATTTCGCGCACGGTGCCGGTTTCGACGAAGCGACCGGCATACATCACGGCGATGCGGTCACTGATCTCGGCTGCGACGCCGACATCGTGGGTGACGAAGATGACGGACATGCCGAGTTCCTGCTGCAACTCGCGCAACAGCAGCAGAATTTGGATTTGCACGGTGACGTCGAGTGCGGTGGTCGGCTCGTCGGCCAGCAGAACGGTGGGGTTGCAGGCGAGGGCTAAGGCGATCATGGCGCGCTGGCGCATGCCTCCGGACATTTCGTGCGGGTAGTTCTTCAAGCGGCGGGCGGCGGAGGGGATGGCGACACGTTCAAGCAACGCGAGGGCGCGTTGCATGGCTGAGGCGTAGGTGATGCCCTCATGCTTGACGATGGTTTCCGCGATCTGTTCGCCGATGGTGTAGACCGGGTCGAGTGCTGCCATCGGCTCCTGAAAGATCATGGAGAGTTCGCCACCGCGTGCCTTTGCGAGAGCCGCCGGTGGCAGTTTGAGGATATCGCGCCCGGCGACGCGGACTTCGCCGGTGATGCTGGCGTAGTCTGGCAGCAGGCCCATCATGGCCTTCAGCGTGACGCTTTTGCCGGAGCCGGACTCGCCCAGGATGGTCATTACCTCGCCACGCGCCAGGGAGAATGTGGCCCCGTTGACGGCGGCCATGTCGCCCTCTCGCCTGCGGAACATGGCGGTGAGATTGCGAACGTCGACGGCGGCTTCAGTGGCCATGTATCGCGCCTTGTTGTGCTGCGGCGACGTGGCAGGCGACGAGATGTGGGGTGACGGGATTGGCCTGCGTGCCGATGGGCGCTGCGAGTTTTGGTGTTGTCTCGGCGCAGCCTGCCTCGGCGAAGGGGCAGCGGGTGCGGAAGCGGCAACCCAATGGCGGGTTGATGGGGTTTGGGGGATCGCCGGTGAGGGGCAGGACGGTGGTGCGGCGGTCTGGGTCGAGCGTTGGTATCGAGGCCAGCAGGGCGCGGGTGTAGGGGTGGCGGGGGCGGCTGTAGATGTCCTCAACCGGCCCGGTTTCGACGACCTGGCCGAGATACATGACCAGCACACGGTCGCTGATGAATTCTACGACGTTCAGATCGTGGCTGATGAACAAATAGGTAAGGTTGAACTGCTCCTTCAAATCCGCCAGCAGATTGAGCACCTGCGCCTCGACCGATTTGTCGAGGGCTGAGACGGCTTCATCGAGAATGACGAGGCGTGGTTCCAAGGCGAGGGCGCGGGCGATGTTGACGCGTTGGCGCTGGCCGCCGGAGAGTTCGTGTGGGTAGCGCCGGCCGAATTGGCGCGGATGCAGGCCGACACGTTCGAGCAATGATTCCGCTCGCGCCTCGGCAGCCTTGGCACTCAGGCCGTGCATGCGCGGGGCGTAGGCGATGGAGTCGATCATGGTCATGCGGGGGTTGAGCGAGGAATAGCTGTCCTGGAAAACCATCTGCATTTGACGGCGCATGGAGGTGACATCGATCCCGCCGGGCGCGCCGACTTCATCGCCGTCGAAGATCAGTCGCCCGCTGTCGGGTTTGATCAGCTGCATGAGCAGTCGTGCGGTGGTGGATTTGCCGCAGCCGCTTTCACCGACGATGCCGAGGGTTTCGCCTTTGCGCACTGAGAGCGAGACGCCATCGACCGCGTGAACGGTGGCGACCTGACGGTTCAGCGCGCCACCGTAAACCGGGAAGTGCTTGGTGAGTTCGTCAACGATCAAAAGTGGCTGAGCTGGGCCGCCGCGGTCACGCGGGTCGAGGGTGGGCTGGGCTGTGGTGCTGCTCATCAGTGCGCGAGCCTTACATCCATGGCGCTGCGCAAGCCGTCAGCGGTGAGGTTGAAGCACATGGAAGTGACGAAGATCATCAGGCCGGGAAGGGCGGCCACATAGGGCTGGACGTAGATGGATTGGCGCAACGAGTTCAGCATCAGCCCCCATTCGGCGGCGGGTGGTGTGACGCCGAGGCCGAGGAAGCTGAGGCCAGCGGAGAGGATGATGGACAGGCTGATCAGGCTGGTGGCGTAGACCAGGATGGGGCCGAGCACGTTGGCCAGCATGTGATGGCGGATGATCTGTGACGTGGTGGTGCCGGAGGCGCGGGCGGCCTCGACGAAATCGAGATGGCGGCATTGGGAGGTGACGGTTTCAGAAATTCGCACCATGGGCGGAATGAACACCAGGGCCAGGGCGAGCACGGAGTTGAACAAGCCGCTGCCGAGCATGCCGCAGATGGCGATGGCCAGCAGGATGGAGGGGAAGGCGTAGAATACATCCATTGTGCGCATGATCAGCGTGCCGACGAGCCCGCCGGCATAGCCAGCCGTGATGCCAAGTATGCCGCCAATCAAAAGGGAAATGGTGACGGGGGCGACGCCGGTGAGCAGTGAGAGGCGCCCGCCATAGGCAAGCCGCGCCCACATATCGCGCCCTGTCTCGTCCGTGCCGAGCCAGTGACCGGCGCTGCCGATGGGTTGCAGTCGGCCGATCACACTGCCTGTTGTTGGATCTTGCGTGGCGACCAGCGGTGCGAAGGCGGTGACGAAGAAAATCGTCAGCAAGAGGATGCCCACGGCCACGGTGACGGGATCGCGCTGCAGTCTTCCCCATACGCTGCGCCAATATCCGGGCGAGGCCGGGATGGCCACGATAGGGGGCGGTGAGGGAACGCCAATGGAGCCGATTGCCTGGAATTGTGACATGCGTGCCCTTTCCTCAGCGCCTGAGACGTGGATCGATGGCGGCTTGCAAAATATCGACCATCAGGTTGAGCACGACAAAGAACGAGGCCAGGACAAGGATTGTTGCCTGCAGCACCGGAATGTCACGCCGGAAGATGGCGATGTTGAGCAGGTTGCCGGAGCCGGGCCAGTTGAACACCGTCTCCACCAAAATCGAGCCGCCGAGGAGGTAGCCGAATTGCAGGCCCATCAGCGCCAGCACCGGCGGTGCCGCGTTTTTGCAAACGTGGCGCAGGATCGGCCAGCGCGTGAGGCCTTTGGCCGCCAAAGCGCCAGGGAATTCGCGGCCGAGGATTTCGAGCACTGTTGCGCGCACGAGACGCCCGACCACGCCCATCGGGATGAACGACAAAGTTACGACGGGCATGACGAGATATTGCAGGCGATCGAGGAACGGGTCTTGGTCATCACCCATGCCTTGCGCGGGTAGCCAGTCGTTCAAGACAGCGCATGCGAGCACCATGACGATAGCGCACCAATAATGTGGCATGCTGACGCCGGCCGTCGTGATAACCGAGGCGATTTTGTCTGGCCAGCGATTATGGTTGAAGCCCGCGATGAGGCCGAGCGCGATGCCTGCGCTGAAGCCGAGGATGGCCGCCAGGATGGCGAGTTTGAGGGTGTTTGTCAGGGCGTCCATCAACTGCCCCGCGACGGGGGTGGAGTTGAAGATTGACAGCCCGAAATCGCCGGAGATGGCGCGGCTGAGCCACAGCAAATACTGCATATAGAGTGGTTTATCGAAGCCAAAAGCCGCCTTCATTTGCGCGATGACTTCAGGAGATGCTTCGGGCGGCATCAGCATGTCGATCGGGTTGCCGGGCACCAGATGCACGAGGCCGAAGACGACCAGTGATACACCGATCAGGATGGGTATGGCCTGCAACAATCGTCTGATGACGAAAACCAGCACTGTGCCACCTCGATTTCAGAAGCACGGGGCACAACCGGCATGATTGCTCCGCACGAAGGACGGGATCGAAGGCCTGATAGAGAAGGCATCATTTCTGCCTTGTCTATGAGCATGTACGACCTCGTTCTGACTGACAACTGATTTTTATTGATTTCGAGAGATTAATTAACAAGCAAGAAGGCTGAGATGATTTTCAAAATGACCAAATTACATTCAAATGCATAAAAATCATTCGATGTGTGATTGGATTCTGGTCATGGTGGTGACCGTGCCGGAGATGCGGCAGAACCTCAACACGCAGATTTCGATGGCGTAGGAGGGCGCAACCAAACGAGAGCAGTGGCCGCGATGACGACAGCCGATCCTGTCAACACTGGCAGGGTTGGCGCGTCACCGAACCAGAGGAAGCCGATCACGATCGACCAGATCATCGAGGAATATTGCACTGGGGCCAGCGTGGAGGCCTGCGCGTAATACAGTGGGCGGATGATGATGTATTGGCAAAGGCCCGAGGCGAGGCCCATGCCGATGAGGCCCGCGAGCTGCCCTGGCGTGGGTGTCACCCACCATATGCTGAGGGTTGGCAGCAACACGAGCGATGATATGGCCATGTACCAGAACACGATGCCCATGGTCTGGTCGATGAGGGATAGTCGTCGTTGTTGCAGCATGTTCAAGGCACCGATCAAAGCCGCGGCGAGTGAGTAGATGGCGCCCTCCTCGAAGACGCCGGCCCCTGGTCGCACCATCACCAGAACGCCCGCGAAGCCGAGCAGCACGGCAATCCAGGCGATCGGGCGCACCACTTCGCGCAGCAACAATCCCGCGAGCAAGGTGACGAGCAGCGGGCGGAGGAAGGAGATGGCGGTGGCTTCTGCCAGCGGCATCAGGCGGAAGCCGACGAAGGCCGCCATCAGTGAGAGCGTCATGGTGATGCCGTGGGTGACGTGGCGGAACGGATGCGCTGTGCGGAGCTGCCCGATGCCGCCGGTCAGTGCGATGACCGCGGCCAGGGCGGGCAAGGCCAGGGCGTTTCGGAAGAACACGATTTGATTGACGGGAAAGATCGCCACTTCGTCCTTCACCACGCCGTTGAGGATGGAGAACAGCGCGATGCCGGTGAGCATGATGGCCACGGCTTTGCGGGGATTGAGATCAGCCGCCGCCATCGCATCGCTCCTCTACATAGTAATAGTGCAGCAATCAGCATGCCATTACGGAACTGGCATAAGCTTTGCAAATTGAGGTGGGCTGACTTCCATACTCTGCGCACGGGAACAGGAGAAACACCGATGGCCTCCCCTATGAGTGACGCTGATTTTGCGGCGATGATGCGTCGCACCGGCATTCCCGTGACGCCTGCGCAATCAGCTTCGTTGCATGAGGGCTATGAGCTGATGGTTGCGTTGCTGGAAGATATTCGCACACCGCCGCGCGCCCGTGCTGCTGAGCCTGGTCACATCTTTATTGCGGGGCCACGGACATGAGCAGCTTTCCCACGATTGCCGAGGCGGCGAAGCTGATTGCAGCCAAGAGTGTTTCGCCGGTTGAACTGACGAAGCAATGCCTTGCTCGGATTGAGGCGGTTGATCCTTCTATCAACGCTTTCATTCTGGTCACGCCAGAGCGGGCGATGGCGGATGCGAAGGCGGCTGAGGCGCGGGTGATGGCGGGGGCTTCGAAGGGTGTGCTCGACGGGATTCCGATTGCGCATAAAGATATTTACAACACGGCGGGCATCACCACGACGGCGCATTCCAAGCTGCTGGAAGGTTTTGTTCCGACGGAAGATGCCGTGGCGGTGCAGACGCTGGCGGCGGCCGGCACGGTGATGCTTGGCAAGCTTTCCACGCATGAGTTTGCGATGGGTGGGCCGAGCTTTGATCTGCCGTGGCCGCCTGCGCGCAATCCTTGGAACCCGGAGCATCAGCCGGGTGGCTCGTCGAGCGGCACCGGTGCGGGCATTGCGGCGGGGTTGTTTCTGGGTGGGACTGGGTCGGATACCGGTGGCTCGATCCGCAGCCCGGCTGCTTTGAACGGTGTGGCGGGGATCAAGCCGACCTATGGTCTTATTCCGCGCACCGGCATTCAGCCGCTGTCGCAGAGTTTGGATCATGCGGGGCCGATGGCGTGGACGGCGGAGGATTGCGCGCTGTTGCTGCAGGCGATGGCGGGGCATGACCCGAATGACCCGGCGAGCGTTGACATCGCAATCCCTGATTACAGCGCTGGGATTGCTGGCGGTGTGAAGGGGGTGCGCATTGGCGTGCCGCATGAATGGCATGGCAGTGAGGCACCGGTCAGCCCGGCCACGGCGAAGGGGATTGCTGACGCAATCGAGCTTTATCGCAAGCTGGGGGCTGAGATTGTTGATATCACCCTGCCGAAGCTGCGGGCGTATCAGGCGGCGACGTTTGTGATCCTGACGGCTGAGGCCTACGCGGTGCATGAGCCGTGGTTGCAGACGCGGTTCAACGATTACGGTGAATTGTTGCGGGAACGTTTGGCACTGGGCGGCTTTGTCAGCGGACCCGATTACGTGCAGGCGCTGCGGCGCCGGCGGGAGCTGTGTGCTGAGACGGCCGAGGCGATGCTGGGGGTGGATATGGTGCTGACCGCATCGCAGCCGACGGAGGCAGCAAAGATCACGGGTGTGCCGAAATGGCGTCTGTTTGGGCCGCCCGGCTTTACCAACCCGGCGAACCTGACGGGGTATCCGGCCATGTCGATCTGTTCCGGCTATGGCGAGGGCGGGTTGCCGGTTTCGATCCAGTTGATCGGCAAACCATTTCAGGAGGCGATGGTTCTGCGGGCGGCGCATAGCTACGAGGTGGCGACACCTTGGCGGCAATCTCGCCCAGCTATTTCGCTTGGGGCCACTTCGATCGCGGCACAGTGAGGAGTTGGCATTATGAAAATCACACGTCGCATTTTGCTCGCAACGGCAGCGGCTGCTTCCACTCCTGTTCGGGCTGCCCCGGCGCAGGTGTTGAAGGTGGGGATGACATCGGCCGATTTGCCGACGGTGACCGGCATTCCCAACAATGGCGGTGAGGGGAGCCGGTTTCTTGGCTATCCCGTTTATGATGGTGTGGTGAACTGGGACTTTCAGCACCCGAACGAGATTGCCGAATCTTCGCCTGGGTTGTTCTCGGCCCTGAAGATCGATCCGGCCAATAATCTGCGCTGGATTTGCAAGGTGCGGGAGGGCGTGAAGTTCCATGATGGAACGATCTGTGATGCCGATGCGATCATCTGGAATTTCCGGCGTATTTATGACGACAAAGCGCCGCAATATGACGCGCCTGCCGCCCCCATCGTGCGCGCCACGGTTTCGATGTTGGCAAGTTATGAAAAGACCGCGCCGGACACCATTGTTCTGACCACCACCTATCCGTTTGCCTCCTTGCCCTATGTGCTGACGCGCGTGATGGCGGCGAGCCCTGCGCAGTGGGAGAAGGTTGGAAAATCATGGGCGGAATACGCCAAGGCTCCGATTGGGACGGGGCCTTTCCGTATCACACGTGTGGTGCCTGGGCAGTATGTGGAGATGAGCCGGTTTGATGATTACTGGGACAAGGCGCGGATTCCAAAGCTCGACAAAATGATCGTCTACCCGATGCCGGAGGCCACCACGCGGCTTGCGGCATTGCGATCGGGGCAGGTGGACTGGATTGAGGTGCCGCCGCCGGATGCCATACCTTCACTGAAGGCTGCTGGCTTTCAGATCAGCCTGTGGCCCTATCCGCACACCTATCCTTATGTGATGAACTGCCAGCCCGGCTCGCCGTTTGCGGATGTGCGGGTGCGGCGGGCGGTGAATTATGCCATTGACCGGGAGGGGATGTGCAAGATCATCAACGGCACCGGCAAACCGGCAGGCGGGCTTTATCCTGAGGAAAGCCCATTGTTTGGCAAGCCGAAGAACCGTTACACCTATGATCCGGAGAAGGCGAAGGCGCTTTTGAAAGAGGCCGGTTATGGGCCGGAGAAGCGGCTGAAGGCGAAGATTATGATTTCGACCTCTGGCTCCGGCCAGATGGTGCCTATTCCGATGAACGAGTTCATGCAGCAGAATTTGAAGGCTGTGGGTGTGGACATTGAGTTTGCCGTGGTGGAGTGGGGGGCGATGTTGGTGGCGTTCCGCTCGGCGACCGATGCGGCGGCGTCTTTGGGGTGTGATGCCGTCAATATCAGCTTGAGTTACACCGATACGTCCTCGATGTTTCGCTGTTACAGCACCAGTTCGATTGCACCGAAGGGCTGGAATTGGGGGCATTACAAGAATGCCGAGGTGGATGCGCTGCTTGATAAGGCGCAGGCGACGTTTGATCGTGCCGAGCAGGATAATTTGTTGATGCGCGCGCATGAGCTGGTGGTGGATGATGCGGCGTGGCTGTTCATGGTGCATGATCTCAACCCACGTGCCATGTCCAAGAAGGTGAAGGGCTTCCAGCCGGCGCAAAGCTGGGCGCAGGATTTCACCCAAATTTCGATTTCTTGAGAGGCGAGCAGTTATGTTTGGAATGCCCGACGAAAACGGCCTGGTTGAAATGGCGGCGGCCATGGGCATTCGCCTGAGCCTGCGGGATGCCGCGTTGTTCGCGCCGGTGATCAATGACGCGATGCGGCAGCTCGACGGGTTTGTGCAGTCTCGCGCGGAGGAGCCAGTGCCGCCCATGCTGTATCCGGCGCGGGCACCTGGGCATCGGCCGGCGGTGGATGAGGACACGTTCCAGGCGTGGCTTTGGAAATGCGCGATTGGCGGTGGGCCGGGGTTGCTTGCAGGCAAGACGGTGAGCTTTAAGGACCATATCAGTGTTGCCGGTATTGTGCAGGTGTTCACCTCGCAGGCGCTGGAGGGGTTTGTTCCGAATATTGATGCAACGGTGGTGACGCGCGTGCTGGCGGCCGGTGGGCAGGTGGTCGGCAAGAACATGATGAACGGGTTCATGGGCGATTACGGCAAGCCGCTGAACCCGCATGATGTGCGGCGGGTCACCGGCGGTTCGTCCTCCGGTTCGGGGGCGGCGCTGGCGGCGCGGGAGGTGGATATCTCGTTCGGGGGCGATCAAGGCGGCTCGATCCGGTTGCCGGCTGCGTATTGCGGTGTGCTGGGGTTGAAGCCGACATTTGGCCTCGTGTCACATTTTGGCGCGGGCTTTGGGTTTGAGCAGAGCGTGGATCATGTGGGCCCAATGGCGCGCACGCCGGAGGATGTGGCGGCGGCGTTGCAGGCGGTGGCTGGGTATGACGAGCTTGATCCGCGGCAGCGTCATGGGGTTCCCGATAAGCTCGACGCGCTGACGGGGCTGGATGGCGGGGTGAAGGGGCTGAAGATCGGCATTCTCGATGAGGGATTTGCTGAGCCGATTGAGTCGGGTGTGGCGCAGGGCGTGCTGGACGCGATCGCCGTGCTGGAGAAGCTGGGGGCGGAGGTGAAGCGGATTTCGGTGCCGGCGCATGCGCAGGTGGATGCGGCCTATGCGGCGCTGGTGTTTGAGGGGACGAAGGCCATTCACGACACCGGCTTTAGCGGGGCCGGGGCGAAGACGTATTATCCAGCGAGCACAATTGTGGCGATTGAGCGGATGTGGCGGGAGCATGCGGATATGATGCAGCCGCGCGCCAAGTTGAATTTGTTGGTGGCTGAGCTGTCACGCCGGAATTATCACGGGGCGGTTTATGCCAAGGCACATAATGTGCGTCCGGCGTTTATTGCAGCTTTTGACAAGGCCTTGGCTGAGGTGGATGTGCTGGCATTCCCAACGGTGCGCACGATTGCGCCGTTTATCGACGTGTTGCCGACCGATCCGGCGGAGGCGGTGGATGCCAATTTGCGGCGGAATTGGATGCTGACGCCGATGGCGTATAACACGAAGCCGACCAATTATACCGGGCATCCGGCGCTTGCGGTGCCGTGCGGGAAGGTGGAGCGCATGCCGATCAGCATGCAGCTGGTGGGCCGGTTCATGGAGGACGCGCTGCTGCTGCGGGTGGCGCATGCTTATAGCCGTGCGGTGGATTGGGATGCGTTCACCGGCGTTGGATAGGCTGTGCAGCGCGGCGTGACTTCTTGGCGGAACTGACGGCAGCTTCTCTCGTTGTATTCGCGGGGCCACGACTGAAGGCCTTACGTGACGAGCTTGAGGGCTTGTATTGTGTCCTTCCTAGCCTTGAACTCCGGGTCGGCATCAACGACCGCCGACTTACGCCGGGCGATGAGACGGGGGGCTGCTAGAGCACGTTTCGACCAGATGGCATCATCTGGTCGAAAGTTCGTGCTCTAGAAATGTATGATTCTAGGTGTTCAGTCCCGGAGAGTCATGACGATATGCTGACCCGAGCAGAGAAAGACACGTTATGGCAGGCACGCTTCATGGCAGCGCCCGAACAACGCCGGGAGTTCGAGCCGAGCTCCAAGCGTCGAAAGAAACGAGCGGTGCCCTTGCCAAACGCTATGGCTTGAGCCGAACCACGGTGGCCAAATGGCGGGCACGCACAAACACCGCCGA
>CAIJTR010000017.1 GCA_903823665.1 uncultured Rhodospirillales bacterium
GCCATCATGCTCATGTCTGGCTTCGCCGAAACCGGTGCTGAAGGCGCAGCAAGGCAAGCCGAACTGGCCACCCTCGCCCGCAGCCTTGGCATTCGACTGCTCGGCCCAAACAGCCTCGGCTACATCAATTTTGCAGATGCGTCCTACGCCTGGACAACGCCAGTGCGCGCGCCTAGCCGCCCCAGCGGAGTGGCGGTGATCTCGCAAAGCGGAGCCACGGCACACTTCCTGGCGACGCTGGCCTGGCAGCAGGATATTGGCCTCAGCCACGTCATCGCCACCGGCAACGAAATCGACCTCGAAGCCAGCATGTTCGCCCACGCGCTGCTCCATCATGAAGCCACCCGCGCAGTCGCCCTCTTCCTTGAAACCCTCCGCGACCCACAATCGTTCCTAGCCCTGGCGAAGGCCGCCCTGGACGCACGCAAACCCCTGGTGGTGTTGAAGGTTGGTGCCAGCGAAGTCACCGCCAAATCCGCGCTCGCCCATACCGGAGCCTTGGTCGGCGATGACCGCGTGTTCGACGGCATTTGCCGCCAATTCGGCATCATCCGCGTGCACAGCATCGAAGATCTATTGGCAACGGCCAACATCGCAGCCCTCGCTGGCACGCTCATCCCTGGCGGCCTCGGAATCGTGTCGAACTCAGGCGGCGTATGTGAAATCGCCGCCGATAGCTGCGCCGCACGCGGAATCACGTTACCCGAACTCAACGCTGCCGCCAGCAACGGGCTGCAGGCGACTATTCCGGGTTTTGCCACCGCTCATAACCCGCTCGATCTCACCGGTGCAATCACACCCGAACAATGCGGTGCCGCTGTCGACATCATCGCAGCGCAACCCGGCATGGCCGCCATTCTCTGCCCGTATTACGAGCTGCCGGTGCAAGAGGCGGACATGAGCGAACGCCTATCCGCACTACACGCCGCCCTCGCCCGCAGCCTAACCGATGCACCGGTCCCCGGCTTCGTCGTCAGCTACACCGCAACCCACCTCACCGACCTATCGAAGCGTATCGCCGCCGAGACTGGTCTGCCCTATCTCGCCTGCGGTCTTGATCGCGCCCTCACTGGATTTGCCGGAGTGATGCGTTGGTCGGAGCATTTGCGGAGCCGCGGCATCGAGGCACCCGCCGCACTCCGGCCGATCACAGAAAAGCCACGAAGCGAGCACGCCGCCCTAAGCTGCCTCACCGCGAGTGGAGTTCCGGCCATACCTATGACACTGGCCACATCAGAAGACGACGCAGTCAACGCTACAGCAGCACTAGACGGCCCCGTGGTACTCAAGATTGCTTCCCCGGATATCGCCCATAAAAGCGACATCGGCGGCGTGGTGCTCAACCTGCAAGGTGATGCCGCCGTCCGAGCCGCCTACCGCGACATCATCACCAAGGCCCGCGAACACGCACCACACGCCACTATTGAAGGTATACTTGTCGCCCCCATGCGGCCCCACGCCGTCGAACTCTTCGTCGGCGTCACCCGCGATCCGCAATGGGGACCAGTTCTCGCCCTAGGTCTCGGCGGCATCTTCGTCGAGGTGCTGAACGATGTCGCACTTTGCATGTTGCCGACCAACGCCACCGAAATACGCCGAATGCTCACAGGCCTGCGCGGAGCAAAGATGCTCGAAGGCAGTCGCGGTCTGCCAGCCGCCGATCTCAATGCTGTCGCCCGCGCCATCGAACGCATCGGTGCCGCCGCCCTGGCCTTCGGGCCAGATCTCGAAGCGCTAGACATCAATCCACTCTGGGTCCACGGCAGCCGCATCGAGGCGCTCGACGCCCTGTGCGTCTGGCGGGATGACATCACGGGAGCCTGATCATGCAAACTGCCATCGCCCGCGCCCTCGGCTGCGACGTTCCAATCTTCGCCTTTTCCCATTGCCGTGACGTCGTCGTCGAAGTCACCCGTGCTGGCGGCTTCGGCGTGCTCGGTGCCTCCACATTTGCGCCCGACCAACTCGAACAGGAACTGCGCTGGATCGACGATCACACGGAGGGCCGCCCGTACGGTGTCGACGTGTTGATCCCCGCCAATTATGACCGCACCGCCGAAGCCGAATCCCACACCGGCGACCCCGCCACTCTCATCCCGCAAGCCCATCTCGACTTCATGGAGAAAATCCTCACAGACGCCGGCGTGGCCCCACTGCCAGAGGACGAGCGCGCCCGCGTGCATCGTGACATCGTCGAAGGCCGTGGCAACATGACGCCAGACGGTGCCCGCCGCCTCCTCGAAATCGCGCTGCAACACCCCCAGGTCAAACTCGTCGTCAGCGCCCTCGGCGCCCCGCCGCCCGACGTTGTAGCCATGCTGCGCGAGAAGAAAATTATGATCGGCGCGCTATGCGGAAAAGCGGCCCACGCCGTCAAACAACGCACCGCAGGCGTTCAACTGATTATCGCCCAAGGCACGGAGGCGGGCGGCCACACCGGTGACATCTCCACCTTCGTGCTAGTGCCACAAATCGTTGACGCCTGCCCTGGCATTCCCGTTCTCGCCGCAGGTGGCATTACCAGTGGCCGCCACGTCGCCGCCGCCCTCGCTCTCGGTGCACAAGGCGTCTGGTGCGGCACCATCTGGCTCGGTACCCGAGAAAGTGAACTGACGCCATTTGAGAAAGAAGTGCTGTTCGCCACCCGCGCCGAAGACGCCGTCCGCAGCCGCGTGCGCACCGGCAAACCTGTGCGGATGACCAAAAGTAAAATGTCCGAGGCCTGGGAAAAGCCCGATGCACCCGGCTATCTTCCCACGCCCCTACAAGGCATCCTCTACAACGAAATCCACGCCCGCGTGGTTCGCGCCCAACGCCCAGAACTTTACTCCTTCCCCGTCGGCCAAGCCGTCGGCACGATGACGGAGGAGACCAGCGTGCGAGAAGTTATGTTACGTATACAGACGGAATATCTTGACACGATGGACCGCCTCAGCAGCCTTGCCGGAGCTGACGCATGACCACTGACACGAACGAAGTTCTCGTTGAGCACATCGATGGCATTGCCATCATCACAATCAACCGCCCCGACCAGCGCAACGCCGTCAACCGCGCCGTCTCGTTCGGCGTATGCGCGGCGGTTGATGAACTCGATGCGCGTGATGATCTCAGGGTCGGCATCCTCACCGGGGCCGGCGGCAATTTCTGCGCGGGCATGGACCTCAAAGCGTTCCTGCGCGGCGAAGTCACCCGCGTCGAAGGCCGCGGCCTACTCGGCATCGCCATGGCACCACCGAAAAAGCCGCTGATTGCTGCTGTCGAAGGCTACGCTCTCGCCGGCGGCTTTGAAGCGGCACTCGCCTGCGATCTGCTCGTCGCCGCCAACAACGCCAAATTCGGCCTACCCGAAGTAAAGCGTGGCCTCGCAGCTGCCGCTGGTGGGTTGCTCCGCCTACCGCGCCTGATCCCTCAGCGCATTGCCATGGAAATGGCGCTCACTGGCGACATTGTCACGGCAGACCGCATGGAACGCTATGGCTTGGTCAACGCCCTTGTCGAACCCGGCCAAGCCCTAATCGCCGCAATCGAACTCGCGCGCCGTATCATAGCGAACGCACCGATGTCGGTCGCAGCCAGCAAGCGCGTGATTGTAGAGCAGCGTGATTGGCCAATTGCCGAGATGTTTGCCAAACAGAACGAACTCACAGCACCAGTCATCGCGTCGGAGGACGCCCGAGAAGGAGCCGCCGCTTTCGCTGAAAAACGTCCAGCGCGCTGGAGTGGCCGCTAACCCTTCGGGGCGGCCTTCTTACGAACCGGCGTGGCCTTCGCCACAGTTGTTTTTGCAGCACGTTTTGCCGGCTGATTTCCAACGAGGCTAAGAATGAGTTTGGACATCTCTTCGCTGGTCTGCTCCAGCGTCAGACGCCCTTCGGGCCGATACCAAACATAAGCCCAGCTCACCATCCCACCAATTGCCAGCGCTGCCAGCCGCGTGTCCTGCACACTGAACAAGCCAGCCGCAACGCCCTGATCCAACAGCTTCACCAGCTTGGCATCGAAATCCCGGCGCATCTGGCTGATCGTCTGAAAATCCGCGGGTGCAAGATTCTTCTCTTCACGAGAGAAAATCGCAATGTGGCGCTGGCTGGTCAGCACCGCCGTCACAAAGCGCCGCCCAACTTCGGCCAGCCGCTCAGCCGCGTTACCTGGCATTGTGGTCAGCACGCCGTCCAGCGCCGCCAAGGCTGACGCGATGCCGCGCGAACAGATCTCCGCCAGCAACTCAGCCTTGGACGTAAAATGCGCATAGATGAAAGGCTTCGTGACGTTCATCCGCTCGGCAATCATGTCGAGCGACGTATTCTCATACCCTCGTTCATAAAAAAGTTCAGCAGCCACCGCGAGAGTACGCTCACGCTTCAGCGCCGCCACCTCGTCACGTATTCCCATCATCGGTGCAGCCGTCGCAGAAGTCATCGCAATTAGTATCCCAGGGTATTGAATGTGAGTCGAAGCATGCAAAAGAGATGCCTCGGCGGCGTTTTCCGATGAATTGGTAGAAAATGCTACCAAAAATATCCCAAAACGCCGCCCCGCAGGCCCTTCATCAGTCCGTCGAAGGCTCAAACCAGAAGTCAAGCACGTCACCGATGCGCTTTTCAGCGACCTTTGTCATGACCCGAGTACCGATTTTGAGCTGCTCGGCAGCCACTTCCTGATTGCTCAGATCAACGCCGCGGAAGAAGCCACCGATGGCGGTGTCTGCATGGTCAAGTTTGACATAGCCAAACGCATAAGGGGGCGGCGGCAAGCCATTGAACTCTTCATATACAATCGTGAAGGTTTCAATCCGCCCACCGGGACCGACTTCCACCCAATCCGTCGTCGGCTCCAGCGTCTGATCTGAGAAGGCCCGCGGCGGCACGAGCACACGACCGGACTTCGCGTCGCGCTTGCCGTAAAGCTTGCCGTGGTCGCGCAGCTGGACATAGAACCAGCTGGCCGTTTCACCCAACGCATGGGTGTAAGTGATGTTCCAGGTTTCCTGGCGCTTCAACAATTCCATTTCCGTATTCCCTGTTCTCAAGCTTCAACAACCATCGTTCCGAAGAACTGATGGTCACCACCATTCCCACTCGCGATGCCGCGCTTGGCACCCTTCACCTGATGCGCCCCGGCCCTGCCCCACACCTGCAAGGCGATTTCCGCCACGCGTACCATCGCCGTGACCGCAATCGCGTTCGTGCAAAGCGTGCCACCAGACGGGTTCACCACCACACCTTCACCACCGAGCTGGAACTGGCCTTCACGGAGCATCGCAGGCGATGCGCCAAGTGGAGCCAACTGTGCTGCCTCGATCGAGTGGAACTCGGTGTTGCTGAACGGCGCATAAATCTCCGCCACATCAACCTGTTTGGCGGAATCGGTGATGCCCGCCATTTTGAAAGCTCGGTTGAAGGCGTTGCGCAGTGCATATGCATCTGCGTGATCAGCGGTGAACCCGGTGCCCATACGGTCTCCGAGATAATACGTCTCAGAGCAATGACCGAGCCCAGTGATCCAAACGGCATCAAGATTGCGCTCTTTGATGTAGCGTTCAGATGCCAAGACCATTGCCGCACCGCCACTGGACTGCGGACAGCAATCAAACAGCTTGATCGGCCACGAGATCATGCGTGACGCCATAACCTCTTCAATTGTGGTCTGTTTGCGCAGATGCGCATTTGGATTCTTTGAGGCGTGCATACGATTCTTCACCACCACACGCGCCATATCCGCCTGTGTCATACCGTATTTATCGGCATAGCGAACGCCCGACATGGCAAGCATGGTGATGGTGCCGAGCGGAAGCTGGCGCTCATAGGTCGGGTCCCAAATCTTGTTGAGAACCGTTTGGCTGTCACCGCACTCACCAACCTTGTCGGCACCCGCGGTCATAACCACGTCGCATGCGCCAGACGCCACGTGATAATACGCGGCCTCAACGCTGGATATACCGGTTGCACCGCCGGTGTTGATTCGCAGGAAGCGCTTGTTGCGCGCGCCCACTGCGTCAACGCCCAGACGCTCTGCATTGCCGATGCCGACCATTGCATCGGGAGACAGCGAGTAAACGATTGCCTCAATGCCATCGAGTTCCATCTTGGCATCGTTAAGGGCCAGCGTTACGGCTTCACGCACCAGATCGGGATAGCTCGCATCATCCCGCCGTGAGACAAAGGCCGACTGGCCGATGCCTATAATTCCCACCCGCCCGCTCATGGCGAAACTCCCTGCTCGCCGCGTCGCATGACGACGACCGTGTTGTACATCATCGCGTCGCCGCTGGCCGCGTGAGCCAGCCCGGTTCGAACATTCTCAAGCTGGTGCGCGCCAGCACGGCCCAGCACCTGCAACGCCACCTCGGCAATGCGGATCAACCCACTGCAATAAACCGGATTGAGCGACTGCGCGCCGCCCGAAAGATTGACCGGAAGCTTGCCAGATTTGGAAAACACACCGCTTTCAACGCTATCTTTCCAGTCGCCGCGCTTGGCCAAACCAAGCGCCTCATAGGCCAGCAGTTCCTGAAATGGCGTTGCATCAGCCAACTCAGCCACATCAAACGAGGCCAACGCATCCGTGATCCCAGCCGCACCGTAAGCCTGCTCAGCTGCCGCAACCAACGCCGGAGACTGCGACAAATCGCGATCACCAATGAACGCCGCATCAGTGGCCCAGCCCATGCCGGAAATCCATGCAACGTTTGCGATTTTGTGCTCGGCAACGAAATCCTCAGACGCCAGAACAAGGGCCACCGCCCCCGTGGTCGCTGCCGAAGCCATGCCGGCCTTCAACGGATAGCGCGATCCCATCTCACCGTCTGCTGCGATCCCGGGATAAGCGCTTTGCCCGTTGCTGCGATTTTTTGCTGAGACCTTCTGAGCCGTCTCCATCAGCCCTGGCATTTGAGCCAAAAGCACGTTCGCCTGCATGGCGTGCGCACCCATCTCATCCTGTGGCAGCCGGCGATGAAAATACGGATCAGCGGCCAAACGCTGAACCTCTGCAAGCGATGACGCCTCGGTCGGGCTCCACGCCACAATTAGCTGCGTCTTGAAGTGACCCGACGCAACACGCAGCGTGCCCATCACAAACGCATGCTCGCCGGATGAAGGCGTGGACAGGATGTCGCGATCCACACCACCCACCGAACCCGACGCCGCCATCACCGAGATGGCACGCCCATCATACTGATCGTTGCCGCCAGTCACGATGCCGTCAATGTCTTCGATAGTAAGCCCGGCGTCACGCAGCGCTCGTTGCGTCACGTCATACAGAACTTCTTCCAATGATTGCTTCAGGCCTGTCACGTGCGGCATGATCGCCGCCCCGATGACGCCTGTTTTGACTAAATAGGTCATGGGGTTCCTGCTTCCTCGTGTTGCAATTCATGTGTGGCAGCCAGCGCCGAGCGCGACGCTGGTGGCTTACCGTCGATCCAGGCGGGAAACAGACTCTGTAAGGCTCCATCTGGTGATTTCCGCACCAGCATCCGGCTCGCGTGGTGCGGTGATGCCACGGCCTCTGCGAGATCAAGCACCGGACTGACGCAGCAATCCGGCGATGCAAAAATTTCCAGACAGCGCGCCAACGTCACCGTTGCGAAATACCCCGCAACGTCCGCGATCAGAGCCTTTTGCGGCAACGCTTCACCCTGCCGCGCTATCCAATCTGGCCGCCCCGCCGCCGTCGAAAGCGCGTGCCAGAATTTCGTTTCGATGGCTCCAACGGCGACGTGGCGGCCATCCTGCGTGCCATAGACTTGGTAATAGGCAGCACCACCGTTCAGGTAGCTCTCACGCCGCTGCGGAACATGCCCGTTGATACCGTACTCAGCCAGCTGGAACACCTGAAGCGCCATGGGAGTATCGGCAAGACCGATATCAATCTCACAGCCCAAGCCATCCGCATCACGCGCACGCAACGCACCAAGGATGGCAATCACACCGAACAGAGAGCCGGAAACGTCTGCCAACGGCGGATCAGTGAACACCGGCATGTTGTCACCATTTCGATGCAAAATACCCGCGGTTGCGAGATAATTCGCATCATGCCCCGCCACCTGCGCCATCGCGCCAGATGCGCCATAGCCACTCAGCGAGCAATAGATCAGCCCAGGATTGATAGCCCGCAGGGACTCATAATCCAGGCCTAGCCGCTTCATCACGCCCGGCCGAAATCCTTCGATCAAAACATCGAACTCGGCAACCAACCGCAAGAATTCAGCACGCGTTTCGAGTTGCTTCAAATCCATCTGGCGCACGGATTTGCCGGCATTCACCGCCTCGTAAAACACCGGCGCTCCGTCGGCATCACGCGGGCCAAGTTCCGTCATCGGATCACCAGAAGGTGGTTCGATCTTAAGTACCTCAGCCCCCATGTCGGCCAGAAACAGGCTGGCGAGTGGACCCGGCAGGAATGCCGAAAGGTCCAGCACCTTCACGCCTTGAGCAAAGCGCGCCAGCCTCGATACAGGGTTGGAAACGGCCACCCGTTCAGCGCCCCGGCCAGATCGGCTGAGCGACGGCGCGGTCGATCGGGAACACCGTCACCGGTACACCGTTCTGCCATTGCGCAATCACCAGTGACGCACCAACCCGATGCCCCTGCTCGTCAAACTTCACGCGTCCACCCGGGAAGAACTTCGCAATCTCCGGATCGTCCATCACCTTGATGGCAGCATTAACCTTCTCGCGGTCCGTGCTACCGGCAGCCTCAACAGCCGCCTTCAAAATCCACATATGCGCGTAGTTCGAGAGGCTGTCCTGGGTGATCCACGGCTCACCGGTGCGTCTGCGGAACTCCTCCGTCAGAGCCTCCATACCCTTCAGACCCCAGGTGGCCGTGATGAACATCACGCCTTCCAGCATGTCTGGCCCCACCACCCTCAACAGATCCGGCGAACCCATAGGCCCGCCGTTGTTGATCGCCGGGAGCTTGCCATGGCCGAGGCCGATCTCATTCATTTTCTCCAGCGTCAGCTTGATGTCCGGCACAGCCGTTGGCAGCAGCAGCAGCACATCTGGCCGCGCCGCGCGCACGCGCTGCATCACCGGGCCTGCATCAGACAGTGGCGGGGTGAACGTCTCGTCCACCACAATCTGCATCCCCAGCGCCTCAGCCCCGCCGGCGCGCAGCCCCTTGGTGAAGCTGACCGGCGATGCCGTGTTGTCCATCACAATACCGAGCTTCTTGGCATCACGCCCGGTTGCGGCCTTGGCGAGTGCCAGCAATGTCGGCAGTGCCGCCTTCGCCTGCGCGTCGGCAGTGGGCGATGTTTGATAAACATAATGGAAACCACGCGACGTGATCGCGTCCGAATACGAAAGCGTAAACCACGGCACCCCAGCCCGCTCAGTCACCTCGGTAACCGCGAGGGTGAAGCTGCTGACATAAGCACCCGCACCACCAACAAGATTAGGCTCGTCGGCGAGCAAGCGCTGTGCTGCATTCTTGGATTTCTCAGGAGAGTCGCCGCAGTCGCCAACTGCCAACCGAACCTTCGCACCGCCTAAGGCCTTGATCCCGCCAGCCTTGTTGATATCCGCCACGGCCATCTCAGCGCCTTTGCGAGAGAGATCGCCGGATTTCGCCCAAGGACCAGACAACGGCGAGATCAGACCAAATACCACTTCGGCTGGCTGCTGCGCGCGAGCGCTGCTAGAAGCCACCACCGTGCTGGCTGCAGCGAGTTTTGTGAGGTTGCGGCGCGTGATGGACATGAACGGTTTCCCTTCTGCTTATTCTAAGTTTTTAAACACCAAGATAAGCCTGCCGAAGCCGCGCGGCTGACAGCTCTGACGCGAGACCTTCCAGAACAACGCGGCCACTCTCTAAAACGGTTGCACGATCACATTGCGCCAAAGCATCAGTCACGCGTTGCTCAACCAGCAGAATGGTGATGTCGCCTTCTCGCCGGAGCTGATGAATGGCGTCAAAAATTGTGTCTGCCATCACGGGTGAAAGACCCATCGACGGTTCATCAAGCATCAGAAGCTTGGGGCATGACGCGAGAGCGCGACCAATCGCCAACATCTGTTGCTGCCCCCCAGACAACGTACCCGCCATCTGCGCCCGACGTTCGGCAAGGATCGGGAACAGAGTGAATATCCGCTCAAAGCTCCGCACGCGCCCCGCCCGTCCAGCATCCGTCGCAGCGCCCATCTCGAGATTTTCCAGCACGCTCAACGACGCAAACACCCGCCGTCCCTCAGGCACATGGGCAATGCCCATATGCGCACGGCGATGCGCCGGAATCTCGTGCAAGTCATCTCCTTGGAACATGATATGGCCAGCCTGCAGCGGCACGGTGCCTGATATCGCCTTGAACAACGTCGATTTGCCGGCACCGTTTGGTCCTACCACCGCCGAAAGCTCGCCGGCACGCACGTCGAGCGAGACGTCGGACAACGCACGTAACCCGCCATAGGAAACGCTGATCTGGTCAAGCCGCAGCATCTACGACCTCCCAATTGCGCCCCAGATAAGCCTCGATGACCTCCCGGCTTCGCATAACCTCTGAAGGGGCGCCATGAGCCAGCAAGCGTCCTTGATCAAGAACGATGAACCGGTCTACCAGCCCCAGCATAGCCGGCATGGTGTGCTCGATGATCGCAATCGTCATGCCCGTTGCGGGCAACCGGCGCAGCACCGCAATCAGTTCCTCGGCATCATTCGCCCCAAGCCCGGCCAATGGCTCATCAAGCAGCAGCAATCTTGGGCCACCCGCCAGCGCACGTGCAAGTTCCATAAGGCGAAGTTCGCGATTGGTCAGCCGCCCAGCGAGGGTTCGCGCATAAGGGGTGAGCCCCACCATCTCCAGCGCATCCGCGGCCGCACGCCACGCGTCGTTGTCATCCGGATGGTGAACGAATGCGCCAACAACGACGTTCTCCAGCACACTCATCCGCGCAAACGCTCGCACCACCTGAAACGTCCGCCCAATCCCAACCCGAGCCACACGGTTTGTGGGAAGGCCCGTTATATTGTCGCCGTCAAATTGAATTTCCCCAGCAGTCGGTACCACAACGCCGCACAGCATATTGAACAGCGTCGTCTTGCCAGCACCGTTCGGACCAATGATACCAAGAATCTCTTGGCTACGAATGGAGAACGACAAATCCTGCACCGCCGCCACGCCGCCAAAGGATTTGCCGAGGCCAGCGACGTCCAGCAGGACCGGGCCTGTCGCCACCGCCACACGTGCCACGGGTGGCAACGGCACGGGCAAAGCAATCCGCACATCATCACTGCGCCGCGTGCGGTCCAGCAGTTTCCAATAGATGCCCTCAGGTGCTGCAAGGATGACCAAAATCACGACACACCCGTAAAGCACACCTTGAATGCCTGGCAGCAAAGACCCCAGCTGGGCCTGCAACGTCTCGCCGAGCGGCACTAGCACAGCGGCCCCGATCAGCGGTCCCCACAGCGTGCCGGCACCTCCGAACAGCACCAAAATCATTGCCTGTGCCGAAACGACCAGCCCAAACACGCTGCCGGGCGTTACCACCAGCACCACCACGGCATAGAGTCCGCCAGCGATCGCAGCGATGCTCCCGCTCAGCATCATCGCGCGCAGCTTCCACATCCGCGTATCGATGCCCGCCGCCTCAGCCGCCAACTCGTTCTGCTTCATCGCGGCCAGACACAGGCCAAACCGGGAGCGCTCAATGGCCAACGACACCAGCAGCCCCACCAGCAGCAGCACCACCGCGATCAGCACATAAACGCGCGTATCGGCGAACTGCATGAACCACAGTGCTGCTTCGCGATGCAGCGGCACCGACAATTCCTGATAGCCCAACCATCCAAACAGGTATGCCAGCATCAACGGGTAAGCGAGCATAGCCAACGCGAAGTAATTGCCGCGCAACCTGAACGTCGGCCAGCCAATGGCCGCACCCGCCACTGCACCCAACACACCCGCCAACGGAATGCCAAACCACGGCGTGAGCTGAAAGCGGATCAGCCCAATCATAACGCAATAAGCACCGAGACCGAAGAACGCAGCATGGCCGAAAGAAATCAGCCCGCTATATCCGCTAAAAACGTTCCATGACACGCCAAGGAGAGCCCAGATCGGCACCAGAGCCAGCAACAGGAGATAATACGGACTAGAAACACTCCCCGCGAGCCCAAGCCAGCTGATTGCCAGCAGTCCCAACAGCGCCACCGTTCGCCCGATGTTGCGATCCGGCCTCATGCGCGCTCCACGGTCCGGCCGAACAGCCCTTGCGGCCGGAACAGCAAGATCAGCACGAACACCAGAAAAACCATGGCATTCTGCAATTGCAGCGGCAGCACCAGCGTGGAAAGCTGCTGCACGACGCCGATCACCATGCCGCCCCAGAACGCACCAGTGATGCTGCCTATCCCGCCAAGCACCACGCCCGCATACATGATGATGATGAAATCAGTGCCAACGAATGGCTGGGCAGGTGTGGACAGCACCATCAATGCCCCAGCTACGCCCGCAATCGCCGCACCCAGGCCGAACGCGATACGATGCGCCCGCGTGACATCAATGCCAACGTAAGTAGCCGCCTCTGGATTATCTGCCGCCGCGCGAAGCGACTTGCCAATGCCTGTCTGCCGGATAAGACGGAACAACAGAAACGCCACGCCAATGCTCACAAGCGCGCTGATGGTGCGGGCCTGATTGAGAAACAACGTGCTGTCCTCATCTATCAAAAGTGGAATTTCCCACGCTCTCGAAGAGAGCTTCGAGACAATGGAGACCGGTGACGATCCCATCAAAATCAACGCACCGTTTTGCAGGATAAGCGCCACGCCAAGCGTCAGGATCAACTGTGCCTGATGCCCTTCGCCGGATAGCCCAACGGCACGTAGCCCGGTGGTGCGCGAGATTAACAACCGGTGTAGCAGGCTTCCCGCCATGAACAACACAGGTGCCACCAAAATCGCGGCGATAAACGGGGCCGCGGCTCCAAACACATGAACCCCACCCAAACGTGCGGCGATCCAAACGGCGAGATACATTCCCACCATCATAAAATCGCCCTGCGCGAAGTTGATCACCCGCATGATGCCGAAGATCATCGCAAGTCCCACGCACGTCAGCCCATACAACGACCCAGCAGTCAGGCCCGCGGCCAGCGTCTGTACAAATTGCTCGATCATCGCATTCATGCGGCGACCGCCAGGGTCAGCCGGCCATTGGCAGCACCCGCCTCCAGCAAAGCATGCGCCCGCGCCGCATCTGTCAAAGGCAGGCTCTCGCCAAGCATTGCGCGCACCGAGCCGCGTGCCAGCATATCCAGGCAACGGCGTAATTCCTCGCGCGTCACCGACGTGGCGCTCAGCATTGAGATGCCCTTGAGGAACAGTTGCGCCGGATTAAACGGCACGAAATCTCCGCTCAACTGGCCCACCATCACCCAACGCCCACCGCGCGCGATGGACTTGCGTGCCGGCTGGAACGATGCGGTGCCAACGCAGTCGATTAGCACATCCACACCCTCGCCACCCGTCAGCGCCCGCATGTCAGCGGAGAAATCCGAACCTCTTGCATGGCACACCACGTGATCAGCACCTGCCGCGCGCAATGCCCCAACCTGGCCCGGTGAGGTCGTCACGGCAAACACTTCACACCCAACCGCACGTGCCATTTGTACGGCATGAATGCCCACACCGCCGCTCGCCCCAGTCACCGCCACGCGCTCACCCGGCTGCGCCAACCCAACGGCCACAACAGAATGATATGCGGTGCCCACCGCACACGCGGCAACACTGGCAGAGCGCAGATCAACAGCCTCCGGCACGACCACCACTGCGCTCGCGTCGAGCAGCACGAATTCCGAATATCCGCCGTTTAGGCCAATATCGCCGAGGAAAACTGCGTCTGCACAAAGCGGCTCACGCGCCGAACGGCAATATCTGCAGCCACCACACACATGTGACCGCTGCGTGGTTGCAACGCGCTGGCCTTCCCGAAATTCGGTCACACCGAAACCCACAGCCACAACATGCCCGGCAATCTCATGACCGAGAACCAGTGGCATCGTCACACCAGCCTTCAGAGTGCCGTTGCGTACCACCACATCATGGAAGCATACACCGCAATGCGCCACCGCTACGACGATTTGACCCGGACCCGGAGACGGATCGGCCAAGTTCTCAAGCACGAGCGACGTCGCGGCGGGCCCGGGTGTGCGCAGAACGACGGCTCTCACAGTACGGCCACCGGCACCACAGGGCTGCCAGTGCCACCAGCAATCGGCAAAGGTGCAGCAAAAAACAGGAACTCAGTCGCACCGGCCTCGGCAAGCGCCTGCAGTGGCACGCCCTCAATCAACGTGATGCCAAAATCACGGATCAGGATCTGATGCACCGGAAACACCGTACCGGACGGAAACGGCAGAGTCTCGATAGCGAAATTATCCGACCCCACCGACGCTACACCACTCTCCGCCAGCCACAGCGCTGCATCAGCATCAATGCCCGGCTCGGCGTTAAAATTCACGCCCTGCGCCGCATCCTGCCGCTCCAGCCAACCGGTGCGGATGAGCACCACGTCTCCATCGCGCAACGTAACCCCGATGTGGTCGGCGGCGTTCTGCAACTCCTCACGACCAATCGCCTCACCATCGGGAACACTCGCGCCGCGCAACGCTACGATGTCGAGCAGAACACCGCGCGTCACCAGTGGTGGCAGTTTCTCGATGCCACAGCGCAGCGCGCGGGTCGTGCTTCGGACGGTGTTGCCTGGAAAGCCGTTATATAAATGATCGTCGCACCAGGCATGGCAAAGTGCGTCGATATGCGTGCCCAGATGTAGCGGCAGCACCACCGTGTCCTCAGCGAACTGAAACCCACCCGGGCGCTTGGCCCCCGCGGCATAATCGCCACCGTCACGGCCCATGAAATGTTGGATGCCGGCACGATGCCCCGGCACCGGAAGGCGATCAGATAAAATCTGGCTTAACCGGAATACTTGCCCAGTCCGCACCAGTGACGCCGCAAGACGCACTTGTTCGCAACCGATGAGATTGGCGGCGCCAACCTCATCCTCACTGCCCCAGCGGCCCCAGGCTTGCTTCGTCATGACAACGCGGCCACAGGCTTTGCCAGCAATGCCACTGCAGCCGCCTTCAAATCACGCCGCATCACCTTGCCCGTCACAGTGGCAGGTAGTTTCTCAACGATCTCGAACCGGTCGGGGACTTTGTAGCTCGACGACAGCTTGCGGCAATGTGCGACCAGTTCCGCCGCACTCGGTGCCACATCACGCGGCACAACGAACGCCACAATCACTTCACCCCTATCGCCCTCAACCCCCACCACGCCAGCCTGCGCCACGCCAGTATGCTGCAACAGCACGTCCTCAACCTCGGCAGGTGACACGTTGATGCCGGCGCGCTTGATCATCTCGGTGGTGCGGCCGTGAAAGACGAAGCATCCATCGGCATCGAGCAATCCGACATCACCGCTGCGAAACCAGCCATCACCAGTGAAGTTCGCGGCATTGTGCACAGCACTGGCGTTGATGTAGCCGCGCATGACGTACGGTCCGCGTACCTGCAGCTGCCCTTCCTTCCCGTGGCCGAGCACCGCCCCAGTCACTTCATCGACAATGCGCATCTGCACACCCGGCAACGGCGGCCCTTGGCAGCTCGCACGCTTGTCGAGCGGCATGTCATGCCATGTCACGCAGCAATTGCCGCCGGTCTCGCTTGACCCATAGACATTGCAAACGCCAGTCGCCCCCAATTCCACCGAAGCACGAATCACATCCTGCGGGCTGCCAATCGTCATGCCGAGGCGCAAACTGCGCGTGCGCTCACGCCGGAAAGCGGGATGATTGATCATCGCCTCGGTCATTCCCGGCAGCGTATAGATCGATGTGCATTGATGCCGTTCAATCAGATCGAGCGCTTCGCCCGCCTCAAAACGGCCCTGCAGCACCAGTGCCGCGCCATGAGTGAAGCTGGCTGGCAGCGCATTTACACCGCCATAAGCCCAAAACAGCGGCGGCGACAGCAACACGCGGTCATGCTCTGAAAGGCCCTGCCGTTCCCCAATATTAAAGCCGTTCTCGATCACCAGATAATGCGCTAGTGCGATCGCCTTCGGCTTGCTGGTCGAACCGGAGGTGTAGAGGATGATCGCCTCGTCACTCGCACTCGACCCGTCACCTGGAGCCAGATCCCCCATCGGCTCCGCAGCATCGCGCGCGGTTGCGTAATCCGTGAACCCACCGCCACCATCAAGCATCATGATGGAACGCAGTGCCGGAAACTCCCCCGGCATCCGCTTTTGCATCATCGCTGCAAAATCCTCCCGGCCAAACGTAGGCAGGCACACCAGCGCGCAAACCAAAGAATCATCGAGCAGAAACGCCAACTCCGGCTGTGTTGACCACGTGCTGAATGGTGCCACCGTTGCCCCCAACAGCCACGCGCCAAACGCCAACTCCAGCCACTCCGGGCGATTGTTGATCAACAGCCCAACACGCTCACCCCGCCGCACGCCGAGCCCGCTCAGAACAGACGCAGCACGGCGCGCCCGCTCGGCCAGCTGGGCATAAGTGAGACTGATATCACCACTCAACACCGCAAGCGTACCCGGCGCACGCTGCGCCTGCTCATCCAGCAACTCGAACATGGTGCGTGAAAACGGAGCGCGCATAGCGATCAGCCCCGACCCCGGCTTGACGGAACCGCGCTGCCTCGGATGGATCGGTACATGCAGCTCCCCCAGAATTTTTCGCCAGCGCATTCGTTGGCGTGAATTTCTACTGATCAGTATGTTCAGCTTCCCAAGATGGTGCAAGCGCTGATTTGCGTCGATCGAAGGCGATTGCCATACTCACGGGTATTGGATAATACCAACCAAAGGGCGGCGGGCATCACCTGCTTCGGGAGGACACAAACATGTCGCTGCGCGGTCGCGGGGCCATCACCGGAATTGGCGAAACACGTTACAGCAAGCGCTCGCCGCACACCGCATTCGAGCTTCAAATTCAGGCATCTTTGGCCGCAATCGCCGATGCCGGACTCGACCCGAAAGAAATCGACGGCATCATCCCAATCGGCATCACAGGTGCCCCAGCGGAGGCGTTCGTCACCAATTTCGGCATACCCGATCTCAGGTTTTCTGCACTCTCGCCGATGGGCGGTGCCAGCGGCATAGGTGCTGTGCAGATCGCCATCGCAGCTATTGAGGCTGGCCTGTGCAAGCATGTGCTGATCCCTGCCGGGCGCAACGTATCCTCCGGCGCCAAAGCCGGTGTGCGTATTCATCAGATGCCGCAATTCCATCTCGTAACGGAATATGAATTGCCGCAAGGTGCCATCGCCCCCGCTCAGCTTTATGCGCCGATGGCGCGCCGCCATATGGAGCTTTACGGCACCACCAGCCTGCAATTCGCCGAGGTCGCAGTGACGATGCGCGCGCACGCGTTGCTGAACGACAATGCGGTGATGACCAAGCCGATCACCATCGAAGATCATCAGGCATCTCGCATGATCGCCGACCCATTTCGCCTGCTCGATTGCAGTCTGGAAAGCGATGGTGGGGCGGCACTCGTCGTCAGCTCCAGTGTGCGCGCGCGCGACATGCCGCATCCCTGCGTGCAGGTGCTCGGTATTGCCGAAGGACACCCGGATTCACCAAGTTCGATCACCCAGCGCGGCGATCTCACCCGCCTCGGCATCGCCAAGGCTGCCCCGATTGCCTTCGAAATGGCCGGCGTCTCGCACAGTGACATTGATGTGGCCGAGATCTACGACTGCTTCACCTACATCGTGATGTGTCAGCTGGAAGATATGGGCTTTTGCAAGAAGGGCGAAGGCGGCAGCTTTGTCGAAGGCGGCAGGCTGCGTCTGGGCGGACCGCTGCCGACGAACACCCACGGTGGGCTGCTGTCACAGGGACACATGCTCGGCATCAACCACATTGTTGAGCTCGTCCGCCAACTCCGCCACGCCGGTGGCCGGGCGCAGGTTGCGGGGGCGGAGATAGGGCTCGTCACCGGCTACGGCGATATGGGCGATGGTGCCATGGCCATCATGCAGCGGGGTTGATCAAAATGAGCACGCAAGCCGAGGCAAAGCCGATTCCCCATCCAACGCCGGACGAGCAGCCTTATTGGGACGGGGCAGAAGTTGGCTTCCTTCGTCTGCAGCACTGCGCCGCGTGCAAAAAGCCACGCCATTATCCGCAACTTGTCTGCCCGTATTGCTACTCGTGTGAGTGCGAGTGGGTCGATGCCACCGGTCGCGGCACGGTGCATAGCTGGACTGTGGCTCACCACGCCTTCCATCCCGCATTCAAGGACGAATTGCCCTACACACTCGTCACCGTTGACCTCGCCGAAGGACCGCGTGCACTGGGCAGACTTGACCCATCGGCGCAGGCTGAATTGCGGATCGGCCTGCCCGTGCGTGTTACCTTCCCACGCAACGCAGAAGGCACATCGCTGCCGGTGTTCCTGCTCGACGACGACGCGTGAGCTACCATGTCGGCGACCTCGTGGCCGAGTTCCTGGCGGGCCTTGGCGTCACAACGGCGTTCGGCATTGTCTCGTTCCACAACATCCCGATCCTTGACGCGATAGGTCGCCGCAATACCATCCGCTTCATCGCCGCGCGCGGTGAAATGGGCGCGGGCCATATGGCGGACGCCTATGCCCGGGTTTCGGGCGAGCTCGGCGTGGTCATCAGCAGCACCGGACCTGGGGCTGCCAACACGGTGCCGGGACTCGTCGAGGCATCATTCGCCAGCAGCCCGGTCCTGCACATCACCGGCCAAACCGCCACCCGGTTTTTGGGCCAGGACAGCGGTGCCGTGCATGACCTGCCTGAACAAACCGCCATGCTCGCCTCGGTTTGCAAGGCGGTACACACGCCTCGCACCGCCGATCAGGTGTTCGGCTGCCTGATTGCAGCGGCAACCGACGCACGCACCGCACCGCAAGGCCCAGTTAGCGTCGAGATCCCGGCCGATCTGCAGTCTGCGCCACTCGATCGCCCTGCGGAGTTGGATCATCTCACGCTCATCCTTGCCACCATGGTGCCAAGTGAGGCTGCGTTGGACGCTGCCGCAGAGATGCTTGCTGCGTCGCAACGCCCACTTCTCTGGCTCGGCAACGGTGCGCGCAATGCCGGTGCGCAAGCATTGGCGCTGCTTGATCTCGGCTTTGGGGCGGTGAGCTCGTGGAATGGTCGTGGCATCGTGCCGGAAGATCACCCGCGCACCATCGCCGCCATGCAAGGCAATGGTTCGCCAGAAATCGAGCACCTCTACGACAGTGTGGACGCAATGCTCATCGTAGGCTCGCATTTGCGCGGACACGAAACACTGGATGGCACGCTGCAGCTTCCCGCCAATCGCATCCAGGTCGATATCAATCCGCGCGCGAAGGGCCGGAACTACGTGTCGAAACTATTCGTGCAGGGAGATGCCGAACTCGTTCTGGCAGGCCTACACAAGCGCCTTTTGGGACGGATTACAATTGACCCCGCATTTGGTGATGATATTGCGCGTGCTCGCGCTGTCGCGTCCGCCGCCTACAAAGCGACACTCGGACCCTACGCCAGCTTCCCCGCACAACTCCGAAGGGCGATGCCACGTGACGCACTCTGGGTACGCGATGCAACCGTTGCTGGTGCAACCTGGGCGCATCGCCTTATGCCGGTTTATGGCCCACGAGATGCAGTGCATCCGGTGGGAGCAGGCATCGGCCCCGGCCTGCCCTTCGGCATCGGTGCGGCATTGGCGGTGGTCAACACCGGCCGAAAGACCGTGATGCTGGCAGGCGATGGCGGTTTTGCTATGAACATGACCGAACTTTGGACCGCCGTGCAGGAGCGGGTCGACGTCTGCATCATCGTGATGAATGACGGCATCTACGCGGCCATTGGCCAAATTCAGGATGCCAAACAAGAAGGACGTCGCTTTTTCAGTGAGTTGCACGGCCCCGATCTCCACGGCCTAGCGGCACTGGCAGGGATCTGGTTCCGCCGCGTCAGTCGGGCGGAAGATTTCGGCATGGCGGTCGCGGCAGCATTGGCCGAACAAGGCCCCACGATGGTCGAAGTGGATATGCGCAGCATCGGCCCAGTCCCGGCTTACGGGATCTACTCCCGCAAGCCGGCTTGACAATTCCCCTTAGCGGATCAGCGAACGCACCCAGTCCTCGCCGAGCCCCACTGTCTTGCAATACTTCAAATATCGATCCATCCGGATAAAAACATCCTCGTAGTCCTCCGCCTCGCCAGCCTCATTGAGGTAAATCAGTGGGCCGAAGATGTGGAAAACGGCCAGCATGTGGCCCTGCTCCGGATGGATGAACAGCGTGTGGATATGCCCCGCAGGCTCATAGACAAAGCTGCCGGCGCGCGCCACCCAATCATGCTCGCGATAGCCCCATGAGCCATCTAGCGTCCACGCCGTCACCGGGCTCGCATGGCGATGGCGCTGAATAGTCCCCTCGCTGCGGGCGCGCAGAATGCTGATCCAGCCGCCATTGCGAGTGTCATAGATCAACGGGCGCGAATGGCCGATACTGCCAACCGGCATCCAGGTCTTGTCGTCATTCAGCACGTCACCTTGGAACATCTCCGGCGAAGTGAATGGCGACGGTGCAATGGTGATCATGCGGCCTGCTCCATAGTAAGATGTTCGCGCAATGTGCTGCCTGCATATTCGCGGCGGAACACACCGGCTTGTTGCAACAGCGGCACAACATGATCAACAAAATCATGCACACTATCAGGATTGGTCGTCGGGCTCAGGTTGAAGCCGGCACAACCAGTCTCACGCCAGATCGAGATCATCTCGTCAGCCACTTGCTGCGGCGTGCCAATCAACTGCGGCATTGTCACCGTGAGCGCCCAGCGCTGCGCCGCCTCACGCAACGTGATCGCCTTGCCGGTGTCGCTTGAAGCCGTCGCCGCCAGCAATCCGTGAGACGCCTGCGTGTCCATGTCTACAAGAGCGTCATCGGGATTGTAGGTACTGAGATCATGGCCAATCACGCCTGACAAACGCGCCAGAATGGCATCGAGCGGAATACGCTCCTCCATCGCCTTCGCCCGCGCTTTGGCCTCCGCCTCTGTGCCGCCGAGGATCGGCTGCACGCCGTAAATCACGATGGGGTCGGCGGTGATCCCAGCCTCACGTGCGGCGGCGTTGATGGCAACCGTTGATTTCTTCATACCGCTGACGTGGGGCTGGATCGCGAAAATGACATCCGCGTTGCTGACAGCAAATTGCATTCCCCGTCCCGAGGCACCAGCCTGCATCAGTATCGGCCGCCCTGATGCCTGAGGCAGCACGGGACCAATGGCCTGACATTTCAGAAACTTGCCGTCTACATTGACCGGCACAACCTGCGAGGGTTCAACAAACACGCCACGCTGCTTGTCCATCTTCACGGCACCGGGAGGCACGCTGTCCCATAGCTTGTAGCAAATCGACATGAACTCATCGGCGTAATCATAACGCTCGTCATGACTGAAAAGCCCCTGCGTGCCGTTCGACATATGCTCGCCACGGCTGAAGCCGGTCACGATATTCCAGCCGACACGCCCGCGGCTGAGATAATTCAGCGTCGACATCCGCCGCATCGCCAGATACGGCGAGGTGCCAGTTGTGGACAGCGTGACGCCAATACCGAGCTTGGTGGTGGCCGCAGCCATCACCGCCACCAACGGCATTGGGTCGTGATTGGGAAACGACACCCCATACCGCACACAGCTATCGACGCTGCCCTGATAGACCGCATGAGCGGCCGGGCTGTCGGCAAAGAACGCCGCATCAAAGCAGCCACGCTCCAGCGTGCGCGCAATGTCCTGCCAGTAGGCAAAGTCTTGCAGGCCGTTGAGCTGACCGTCCACCGGATCGGTCCAGCTCATCAGGCTATGCGTGCAGGCGCTGTGGATCAGCATCTGAAGCAGATGCATTTGCGAAGCCTGGGCCATCCGACGTGTTCCTAACCCGCCGCCAACTTGCAGCCGCCCTCAGACATTGGTCGCCACGCCACGTCAGGACCGATCGTGGCCTTGAGATTGTAGAGGTCCCACGTGCCCTTGCTTTCGGCCGGCGTCTTCACGCTGAATAGATACACGTCGCTGACCACACGGCCGTCGGCGCGGATGCTGGCGTGGTTAAGCACGTCGTCCTCAATGGGGATTTGCTTCATCTCGGCGACCGCATCTCTGCCGGACGCCTTAGCCGCCACGACGCCAAGGCTGACCACGGCCTTCAGGTAATGCCGTACCGCCGAGTAGGCACCGGCCTGACCCATGTTCGGCGGCACACTGTTGGTGTGCGGCGTGATACGCTTGCTGAAAGCACGGCTACGATCGTTCATATCCCAATAGAAGCTCTCAGTCAGTTGCAATCCTTGCGCAGAGGCCGGACCGAGTGACTTGATGTCCTGCAGGTAGATGATCAATGCGCCCAGGCGCTGATTGCCGCCGCGTCCGACACCAAGTTCCGCCGCCTGCTTGATGCAGTTCAGCAAATCCTGCCCAGCCAGCGCCAACGCCACCACGTCTGCACCAGACGATTGCGCCTGCAACAAAGCGGAGGCGTAATCCTGCGTGCCAACCGGCAAAGCCACCTCACCCAAAACCTTGCCGCCGCGCGCCTCGACGATCGCCGCGGTGTCATCGCGCAGGGTTTTACCGAACACGTAATCGGCGCGGATGAAGAACCAGCTTTTGCCGCCCTGGTCATACAGCGCGTTGCCCATCACGCGGGCGAGCATGGCGGTGTCGAACGTCCAATGCGTCATATTCGGCGTGCAGAACTGGCCACTCAGTGTGGCGGAGCCGACGTTGTTGGCAAGCATCACCTTATCGCGCTCACGCACCAGCGTGTTCACAGCGAGGGCAATGGCGGAGTTATTGAACTCCAGCAGAGCATCAACGCCATGATCAAGCCAGTCGCGCACAATGGCAGAGCCAACATCAGGTTTGTTCTGGTGATCAGCCGTCAGCAGCTCCACGTTGAGGCCAAACTGGCCAGCCATCTCTTCGATTGCTTGACGCGCACAGGCCACAGAGCCTGGGCCGCCGAGATAGCTGTAGGGGCCGGACGCATCCTGCAACGCACCAATACGAATGGTGGGCGTCTGCGCCCGCGCCGCCGTGCTGGCAAAGGCAAGGGCAGGAGCGGCGGCAAGCAAAGCGCGGCGGGTAAACATGATGCGTTATTCCTTCACGAGGATACGAAAGCGTCGGAGCGGTTAGGTATGAACGAGTGGGCAGCCGCCCTCAGACATCGGTCGCCATGCGCGATCCGGCCCAAGCGTGGCGCGCAGCTTATAGAGATCCCATTCGCGATGGCTCTCACCTGGCTTTTTGACCTCGAACAGATACACATCACTGACCACACGACCGTCGGGACGGATGGAGGCGTTGCTCAGAACATCGTCCTCAACCGGAATAGTCTTCATGCGGGCGACGGTGGCGCGACCGGATTTCTTGGCTTCAGCAGGTCCCATGGCCACCACAGCCTTGAGGTAGTGACGCATGGCCGAATACGCACCGGCCGCACCCATATGCGGCACCATGCCGGAGGTTCGCGGCGTCACACGGGACGTGAACGCGCGCGTCCGAGGGTTCAAATCCCAGTAAAACGATTCTGTTAGGTAGGTGCCCTGCACAGCGTCTAGCCCCAAGCCGCGAACGTTCTGCGGATAGATGATAAGTGCCGCTACCTTCTGGCCGCCCTGCATCAGGCCGAACTCACCCGCCTGCTTCATGCATGTGAGCAGATCACCACCGGCCAACGCCAGCGCCACAACCTTGGCCCCAGACGCCTGCGCCTGCAGCAGCGCCGAGGAGAAATCGTTTGTGCCAACCGGCAGCGCCACTTCGCCGATAACCTTTCCGCCGCGCGCACGCACAACAGCGGCCGTGTCGTCCCTAAGATCACGCCCGAAGACGTAATCGGCGCGGATGAAGAACCAGCTATCGCCACCTTGATCGACCAGCGCATTGCCCACCACACGCGCCAGCATGGCAGTGTCAAACGTCCAATGCGTCATGTTGGCAGTGCAATATTGCCCACTCAGCGCCGCAGAGCCGACATTGTTGCCGAGCATGACGCGATCGTTGTCGTGGATCAGCGTGTTGACCGCGAGTGCTATCGCGGAATTATTAAACTCCATGATCGCATCAACGCCCTCGCTCAACCACTGCCGCGCAATGGCGGTGCCGGTGTCAGGGGAGTTGTGGTGATCACCAGAGATCAGCTCAACCTCAAAGCCGCTGGAACTGCCCAGTTCGAGTATGGCCTGGTTCGCGCATTCGAACGACAACCGACCGCCGAGGTGACTATATGGGCCCGACGCGTCCTGCAGCATTCCCACGCGGATCTTGGTCTTGCCCTGTGCGCGCGCCCGAACGGCGTTGACGCCAGCGGCAGCAGCCGTTGTCACTGCTCCCAACAGTGCGCGGCGACGAGTGAGCACGGCTGCATCCTTTCCGGAAGTTCTAAAGCCCAAACAAAATCTAATGCTCTTATTTTATACTGGCAAGTAGATTTCGTATTATGTCAGCTGACAGGCCATATTCCGCCAAAACTTCGGCCGTGTGTTCACCCAGTTTCGGCGGCAACAGGCGAATTGCGGGTGGGCAGCTCGGCATGTCGAATGGATTCGCAGGCAGCCGAAGCAGGCCTTCACTCGGATGCTCCAGCATCTGCCAGAACCCAGTGGCGGCCAGATGCGGATCGTCGAGCAAATCCTCAAGATCGTTCAGCACAGCGTGCGGAATGTCGCTGCCATCCAGCAGCGCCAGCCAGTCCGCACTGGAGCGTTGAGCGATCTGGCGGCCGATTTCTTCCCAAACCTTGCCGAGATTGGCCTGACGGCCCTTCATTGTCGCAAACATCGGATCAACGGCGAGATCAGTGCGCCCGATCAGGCCGAAAAACCGAAGCCAATGCGCGTCGTTGTAGGGCAGGAAACAAATATAGCCGTCTAGCGTTGCAAACGGCCTGCGCATCCCTTGCCGGATCGGCTCATACCCCATCCGCCCCACCACCGGCTCAAACACGGCACCACCCAGATGCTCATGCGCGTTGAATGCCACCATCGTCTCTAGCATCGACACGCCGACCTGTTGTCCCAGTCCGGTGCGAGAGCGGTGGAACAGAGCAAGTGCAATAGCGTAGGCCGCGTGCACGGCTGTTACCTTGTCGGCGATGATCGAAGGCACATAGCGCGGCTGACCAGCAGCAATCATCTGCAGCATTGCAAGGCCTGAAAGCGCCTGGATGATGTCGTCATAGGCAGGCCGGCCGCCATAAGGCCCATCATCCTCGAACCCACGCACATGACAGTAGATCAGACCAGGATTGGCCGCCGACAATGCCGTATAGGACAGCCCAATGCGGGCGGCGGAAGCGGCGCGGATGGAATGAAGCAGCACGTCTGCACTCGCCGCCATCCGCAACAGTGCCGCCTGTCCCTCTAGCGTTTTCAGGTCCAGCACAACGCTGCGCTTGTTGCGGTTGTTGGCCAAATAGAGCGAGCCCATGCCTTCCGACCGGCGTGGACCGATTGAGCGGGTAACGTCCCCCTCCGGCCCTTCAACCTTGATGACGTCCGCCCCCATGTCCCCGAGGTATTGACCTGTCATCGGCCCCAGAATAACCGACGACAGGTCAAGCACCTTGATGCCGGCAAGCGGGCCGGTCACGGTCATGCCTTGGCCGCCTCACGAGTTTTATTATCCGGCAGCATGGAGCGGGCGATGATCTGCTTCATCACCTCCACACTGCCGCCACCAATCCGCCCAAGTCTGGCGTCAACGAAGGCGCGGGCAATTGGGTATTCCCACATATATCCCCAGCCACCGAACAGCTGCAGGCACTGGTCCATCACCCGGCCCTGCAACTCTGTGCTCACCAGCTTCGCCATGGCGGCATCGACGGCATTCAAATCGCCCTTCAGATGCAACTCAATACAGCGATCAACAAACACACGCTGCATGGTCAGATCGGCCTTCATCTCAGCCAGCTTGAACTGCGTGTTCTGGAAGTCCGCCAGGGTCTGGCCAAACATCTTGCGGCTGACGGCGTAGTCCACCGTCCACTCCAGCGCCGCCTCAGACGATGCAATGGCGCGCACGGCTTGGACCAGACGCTCCTGCGCCAACTCCGTCATCAGCTGATAGAAACCGCGCCCCTCTTCGCCAAGGAGATTGGAGACCGGGACGCGCAAGTCTTGAAAGAACAGCTCGGCGGTATCCTGCGCCTTGCAGCCGATCTTCTCCAGCTTGCGGCCACGCTGAAAACCAGGGCGATCCGTCTCTACAAGAATGAGGCTCACCCCCTTCGCCCGGGCCTTCGGGTCCGTCTTGCAGGCCAGCACGACCAAATCGGCGTTGAAGCCGGCGGTGATGAACACCTTCTGGCCGTTGATGACGTAATCATCGCCATCGCGAATGGCCGTGGTGCGCATGGCCTGCACATCGCTGCCGCCGCCGGGTTCCGTCATGCCAAGTGCCACAATCACCTCGCCCGTCGCCATCGGCGGCAACCAGCGGCGCTTCTGTTCCTCAGTGCCGTAGTGCACGAGATAGGGTGCTACGATATCCGAGTGTAGATAGAACGTCGGCCCAGTGGCCCCAGCACGCGCCATCTCCTCGATCATGATAGCGCCAAACAGAAAATCACCGCCGCCGCCACCATATTCTTCCGGCACCTCAGTGCAGAGAAGCCCAGCAGCACCCGCCGCCCGCCATGCGGAGCGCGGCACAATGCCATCGGTCTCCCACTGGGCATGATGCGGCATAATTTCGGTTTCGATGAACCGCTTGACCTGATCACGAAACAGATCGTGCTCAGGCGCAAAGAGCGTTCTCGGAATCACAGGCTCCGCCTCAAATTATATTCTACTGCAGGCGGACGTGTGGACCACGGCAAAGCGGGCTTTTTGTCGATTCCGCTGTTGGCGTAGTCCCGCGCCAAATTCTTGCGATAGCGCCATGGGTCAAGTTCCAGACCATAGCGCGGACTGTCGGGGAATTGTTTCACGGCGAATGCATGATCATCAGAAATCGCGGTCTGCATTGCTGTGCGATCGGGCAGCTTGATGGCACCGCTGGCAACCGCCGCCACGTATTCCGACTGATCATCCATCATGCGAATATTGCTGCCGCCACTGACGTCGAAGAAGCCGACAAAGAACACACCTGGCAGGCTCGGGTGGACGATACGATTGTAGAGGTCGAGACGAGTGCCATTGAGAGGGGACGTACCGGGAGGCAGATACTCAAACTCAGTCACGTAGCCAGTGGCCGCGATCACGGCATCGAACCGTTCCTTGCTGCCATCGACAAAGCTGATCTCATCGCCGGTGACAGAAGCAATACCCGGCTTCACCGCAATCCGCTTCCAGGCGATGTGCGAGACCAGGGTTGGATGGCTGATCGGATGCGTGCGGGTCTTCGGCGTGCGGAAGCCCCATTGCTCCATTTTGCCATGAAACACTCGCGTCAGCATCGCACGTGCCCAGATGCGGATGGGCCACGGCACCCACGGCTTCTCAATCGCCACCAGCGTGCGCGAGTTCGGCACACCAAACATCATGCGTGGCATGATCAACACCGGTGAGCGCGCGCACAGGACCGTATGCTCCGTTACGGTGCAGATATCGGCAGCAATATCAACGCCACTGTTGCCAGGGCCGATCACGAGGACACGCTTGCCAGCAAATGGCTCCGGCACACGATAATCGTGGGCGTGCAGATACTCTCCAGTATACCCCTGCACATCCGAGGGGTGCCGCGGCTTGCTCTGATGCCCAGTCGCCACCACCACACCATCAAACACCGAGTCACTGCCATCGGTCAGATGCAGGCGATAGCGGCCATCCTCCGGCACGATGGATGCCACGCGCGACTTGAACCGAATGCGCCGCGTCAGGTCAAAATGCTCGGCGTATTCCGTAAAATAACGATGCATCTCGACATGATCGGGATAAAGCGAACAATCGGGGGGAAACGGAAAGTCGATGAACGCACTAACGCGCGCCTCAGAGTTGATATGCAATGAACGATACGCAGCCGAAAGGCCGCTATCGTTGTCGTAAACCCACAGGCCACCAATATATGAGCCGGCTTCAAGTATCGTGACCTCGATGCCACGCGCCAGCAGATTTTTTGCGGCACAGAGACCACCTGCGCCAGCGCCGATGACGGCAAAATGCTTGGATGCTGTCGCTGTCATGTCAACCCTGGCCGCCGCATGTCGCTTCCCCCAAACCCATCGCGCGACATTCCTGTGCGCACATTTTTTTACTGATCAGTATGTTCACCACCCGATCGATTTATCAAGCCGTTTTTGGCCTTCGGCCCGGATTGCCCGGCTATTTATCAATCGCCAAGATAGGCTGCGATGACAACCGGGTCCGCCTGAACCTCACGCGGCGGTGCGTCGGCGATTTTACGGCCAAAATCCAAAACCACCACGTGGTCAGACAATTCCATAATCACTGGAATGTCGTGCTCCACCAACAAGAAGCTGGTGCCGAACCGTTCTCTTGTCCGGCGAATGAGCCCCACCATACGAGACTTTTCCGGCGCACTCATGCCCGCCATCGGCTCATCGAGCAGAATCAGGCGGGCCCTCTGCATCAACGCCCGGCCAAACTCGACCTGCTTTTGCTGACCGTAAGACAGTCCAGCAGGCAGCATGGTGGCGGCGTCACCGAGTTCGAGGAAATCCAGCACCTCACGCGCCGCTGCGTCGGTCTCAGCTTCCTCACGACGTGCCCGGCCAAACCGTAGCGCGCCTTCCAGCAGGCCGGATTGGCCGTGGCGGTAGGCCCCGACCTTGATATTGTCCAACACCGACAAACCGGCAAATAACGCGAGGTTCTGGAACGTCCGGGCCATGCCGAAACGAGCCACGCGCTCTGGGCGTGCGCCGGTGACGTTATGACCATCAAAACTCACCTGCCCTGAGGTGGGCCGATACATGCCGCTGATGCAGTTTAACAGCGTCGTTTTGCCCGCACCGTTGGGACCGATTACGGCGGTAACAGCGCCCTCAACGGCCTTGAAGCTCACCGCATCCAGCGCCACCAGACCGCCAAAGCGCATGCTTAGCGCATCGATCTCCATCAGCGCCCTGCTCACAGCGCGCCTCCGGATGATCCAAGATAAGATTCGCGGATTCGATCGCTCGCGGCAACCTCGGCGGCGCTGCCAGACATGACGATCACGCCGCGTTCCAGCACATACGCGGTGTCACAAATCTCAAGCGCCAACTTGGCGTTTTGCTCCACCACCAGCATGGCAGTGCCGAACGCCGCACGCACGGCACGCAACTGGGCGTAGATTGCTTTGACGATGATCGGTGCCAACCCAAGCGACAACTCGTCGATCAGCAAAATACGTGGTGCCGAGGCAAGAGCGCGGCCGAGCGCCAGCATCTGCTGCTCACCACCGGACATCAGTCCCGCTTGCTGACGGCGGCGTTCAGCGAGGCGTGGAAACAGGTCATAGACTGCGGCAATACGTTCACGCCCAACCGCCCGGGGCACGACAGCAGCGCCCACCTGAAGGTTCTCCTCCACAGTGAGATGTTTGAACACCAATCGCCCCTCCGGCACTTGGCCAAGACCAAGCCGGACAATACGGTCAGCTCGCAATCCAGTGATGTTAGTGCCGGCAATCCGCACCGAGCCGCTGACCAAGGTGCCATGATGCAGCGGCAACAGGCCCGAAATCGCCTTGATCAATGTGGTTTTGCCCGCCCCGTTGGAGCCCAGTAGCGCCACCATACCGCCGGCCGGAATCGTCAGGCTGACATCGGACAATGCGGTTGCCTTAGCGGCATAGGCCGCGAAGACGCCTTGCACCTCCAGAACCGCCTCGGCTGAAGCCACGCCGCTCACACGCCGGAACCCTGACGGGACCCACGGGCTGCGAAACTGCGCGCGAGACCAGCGAGACCGCCAGGAGCCGTGATCAGCAGCACAGCCACCAGCACGCCAAAGGTGAGGTTGACCATCTGCGGCTGGTGGCCAACCAGAAACTGCGCAACGCCACCCGGCAACACTTTCAGTTCCACAGTCGTCCCGACCAGCACCGATGGCAGCAGCAGCCACACAACAGCCCCAGCAATGCCGCCACGGATGGAACCCATGCCGCCGACAATGATCATTGCGATAAACTGAATCGCCGTGTCCAGCGTGTAGATCTCAGCGGACACGCTGGTGAAGTAATAGGCCTGCAAAGCACCAGCCAACGAGGCGATAGCGGAGCTGAACGCGAACACCTTTAGCCGCAGCATTCTAACGTCGATCCCCGATGCCGCTGCCGCCAATTCGTTGTCTCGCATCGCAAGCACAGCGCGACCCTCCCGCAGGCCCAACGTTGATTGCAGCATCACGCAGACCAGCACCACGAAGGGCAGGAGAAAGAAATACCATTTCACATTGTTGTCGAGCTCAAAGCCCATGATGGTCGCATCACCCATCGTGACGCCTGCGACGTCATGAAAGGCGTATTGGTATTCGGCGAAGCAGAACACCACGATGAAATGCAGAGCCAGTGTGGAGAGCACGAAATACAGGCCGCGCACCCGCAGTGACGGAAGGCCGGCGATCACACCCGCAATCGCACCGGCAATCGTCGCTGCTATGAGCGTTGCCGCGAATGGCAGCCCAAGTTGCTGGCCCGCCGCTGCCGCCGCCATCGCACCAACGGCGAAGAACGCCGCATGGCCGACGGAAATCAGCCCGGCACAGCCGGTCAGAAAGTTCAGCGACACCGCACCGATGATCGAGATCAGCATCAGGTCTACCTGCGCCAGCCCAAGGTTCAGCAGAACCATGTTGCCAACGCGGTAGCCAAACACGGTCCGGGTGTTGAGCACGAAAGGAACGTAAAGCACGAAGCCGATGCCAATCGCCCAGCATAGGAGCCGTAGAACGGATGAGCGCAGTGTCGTCATACCCGGCCCAACTCGCGCTCACCAAACAGGCCCCAGGGCCTGACGAGCAGAATGATCAACAACGGCACGTAGACGAAAATGTCGCGTGCTTTTGGCGAGATGTAGCCAGACGAAAGTTGCTCGATCAGCCCGACCAGCAAGCCACCGATGATGGCACCCGGAATACTCTGCAATCCACCAATCACCACCGCTGGCAACGCCAACAGCCCGATGTTTTCCAACTCCACTGATGCAACCTGCAACTGACCCAAGAACACGCCGCCGATGGCCGCCAGAATAGTGCCGAGCGCCCAGGCCGTCGCATTGATCCGATTGACATTGACGCCGGACAGCACCGCCGCCTCATGGCTATCGGCCGTGGCGCGCATGAGCAAACCAGCTTTGGAGAAGCGAAAGAACACCATGAACAACGCCATGCACAGCCACGACACGCCGGCGGCTGTCGCATGGATTGCAGAAATACGAACCGAGCCCAGCACGAATGACCCTTCCGGAAGTCCAAGCCGAAGGGTCTGCGCACCACCGCCGAAGATGATGACAATCAGGGCGCGCAGGATGATGGAGAGTGCAATCGTGATCATCACCATCGCCAGCAGAGGCCGCCCAGCCAGAGGGCGGATCAGCAGCCATTGAATGACAACGCCAAGTGTCCCTGCCGCCACCACCACAAAAGCAATCGTGCCAACCAACGGCAGACCCAGAACGACCGATCCGGTCACCGCGAGATACGCCCCGGTGGCCATCAGCATGCCCTGGGCAAAGTTGAACACTCGGGTCGCCTTATAGATGGCGGCAAACCCGAGTGCGACGAGGCCGTACACGCTGCCCAGCATAAAGCCACTGGCCAGAAACTGCATCAACATGAACGGCCTCGCAAAGTGAGTTGTGGTTCAGCGAGGCGTTACTGCAGATATTTGCCGAAATCGGCATATTCGCCATAAGACTTGAAGCTCTTGGTCGCGTAGTCAAACGACAGCGGCTTCAGCGCCGTGAGGCCGAAATGATCGGTCGGCGTATATTTTAGCTCAGACGACAAACCGCCGGTGTTAGCGACGTAGCCGGTATTGAGCATGGCCGAGAGTTTCTCGCGCGTGGGTTCTGCCCCGGCCTTGCCGATGGCATCCGCCACCATGTTGCCGATGACGTAGCCGGCGACGTAGTTGACGTCGTCCTTCAGCGCACTGTGCCCGAATTTGTCAGCCGCAGCGGACAATGCCACGGACACTTTCAAGTCACTGCTGGCCGGCGAGAAGCAGCTGACGAAGTAATAGTTTTTGCCGGCATCCGGTCCAAGACCGTCATACACAGTGGGCGTGCCAAGATAGCTGATCGCGAATGCCGGCGCATTGATGCCGTATTGCAGCATCGCCTTCATCACCAGGATCGAAGTCGTTGTTACCCCGTGAATGGCAACAAAATCCGGCTTCATCGCAAGAATATCAAGCACCTGCGGCGTGGCGTCAGCAGCCACGACCTTGATCGGGATCGCCTTGAATGTGCCGCCGCGTGCGGTCACCGCGGCCTCCATGTAGCCCGCATATTCCTTTCCTGAGGCGACATCGAGATGAACGAGTGCTACCGTCGGCTGTTTCAGCGCCAGATGATCGGTGAAGAAGCCAACGCCGGTCTGCGCCATTTCCTTGAAGCCGCAGAATCCGCCATAGAAATACGGTGTTGGCGGCTCAACGGCGGCCTTGGCCGTGGTGTAGGTGCCAACCACTGGCAATTTCGAGCGCTTGATCAGCGGCACCATAGCGGTCTGAGCGCTCGAATTGCCCATGCCCGAGGTGCCCAAAGCTGGCGTTTGGCTCACAAACTTCTCATATGCCACTCGCTCCGCGGTGGCGTCGTAGCGGGTGTCTTCAACCAGCACATTGATCTTGCGCCCGCCAACGCCGCCCTTCTCATTGACCACTTTAACTGCGTCTTGAAAGCCCTGGCCCCATGGGTTTTGCGCACCCGAGGAAGGCCCGCTCATGTCAGCCGTCATGCCCCAATCGATATGGTCGGCATAAACGCCATCCTGAGGCGATTCAAAATTGGCCGCACGTGCAGACGCGTTGAAAGCAAGGCACAAAACAGCGCCGCTCAACAGCAACGCTTTCCAGCGAGAGGCGTGACGGATGGTAGGCATGTTATTCCCTCCGATATGCAGCGCGGTTGGCCCGGCCACTTGTTTTGCCGTCCAGCCCGGCCGCTCTAACCGGACATACGGGCTTCATACTATCAGTTGTATAAGGATACTAATGAGTAGGCAAAAGTCAATCACTCTCGCCGGGTGCATGCTCCGGGGTTATCCGGAACCCTTCGTAACCATCAGCGGCCACCCGGTCACAGATACCCCGATAGCGTCCGATGCCACCGGCGTAGGGTAGAAACACACGCGGCTTGCCGGGAACGTTGGCCCCAAGGTACCAAGAGTTCGCTTTCACAAACAACGTCTTGTCGGCCTCGGCATTCACCTGCGTCACCCAATCACGCTCCGCTGATACGTCGGGCTCAATGCTGGCCGCCCCCCGCTCGCGCAACGTCGCAATACAATCGGCAATCCAGTCGATATGCTGCTCGATTCCCACGAGCATATTGACCAGCACCGACGGGCTGCCCGGCCCGGTGACGATGAACATGTTGGGGAAGCCTTCGGTCATCAGGCCAAGATAGTTGATCGGCCCCGCTGACCATTTGTCGGAAAGCTTCTTGCCATCCACGCCGCGAATGTCGATGGCAGTTAGTGCCCCAGTCAGAGCGTCGTAACCGGTGGCGAACACGATCATATCGACCTCGTGCTCAACCGTTGCCGTGCGCACGCCAGCCGGCGTTATGGCTTCCAGCGAGTCCTCGCGCAGATCGACGAGTTTGACGTGCGGGAGGTTGAACGCCTCGTAATAGCCTGACGCCACGCAGATGCGCTTACTTCCCAGCGGGTGATCCGTAGGACACAGCTTGGCAGCCGTAACAGGGTCGTTGACGATCTCCCGAATACGCTCCCGCACGAACTCTGCGGCAGTGTCGTTGGCGGCCTGGTCGGTGTAGATATTGTTGAATGAGTGGACGAAATTCACCCCGCCGCCATCCCAGCGCCGCTGATACTCCGCCCGCCGCGCTGCATCATCAACGTCAAGCGCGCCGACGGATGGGAACTCGTAGAGTGTGCCAACCTGTTTTGCACGGGCACGAAATGCTGTTGAATTTTCTGCCCAATGCTGGCGCGCTGCATCGTCCAACGGCCGATTGCGTGAGGGGATGATGAAGTTGGGCGTGCGCTGAAACACGACCAACTCGGCCACCTGCGGCGCAATAGCCGTCACTGCCTGTATGCCCGACGAACCAGTACCGATCACCGCAACGCGCTTACCCTGAAAATCAACGGGCTCCTCAGGCCATTGCCCTGTGTGGAATGAGAGGCCCTCGAAGCTGTCCACACCGGGGAAATCCGGTTTGCGCGTCACGGACAGGCCGCCGCTGGCAAGGATCACAAAGCGCGCCTGCAAGTTTGCTCCCGCTTCCGTGGTGATGTGCCAAATCTGCTCATCCGCATTCCAGATCGAGGATGCCACGCGCGCCATGAATGAGATATCGCGGCGAAGATCCAGCCGGTCAGCGACGAAATTGATGTAAGCAAGAATTTCCGGCTGTGCTGCGTAACGCTCGCTCCATTGCCAGTCCGCCTCGATTTCCTGCGAGAACGAGTAGGAATATTGCAGGCTCTCGACGTCGCAACGTGCACCAGGATAGCGGTTGTGAAACCACACGCCACCAACATCCGGTGCAGCCTCCAGGCAATGCACGGACATGCCAAGCTCACGGAACTTGTGGATGGCATAGAGCCCTGCAAATCCGGCACCCACCACCACAATGTCGAGTGCCTCGAGCTTATTGGTCATTGCGATATTACCTCCAGGCATCACCCAGGGCAGCGGCGGCGAGCGCCACCACCGGATCAGCCACCGCGACCACTCGGTTCATCGTGAGGAAGCCATGAACGTGATCGGACAAGTGCAACGCGGTGACAGCGATACCTTCCCGCTCAAGCCGCTCGGCATAGGCGATACCTTCGCTGGCAAGCGGGTCATGCCCAGCTGTGACCACCAGTGCAGGAGCCACACCTGCAAGGCTCGCCGCGCGCATGGGCGAGGCACGCCAGTCACTGCGATCCGCGGGACTGGGAATGTAGTGCTCCACGAACCACCGCATGGTGGCGGCGGTTAGCGGGACGCCCTCGGTGATGCGATCGTAACTCTCCCAGGTCATGGTGAGATCGACGGCGGGATAAAATAGCACCTGGAACACCGGTACGCTGGTGCCGCTATCACGCGCGATCAAGGCCAGCACAGCAGCCAAATTGCCGCCAGCGCTATCGCCACCTATCGCGATCCTTGTGGCGTCGATGTGCAATTCGGCCGCGTGCGCAGCAACCCAATGCAAAGCCGCCTCAGCATCCTCGACGGCGGCGGGGAAACGATGTTCGGGGGCCAGGCGGTAATCAACCGACACAACGCAGCAGGCCGCAGCGTTTGCAAGGCTCCGGCAAACGCCATCATGGGAGTCCAGATCGCCAATCACCCAGCCACCGCCATGCAGGAATACCAAGCAAGGCAACTCGGTATTCGCTTGCGTTCCGGCACCACGATAAACGCGCAGACGAATTTCTCCGCCCGGGCCAGGAACTATGACGTCCTGCACGACGGCCACTTCGGCCGGATCGCGCTGCAGGACGGGTCTTCCGGCGGCATAAATGCGCCGTGCCTCGTCAGGCGTGAGGGTCTCAAACGGCGGTCTACCGGCTGCCTTGATGAGGGCCATCAGTCCGGCGGGGTCCTTATGAAGTGCTCGCATGTGCCGCTGTCTTTCGTATGATCAAGAGGCGAAAATGAAGCCGCGATAGCCGTCCTCAGCCACCTGCTGGCAAATGCGCGTATAGTTTTGGAAGCCGCCAACATAGGGCAGGAACACACGGGGCTTGCCCGCGATGTTTGCACCCATGTACCAGGAGTTCGATTGTGTGAACAACGTGCGGCTGGCGACAGCCTGCACCTCCTCCGCCCAGGCGTCCTCGGCATCAGGTGCAGCGTCCATTCGGGTAAAACCCTCCGCCCGCATATGCGCGATGCATTCAGCAACCCAGCCCACATGATGCTCGATCGACACGATCACGTTGGTCAGAATCGACGGGCTGCCGGGCCCGGTGATCAGGAACAGATTGGGGAAACCGGCGGTCATGACGCCCAGGAAAGTGCGGGGACCCTGTGCCCATTTGTCACGCAGACGTTCGCCTCCCGCACCCCGAATATCGATGCGTTGCAAAGCACCGGTCAGCGCGTCGTAGCCCGTTGCGAAGATAATGCTGTCGAGTTCGTATTCGGCCGCACTGGTGCGAATGCCTACCGGTGTGATCGCCTCGATTGGTGTGGTGCGGACATCAACGAGCGTCACGTTGTCACGGTTGAAGGTCTCGAAATATCCGGTGTCTACGCAGATGCGCTTGGTGCCGATCGCGTGATCATGCGGTAGCAGCATCTCCGCCACTTTCGGATCGCGCACGATAGAGCGGATGCGGTCACGCACGAAGTTGCAGGCTTCATCGTTGGCTGCACGATTGACAAAGATGTCGTTGAACGCATGGGTGAAATTCGCCCCACCACGCGCCCAGCGACGCTCAAACTCGGCGACACGCTCCTCCGGCGACACGTCAAACGCGCCGCGTTGGCTGTATTCGTAGAGAATGCCGGAGCGCGTGTTGCGGGCGCGCTCCCGATGCTCGTTATAGCTCTTTTTCCACTCCGCCTGCTGCTCCGGGTCGAGCGGTTTGTTCCATGCAGGAACACTATAGTTCGGCGTACGCTGAAATACGGTCAGGTGGGTGGCCTGCTCGGCCACACGTGGGATGGCCTGAATGCCAGACGAGCCGGTTCCGATCACCGCCACGCGCTCACCGCTGAAGTCGATTGGCTCATGCGGCCAATTGCCGGTGTGGAACCAGCGCCCTTCGAAGCTATCGAGCCCAGGAAATTTCGGCGTGTTGGCAGCTGACAGCGCGCCCGTGGCCATGATGCAGATGGGCGCGTGGGCCTCTGTGCCATGATCGGTGGACACCTTCCACATCCGCCCGGCCTCATCATAAATCGCGGCGGTCACGCGAGTTTCGAGTTGAATGTCGCGCCGGAGATCGAAACGGTCTGCCACGTGATCGATGTATCGCAGAATTTCGGCTTGGCTCGGATAACGCTCGCTCCATTGCCATTCCTGCTGCAACTCTTCGGAGAACGAGTAGGAGTACTGCATACTCTCAACATCGCAGCGGGCACCGGGGTAGCGGTTCCAGTACCATGTGCCGCCAACGCCGGCACCGGCCTCAAAGCAAATTGCGTGCAGCCCGAGCTGGCGTAGGCGGTGCAACATATAAAGGCCGGCGAACCCGGCACCGACAACGATCACATCGACATGCAAAGGCGCGGACGCACGATCCGTCGCTTCAGCCATGGCATTCCTCTCCCCCGCCGCATCGTCGAGACAATGAAAATCAGCTTGCCTCGCGTGCAGACGGATGAACATACTCATCAGTATAAAAAAATGTCTATAGGAACGTGAGAGGAAATGTCGATGAACGGACTGGCCGGGCGAAGTGCCATCGTCACTGGTGCCGGGACCGGCATTGGCCGCGCAATTGCCCTGCGGTTGGCCCACGAAGGGTGCGACATTGGCATTTTTGATGTGGAGGGGGACGCTGCCCAGACCACCGCGGAGATGATCCGCGAGACAGGACGACGGGCCGCGGTGGCGCTGGGCAGTGTTGCCGAACGAGCCGATGTGGCACGCGGGGCAAGGGCGCTGGCCGACGCACTCGGCCCGATCGACATCCTTGTCAACAACGCGGGCATCCTTCGGACGGCACCGTTTCTGCAGACCACCGAGGCACAATGGCGCAGCATCATGGGTGTGAATCTCGATGGCATTTTCCACTTCTGCCAGGAGATTTTGCCTCAAATGCAGGAGCGGCGGCGGGGCGTGGTGGTAAACATGTCGTCATGGACGGGCAAGAAGGGTGTGCCGAATCACTCCGCGTATAGCGCCAGCAAATTCGCGGTGATCGGGCTCACACAGAGCATGGCTGGGGAAATGGCAGAGCACGGCATTCGTATCAACGCGATCTGCCCCGGGATCATCGTCAACACCCGCATGCGCGACGAGGCGGAGGTACTGAACAAGGCGCAGGGTCTGCCTGACGTAGCCACCCGCGCTCAGAGCATTCCCATGCGCAGGCCCGGCACGCCGGAGGACATTGCGGGGGTTGTAGCATTCCTGGCGTCCGACGACGCGGCTTATATGACCGGCCAGGCGGTGAACATCACTGGCGGCCTCTGGATGGGCTAGCCCCGTCCGGGCGCTCGCAGCGGGCCTCATTGCGTAGCAAAAGCTCCACGAAGCAGCGTTCCCATTGTGCGCTGCGCCTTTATCGTACGCCGGGCCGTTGACAGGTCCCGAGAGCGGAAGCACGCTTCACTTCCATTCAAAAATAGGCGGAGACACATGAGCAAGGTTAACGGTCTGACGCGTCGTGCCAGCTTGGCACTGGCTGCAAGTTTCTCCGCCCTGCCAGTTATGGGTCTGCCGGGCACTGCGCAGGCGGCCCCCGTGCGTGGCGGCAAAATGGTCTACGGTCGCTATGCCGACAGCCTCTTCCTCGACCCGGTGCTGAACGATGCCAACGTCGATATCTGGGTGATGACCAACCTGTATGACACACTGCTGCTGCCGACCAATGACGGTGTCGGCGTGCAGCCGGGCCTTGCCACCAAGTGGGAGATGAAGAACGGCGGCAAAACGCTCGAACTGACGTTGCGCGAAGGCGTGAAGTTCGCCGACGGCGCACCAATGACCGCTGATGACGTGAAATGGTCGCTGGATCGTTGCCGCAACCCAAAGAACGGCCCCTGGACCGACCTTGTGGCGTCGATCGACAGCGTCAGCATTGCCTCGCCCACGATGATCGTGCTGGTGCTGAAGCATCCGGACCCGTCGATCCTGGCCGCACTCGCCACCTTCAACACCGCGGTCCTGCCGAAGAAGCTGTTCGAAGCGGCACCGGGCACCACGGATGAAGAGAAGGCCAAGGCCTACGCCGAAAAGCCGGTTGGAACCGGGCCCTTCATGCTGTCATCATGGCAGCGCGGCGTTTCGATGAAGCTGGTGCGCAACCCGCACTATTGGAAGAAGGGTGAGGACGGCAAAGCGCTGCCCTATCTGGACGAGGTTGAATTCCAGATCATTCCCGATGACAGCACCCGCCTGTTGAAGCTGAAGGCGGGCGAACTGCATGGCACTGAGTTCGTGCCATACTCGCGCGTGAAAGAACTGAAGGCCGAGAAAGACATCCGCATGGAGCTGTGGCCATCCACCAAGGTTAGCTACATCACGCTCAACTGCCACCCCAAGCTGAAGGACGGCACCGACAATCCGCTGTCCAACGTCAAGGTTCGCCAAGCGCTGAACTATGCCGTGAACAAGGACGCGATCATTGCGATTGTGACGCAGGGGCTCGGCGTGCCGATGACCTCGTTCATGAGCAGCACCACGCCGCTGCACCACAAGCAAACGCTTTACAAGGCTGATGTCGCGAAGGCAAAGGCGCTTCTCAAAGAAGCAGGTTTCCCGAACGGCTTTGAAACATCGTGCATGATGGTGGCAGGCAATCAGGACGGTTTGAACACCCTGACCACACTGCAGCAGATGTGGGCGGCGATTGGCGTGAAGCTGAAGATCGAACAGCTCGACAACCCGTCGCTGACCAAGCGCTACCGCGCCGAGGATTTCTCGATGCGCACCGCATCATGGACCAACGACATCTCCGATCCGGGGGAAATCACGACGTATTTTGCCTATTTCCCGAATATTGGCAGCCTGCATTCGGGTTGGCAGAACAAGAAGGTCGATGCGCTTTACCTCGCCAGCAACGAGGAAGTGGACGTGAAGAAGCGCGCTGCTCAATACAAGGAAATACAGGAGATCTATGCGGCGGAGGCACCGATCGTGTTCCTCTACGAGACGCCGTATCCGGTGGCATTCCGCAAGAACGCCTTGGGATTTGTGCAGATCCCGCTGGGCAACAATCTGTTCGAAACTGCCTACGTCGCAAAGTAGGCAGGGCCGTTGAACAGAGGTGCGTGGCTGCTGGGGCGATTGGCTCAGATCGTTCCCAGCTTCCTGCTGATTGGCGTGGTGGTGTTCGTCCTAGCACGCTTACTGCCGGGCGACCCAATGTCTGCTATGCTGGGCGATCACGCGTCGGATGCCACGATTGCCCGGCTCAACGCCCAGCTCGGCCTGGATCAATCGATTCCGGTGCAGTTCCTGGCGTTCGTCGAGGGTATCTTCCGCGGGGAGCTTGGTGTTTCAATTGCCTACCGGGTTCCGGTGACGCAATTGATCGCAGAACGGCTGCCGGCGACCCTGATCCTGACCGGACTTTCGGCAGTGATTGGGATCGTGGTGGCCGTGCCGCTGGCGTTCATCGCGGCAATGCGCGAAAATCAGTGGCCGGATCTGGTCATCCGATCGGTGTTTCAAGTCGGGCTTTCGACTCCAATATTCTACGTCGGGTTGTTGCTGCTGACCGTGTTCGCAGCGCAACTGCATTTGTTCCCGGTGGGCGGCTATGGTGAGGGATGGGCGGATCACCTTTGGCACCTGTTCCTGCCGGCCTGCACATTGGCGTTCAGCTTCGCGGCGATCCTCATGCGAAGCCTTCGGGGTGCTATCCTGCAGGTGCTGACAGCAGAGTTTGTTGATTTCGCACGTGCCAAGGGCCTACGCTCCCGCCTCATCCTCGGCCGCCACGTGTTACGAAACGCACTGATCGCGACTGTTACTTTGGTAGGGCTGCACGTGGGATCACTGCTTGGCGGTGCTGTCATCACCGAAAGCGTGTTTGCCGTGCCGGGCGTGGGTCGCCTGATGGTAGAAAGCATCTTCGCACGCGACTATCCAGTGATCCAATCGCTCACGCTGGTGCTGGCCGTGCTGGTGTCACTGGCATTTCTCGTAACTGACATCGTTCAGATGTGGCTTGACCCGCGGGTTGGGCGATGAGGGCGAAAATTCCGCTGGCAATCGGCATGGCGCTGCTGTTGCTCATGCTCGTTTGCGCCGCCGTGCCGTCGTGGTTTGCTCCATACGATCCGTTGGAATTCGATTTCGCGGCACTGCTCGCAGCGCCTTCGCCGGAGCATCTGTTCGGCACCGATCAGTTTGGTCGCGACATGCTGAGCCGCACCATCTACTCCGCGCGCATCGACCTGCAGATTGCCGTGTTCGCCATGGGCGGGCCACTGCTCATCGGCAGCCTGATCGGGCTTTTGGTCGGCTGGTATGGAGGTTGGGCAGATGCAGTGTTCGGCAGGCTTGCCGATGTCGTCGTCACATTTCCGTTTTTAGTGCTGGTCATCGCCATCGTGGCCATCCTCGGGCCGGGCCTGATCAACATGTATATCGCTGTCGCCTGCGTCGGCTGGGTGGTCTATGCGCGGCTGATGCGCGGTGAGGTTCGCGTGCAGAAGGCTGCCGATTATGTCGCGGCCGGGCGCGTGCTCGGATACTCCACCGGGCGGATTTTGTTTCGCCACGTGCTGCCGAACGCCGTGCGCCCTGTGCTGGTTTACGCCGTGACCGACATGGCGCTCGCCATCCTGCTCGGCTCCAGCCTTGGCTATCTCGGCCTCGGCGCACAACCACCCGAGGCCGAATGGGGCGCGCTGATTGCGGACGGACGTAACTTCTTCACAACCGCCCCTTGGGTGAGCCTGACGCCGGGTGTTGCCATCGTGCTGGCGGGTCTGGGCTTCTCACTGGCAGGTGACGGCTTGGCGGCATTGCTGGACGTGAAACGATGATGGCGAGCCGCGATGACAGTACCGGCCTGACCGTTCGCGAACTGCGCGTGGTGTTCGACACCAGCAGGGGGCCGATCTTCGCCGTGGATGGTGTTGCTCTCGACGTGGCACCCGGTGAGGTGATGGGCCTTGTTGGCGAAAGCGGCTCCGGCAAGTCGGTCAGTCTGCGTGCGGTAGCGCGACTGTTGCATGCAAATGCGAGGGTGACCGGCTCGGTTCGCTGGCGGGGTCAAGAGCTCCTGTCGCTGTCCGACGACCAGATGCTGCCGATCAGGGGCGCGCAGATCGGCATTATCTTTCAGGAACCGATGGCCGCCCTCAATCCGGTGTTGCCGATTGGGCTGCAGATCGAAGAGTCGTTGATTGCACATACCACGATGGACAAAGCTCAGCGCCAGGCTCGCGCGTTGCAGCTGCTTGATCAGGTGGGCATCGCATCGGGTGCTACGCGACTTGCACAGTTCCCGCACGAATTCTCAGGCGGAATGCGCCAACGTGCGATGATCGCAATTGCCCTTGCAGCGTCACCTGCGCTGTTGCTGGCAGATGAACCGACCACGGCACTCGACGTCACCATTCAGGACCAGATTCTGCGGCTCCTGCTGCGCCTCAAGGACGAGCTCGGCATGGCGCTGCTGCTTGTCACGCACGACCTCGGCGTGGTTGCGGAAACCTGCACGCGGGTGGCGGTGATGTATGCCGGGCGGGTGTGTGAGACGGGACCAACCGCAGACGTGTTCGCCAATCCACATCACGCCTACACCGCGGCCCTTCTGCGTGCGATGCCAGGCTCCGGTCCCGCCCAGGCCAAGCTCATTCCGATCCCCGGCATGGCACCGCGTCTGGACGCACCCTCCCCTGGCTGCGCGTTTGCACCACGTTGCACCGTGAGCGAGCCACTTTGTACCACGACGCGTCCACCCTTTGTCCAAGAAGCAACGCGCAGCAGCGCTTGCTATGGGCGGGCACGGCTGTGAGCGCTCTGCTTTCCGCCAGCAATCTCACTCGTCGGTTTCCGGGCAACCGCGGTCTGCTGGATATGCTTGCCCGAAAGCCGCGCCCGGTGGTGCACGCGCTGTCTGACGTGTCGATTGATGTGTCTGCGGGGGAAACGCTCGGTATTGTGGGCGAAAGTGGCTGTGGGAAATCCACGCTGGCGCGCTGCCTGGTAAGGCTCATCGAGCCGGATGAGGGCAACATCAGTTTCGACGGCGCCGATGTCGGATCGCTGGAAGGCCCGGCGCGACGCAAGTTCAATCGTGCGGTGCAGATGGTGTTCCAAGACCCTTATGCCTCACTGAACCCGCGCATGACCGTGGGCAGCACGCTGGCCGAGGCGTTGCGGGTGCATGAAATCGTGCCGGCAGCGGAGATCAACGCCCGTGTGGCATCTCTCCTCGATCTTGTGCAGCTCCCCGCCACGGCCGCTACACGCTACCCACACGAGTTCTCCGGCGGTCAACGGCAACGCATCGGCATCGCCCGGGCACTGGCCGTGGAACCTCGCGTGATCATCGCCGATGAGCCCGTCTCAGCGCTCGACGTTTCGGTTCAGGCTCAAATCGTCAACCTGTTCATGGAGTTGCAGGAGCGCCTGGGCTTGGCGCTGGTGTTCATCACGCATGATTTGCGCCTTGTGCGACACATGACGCACCGGGTGGCGGTGATGTATCTGGGCCGAGTGGTGGAAATTGGCCCTGTCGAGGACATCTTCACGGCCCCTCGCCATCCCTACACCCGCGCCCTTATTTCCGCAGTGCCGCAACTCACGCCCGGCCTATTGCGGGGTGAGCCGGCGGTGCGCGGTGAGTTGCCAAGCCCGCTTTCACCACCCTCCGGCTGTGCGTTCCACCCACGTTGCCCGATTGCGCTGCCACAATGCGCAGCCGAACGACCGGCCCTTGATGCGCGCGGTGGAACTTGGCCGGTGGCGTGCCTTCGGGCGGACGAAGCGTAATCCAGCCTCACCACCACAATTTGCGCATGGCCAACCCAGGACGTATCGCCTAACGTCATCGTGATAAGGGCAACAAAGCCCCGCGCTCAAAGGGAAGGCAGCGTATCCGGTATGGCAGAGGTCTCGATACGCGACGTCCGCAAGGCCTTCGGCACAACGCAAATTCTGCATGGCGTGAGTGTAGAGGTGGCTGACGGCGAGTTCGCGGTGCTAGTGGGACCATCCGGCTGTGGCAAATCGACATTGCTGCGGATGATTGCAGGACTTGAGAACGTCGGCCGCGGGGAGATCGCCATTGGCGGTCGCGTGGTCAACAACGTCGCCCCCAAAGAGCGCGACATTGCAATGGTGTTACAAAATTACGCTCTGTATCCGCATATGACGGTGCGCGACAACATGGCCTTCTCGCTCACGCTGGCCAATGCGCCAAAAGCCGTGCAGGAGCAGAAAGTTTCACGGGCGGCGGAGATTCTGGGCCTTGGCTCGCTGCTCGACCGTTACCCGCGCCAGCTCTCCGGCGGCCAGCGCCAGCGCGTGGCGATGGGGCGGGCGATTGTTCGCGACCCACAGGTGTTTCTGTTCGACGAGCCACTGTCCAATCTCGACGCCAAGCTGCGCGTGCAGATGCGCGGCGAGATCAAGGACTTGCATCAGCGGTTACGGACCACCACGATCTATGTGACGCATGATCAGATTGAAGCCATGACGATGGCCGACAAGATCGTCGTGATGCAGGGCGGCCGAGTGGAACAGATCGGCGCACCGCTGGATTTGTATGATCGCCCGGCCAATCTGTTCGTGGCGGGCTTCATTGGCTCGCCGTCGATGAACTTCCTCAAAGGCACCGTGCAGAACGGGGCGTTTCGCTTTGGCGATATGATGCTGCCACTGCCGCCCGGCCCTGGCGGCTCGGATGGCATGGCCGTGACCTACGGCGTGCGGCCGGAGCATTGGCGGCTGGATGATGCAGGTGTTGCGTCCATCGTGCGTCTGGTCGAGCCCACCGGCTCCGAAACGCAGGTTGTGGCCGAAATCGGTGGGCAGCGCGTGATCTGCGCCTTCCGCGAGCGGGTGAGTGCGCGGCCAGGTGAGACACTGCACATCTCGCCAGACGTGATGCACACGCATTTGTTCGACCCGTCCAGCGGGATGCGTATGGCATGAGCGGTGCCGAGACCATCTCCTGGACACCGGTGCGCAAAGCACCCTCGCCGCTGGCACGCCTCTTTGACAGCAAGCCGTTTCTGATTGCCATCTGCCTGTTGCCGGCGTTCGGCCTGCTGGCCGTGTTCCTCACCTACCCGCTTGGCCTGGGCATCTATCTGTCGTTCACCGACACCAAACTCGGCCGCCCCGGCGTGTGGGTCGGGCTGGAGAATTTCCAATATCTGCTGGAAGACCGGGTGTTTCTCAACGCGGTGTGGTTCACTGTATTTTATACGGCAGTGGCCACTGTGCTGAAATTCGCACTCGGGCTGTGGCTGGCCTTGCTGCTGAACGAGAACCTGCCGATCAAGTCTCTGATCCGCGCCGTCATTCTGCTGCCGTGGATCACGCCCACGGTGCTGTCCGCCATCGCGTTCTGGTGGATCTATGATCCGCAGTTCTCGATCGTCTCGTATGTGCTCGTCGACAAGCTGCATATTCTGTCGAGCTATATCGATTTTCTTGGCACGCCCTGGCACGCGCGGTGGTCGCTGATCGTGGCCAATGTCTGGCGGGGCATTCCATTCGTGGCGATCTCGCTCCTGGCCGGGTTGCAGACCATTTCGCCCTCACTGTACGAGGCGGCGATGCTGGATGGTGCGTCATCCTGGCAACGCTTCCGCAAGGTAACGGTGCCGTTGCTGATGCCGATTTTGGCGGTGGTGCTGACATTCTCGGTGCTGTTCACCTTCGCCGATTTCCAGCTGGTCTACGCCATCACCCGGGGCGGGCCGATCAATTCCACCCATCTGATGGCAACGCTGGCATTTCAACGCGGCATTCCCGGTGCCGCCTTGGGAGAAGGGGCCGCGATTGCGGTGTCGATGATCCCGTTCCTGATCCTGGCGACGTTGTTCAGCTACTTCGCCATTGGTCAGCGCAAATGGCAGCAAGGTGGCAGCGATGAGTGACGCCGTGCGCGACCAGCTCTCCGAGGCCGAAGGGCCGCAGACCATGGCCTGGGACAGCAAGGCACGAAGGCTGATCACGATTTACCTGCCGCTCGCCTGCTTCCTGCTCATTTTGCTGTTCCCGTTTTACTGGATGACGATCACCGCGTTCAAACCGAACAGCGAGTTGCTGGACTACAAAAACAACAATCCGTTCTGGGTGAGTTCGCCCACTCTGGACAACATCCGCAAGCTGCTGTTCGACACACAGTATCCGCGCTGGCTGGTCACCACGATGGGGGTGGCATTTGGGGCCACGTTCATCTCACTGTTCTCCAGCGTGCTCGCCGCCTACGCCATTCAGCGGCTGCGGTTCAAGGGCTCAAAATGGGTGGGGCTGGGCATTTACCTCGCCTATCTGGTGCCGCCATCGATCCTGTTCATCCCGCTCGCCAGCGTCGTCTACAGCATGGGCCTGTTCGACAGCCCGTGGGCGTTGGTGCTGACATATCCGACGTTTCTGATCCCGTTCTGCACATGGCTGCTAATTGGATACTTCAAGAGCATTCCTTACGAACTCGAAGAATGCGCCTTGATCGACGGGGCCTCACGCCTGCAGATTTTGCGCCGGATCACCCTGCCGCTGGCGGTGCCGGGGCTGATCTCGGCGGGCATTTTCGCCTTCACGTTATCTTGGAACGAGTTCATCTACGCGCTGGCTTTCATCTCGTCGTCTGAGAAGAAAACCGTGCCCGTCGCCATCCTCACCGAGCTGGTGCAGGGCGACGTCTATCAATGGGGCTCGCTGATGGCCGGGGCCCTGCTGGGCTCGCTGCCGGTTGCGATCTTCTACTCGTTCTTTGTTGAATACTACGTCTCATCCCTGACAGGAGCCGTCAAGGAATAGACGAAGCTGCTCTCCACAAAAACAAAAAGGGGAAACTTGATGAACATCATCACAAGACGGTCCATTCTAGGCACCAGCACCGCTGCTGCCGCCTCGCTGGCACTTCCGAATTTTGCCCGCTCGGCCATTCCGGTGGCCGATGTGGCACCGCCGAAGCTGCCGCTGGAAAACGGTGCCACGCTGCGCGTTCTGCGTCCGACCAAGTTTCTCGACCCAGATGAAGTGATCTTCCGCGAGAACATCGCGAAGTTCACTGCCGCCACCGGCGTTCCCGTGCGCGTGGATTTCGTTGGCTGGGAGGATCTACGTCCACAGGTGGCGGTGGCCGCGAACACCGGTGCAGGGCCAGACGTGGTGGTGGCATGGCCGGATGATCCGCACATCTATGCCGATAGAGTGGTCGAGGTCAGCGACATCGCTGAATATCTCGGCAAAAAATACGGCGGCTGGTATTCGCTGGCCGAGCGTTACGGCAAAAAATGGGGCACCAACAACTGGATCTCGATCCCGATGGGTGGCTCCGGCGGGCCGATCGTCTACCGCAAGTCCTGGGTGAAGGAGGCAGGCTTTGACGCCATCCCGACGGATCATGCGAACTTCCTCAAGCTGTGTCAGAACCTCAAGAAGATCGGCCATCCCTCGGGCTTTGCGTTGGGCAATGCGGTGGGCGATGCGAACTCCTACTGCCATTGGCTGCTTTGGTCGCATGGCGGCAAGTTGGTTGATGAGGACAACAAGGTTGCCATCAACAGCAAGGAGACGATCGAGGCGTTGAAATACGCCAAGGAGCTTTATCCGAACTTCATCGACGGCACGCTGGGCTGGCAGGACCCATCGAACAACAAGGCGTTCTTCGCTGAGCAGATCGCGATGACGCAAAACGGTGTGTCGGTTTATTTTGCCTTCAAAAATGACCCGACCAAGGCCGCCCAAACCGCTGACACCGACCACGCACCGATGCCGCTTGGCGTCTCCAAAACGCGGCCAGAGACGGCGCTGATCCTTAATGCGATGGTGTTCAAGCACAGCAAATACCCCAATGCATCGAAGGAATTCATCCGCTTCATGATGGAGCAGGATCAGTATGAGAAATGGCTGACGGGCTGCATCGGCTATTGGGCGCAACCACTGAAAGCCTATGCGCAGTCAGCGGTTTGGACATCCGACCCCAAGATCGCCGCCTATCGCGACACCTGCGGCATGGAATACTGGAACGGCTACAAAGGCCCGATCAGCCAAGCCTCGGGTGCGGCCACGGCGGACTATGTCAACGTGCAGATGTTTGCCGCCGTCAGCAGCGGACAGGCGACGCCTGAGGAAGCGGTGAAGGAAGCCGAGCGCCGGGCGAAACGCTTCTATCGTTGAGAACAAAGTTCAGCCCCGGTGCATCAGCATCGGGGCTGATTGTCGTTGCAGGAGAGCAGCGTGGCCAAATTCAAGATCTTCACTCCCGCTGGTGCCAGCTTCACGGTGGCCGGCGGCGGCTACGACTACGAGATGGAAGCACTCGCGGGCCTGGATGCTGAGATCATCGAGGCTCCCGCGAATGAGGCAGAGTTTGCGGAGGCTGCGAAAGACGCTGATGCGATCTACGGCAAAGGCATTGGCATCTCCGCCACGATCATCAATCGCCTGACGAAGTGCCGCGCAATCGTCCTCGGCAGCGTCGGTGTGGACAGCGTTGACATCGTAGCCGCCACCGCCAAGGGCATTCCGGTGACCAACGTGCCCGACACCTTCATCGAGGAGGTGGCCGATCACGCCATGACACTGATGCTGGGCGGATTTCGCCGGCTGGTGGAGCAGGATCGCATGGTCCGCACCGGCCGCTGGCGCGAAGGGCGGCCACAGTTGCTGCAATTCCCACGGCTGATGGGCCAAACACTCGGCTTCATCGCATTTGGCCACGTGGCCCGCGCCATGGCCTTGCGCGCCCGGCCGTTCGGGCTGCGAATGCTCGGCTATGACCCGTATGTGGAGGAGTTGGTGATGCCGCCTTATGGGGTAGAACCGGCTACCTTCGAGGAAGTGCTGCGTCAATCCGACTTTGTATCTATGCACGCACCGGCAACGCCGGAAGCTCAACGCATGCTGACCGAGAAGCACTTCCGGATGATGAAGCCGTCTGCGATCTTCATCAACACTGGTCGCGGCACAACGGTGGACGAGGCGGCGTTGATCACGGCCCTGCAGCAGGGTTGGATTGCGGGTGCGGCGCTGGATGTGCTCGCAACCGAGCCACCGCAGCAGGACAATCCGCTGTTGCAAATGGACAACGTAATCCTGACGGCACACGTGGCCTCGGCCTCCGCCCGGTTCGATCCCGCTCGCAAGCGGCGCGTTGGGCAGGAACTGGCGTTGGCGCTATCGGGGCGCTGGCCGATGAGTTGCGTCAATCCCGCAGTTCTGGCCGGGCTCAACGCACGGCGCTGGCAGCCGGAGTCCATGGAGCGTGGGCCAAACAGCTAGACCTAGACTGCATTCTGGCACACTTAGACGAACCAAGACCGCCTAAGAATGAAGGTCCCGGCGGTCAGTCATCCCACAATGTGCGGTGCTCACCGTCTCATCCCCTCCGCCCGGTTTGGTGTGTGCGGCGCGAACACTTCGATGGGCGGCGGCGGTGGGCCTGCTGGCAGAGGCATCAGCGGCGGAGGATCAACCGCACGTAATTGCGTGCGTGGGCCGAAAAACGGCGGGGGCGCTTGTGGCTGACTTGGCGTACCAGGCAGTCCTGCGGCCCCGATATACCCGTCCACAACAGAAGATCCCAGTGCTGCGTGGTTCGGTGTTGGGCCACTTTCAAAGCGAACCCGCACGGTGGGGCTGGGATATGGCACGCCACCCCGATGCAACGGGTCGTGCTGCCAAACGTTGGAACTGATGGAAGCGTGATTGCGGTTCATGGCGTTGAACCAACCTGGGTTGATATTAATTTGATGACCACCCCAATCCACGCCCTCCCAATTCCAGAGCGCGCCGACGATCTGCGCGTTGTACCAGCCGAACCCTGCTGGCCCTATTTCAACGCCTGGGAATTTACCAGCGATGGCATTGGGAGGATACATCGGATTGCCCCAGACACCGAAGATCTTGCCAGGGTTGTAGATTGGAACAAAGACATTGGTTGGATCAGTCGCGGCGATTGCAACGCTGCCGTCGATGGCCAACACCTTCATTTGGTCGGTGGATTTAAGCTTGCCAACTGTCAGAGCCTTTTGGCGCAGTCGCTGAACCGAATTCATCACAGCGGATTGATCCACAAGGAACGCGTTGCCGAGTTGGGTTGCCCAATTCAGATTGCGATCCAACATATGGAGGGTGTATGGAACGGTTGTGAGCGACTTTACACTAGGCTCCCAAGACTGCTGCAACAAAGCCTCGATCAGTTCGTTGCCCTTGAGCGCCTCATGTGAAGGCACCTTTGCCCACCGGTCCGCCTCACCGATCTCCAACGGGTAAGTGGCAGCCATCAGTATTTGCGCGAGAAGAGCATCGGGGTAGAGTGCAATCGGTGCTGTCAACTGATCGATCTGCATCGGTGCCAGGGGCAGTATTGTCTGCGCGATCGCCAACGGGCCACGCGACAAGACTGCGCAGATGCCTGCAATGCCGACGATAAACTGCCGAGTGGCTCGTGAAAGTGACATGGGCAAGGACGCCCCCCGACATCTTGCAATAGACATGGTTTAATGCCATCGGATGTTTACGCGACTATATCTCACATACACTCGCAAGTATGTTAGCCTCGGGATTTACTCATTAATTTGTTTATTTTTATATTTTAGACATAAAAACTGGTCTCACGATTATTTTTGCGTAGACCCTAAACATCGTCTGGGCTGAGGGTTAGCATCATCACCGCAGACTGCTCATGCACTTCGGCCTCGCGCTCCAAATTTTTGGGGAAGCGGGACCGCTTCGACAGCATGAGGGCTTTCTTTGCCTGAGCTTCGTGCCACTGCTTGGCGGCAGTAAGTGCGGCGGACCAGCCTTGCTGAAATTCCGCAGTAAACGACGTATCGGCCATCCTCAAGTTCTTCCTTTGTTAGAGCGCTTGCCCAGATTGTGCGGCAGCATCATCAGGGCACACATCTGACCGCCATAGCGATGCGTCGAACCGTTTGCCCGTGACGCCATTGGACGCTTCAGATGACATCCATAGAAGTGGCTGGACTACGATCTCGGGCGGTAGCAGCTTCGCTTTGACAGCATCGGTCACACCGTCGGGGATCATCCCCGTCAACGTCGCCCCGCCGGGCAGGATGGCGTTGACGGTGATGCCGGTTGCGTTGAGATCCTGCGCCCAAATGACCGTTTCGGACTCCAATGCCGCCTTGGAGGGACCGTAGGGTGAAAACCCAGCCCGACGCATTGTCTGATGGTTCATGGACACGTTGATGATGCGGCCCCAGCCGCCCTTGAGCATAACCGGCACGGCAGACCGCGCCATGTAGAACGGGCCATTCACGTTGGTGTCGATCACCATCTGCCAGACTGCGGGATCAGTTTCCCAAAAGCGGGTTGGTTCGGTCAGAAAGTTTTCACTGACATATTTCATTCCTCGGCCAGCGCTGTTGACCAGGATGTCCAGGCGACCAAAGCGCTCGGCAGCCAGAGCCACCACGCGGTCACATTCGTCTGGTTGGGCGACGGTCGCCAGCAGTGGGATTATGCGTCCTGCACTTGCCTGAGTGGCGACCGCCTCGATTTCAGCGGCTTCCCGGGCAGCGGTGACAATTACGTTCGCTCCTGCCGCAGCAAGAGCCAATGCCATCGCCCGGCCAAGCCCCCGGCCACCACCGGTGACGATTGCGACCTTGCCTCGAAGGTGTTCCTGGTTGCTACCCGGCATGGATGCGCTCTCTCTTTTCGCCTGCACGCTTGTCGCCCTCAATCTAGGTGTTTGGTCCCGAGATGAGGTGACGCGGATTAAATTTGAAGATTTCTGTGGTTTTCGTCCATGCAAGGTTGATCGCCTCGAAGGGCGTTTTCCATTTCAACGCCTTCAAATGCGGTCCGTCCTGGCGGGCTCCAGACTGGTCTGGTGCTGCAGCGCCCTGAGTGATGCTGGGCGGGCGGCCATGGTCGCGTGAGGTTCGAGCCTTATGCGACAGGCCCTCCGCTGTCTTTGTCAATCAGTGACTAAACAGTGTCCGGGCTGTGATCTTGCTCAAGAAATGGGTCGGGTTGAACTCCGTGCAACGGGGAGGCCGCGACGCCCCAAGGCCGGTCGATCATGTGGGTGTGGACAGATCCGGCACCACAGGCCCGCAGTATCGCCAGCGCCTTCTCTTCAATTGCGCTATCAGCCACACGCACCCATAGGATCAACCCACCCTGCGCCAGTTGGTGGCTGATGGACGTTTCGTAGCGTTGATCAATGGCATTGTAGAGAAGCGCGCCCAGGCCAGCGCCCACGGCACCACTCGCAACGGTGGCACCGACTGCAAACAGCAGCGCCCCGCCGCTCGCGGCCACAGCCCAGGCGGCACCCATCCCGCCGATCAGCAGGGGCACTGCGGATGCCACGCCGCGCGCATCACCTCTTGAACCACCAGACACGAATGCGGTCGTCGGCGTGTTGGGATCATCCGAAATATCCAGAACGGATCTTGCTGTTACATGATCTGCCGTGTTGGTCCTATGGCTTGGATGCTGCCGGTCGACGCCGAGCACTGAAATGTCCGCACGATCAATGCCAGCCACGCCCATTCGTTCGACCGCATCCTCCAGGTGTGCGGTGCTGTCGAACACACCGACAACCTCACGAACAATGTTTCCCGTCTCGCCAGTTGTCTTAATCATCATTGGTATTCCTGCGTTTGGGGAAATTGAGGCGGTTGGCCCGGCCAAGCCCCGAAATCAACGCCAACACGCCAAAGTCGGCCCATAGGTTGCCATGCGTCAGCAGCACAGCCAGCAAAAGGCCAATCACAGCCGCACCTGACGCATATTTGCTCTCGATGAGCTGCTTGGGTGCGGACAAGCCGGTCTCTCCGGGTTGTGATTACTAGAACCTCATGCTCATTCCGAACGGCCAGACGCGGCAGTCTCGGAAATTACTCAAAAATTGAAACCAGACGCGCAACGGAGGCTCGGGTCAGCTTTGGGATAGTGTTGCGTAGACATCCGAGCACATCGTCAAGCGGCAGCAGGGTGCGACGCCGGAACTCGACAATCATTGCCTCTTCCACAGGCGTGAGCATGGTGCTGGCGGGAGCGCGCGGCCCCATCGGGGCATCGGCGGTGTTTGTGCGTGCCCGCCATTTGGCCACCGTGGTTCGGCTCA
>CAIJTR010000018.1 GCA_903823665.1 uncultured Rhodospirillales bacterium
GCACCGGAACGGTTCAATCTGGTCGGGCGTTGCTCTAAAACAGTCGCGCGGAGGAAAAAAACGGCATGAACCGGATATCGCGCGCCATCGGCAGTGCGCTGGCTCGTTATTTAACAGCGGCGCAGCACGTCCACAGCACCAGCCGAGCCTCCCCGGCCGAGGCCCTGCGCGAGGCGCTCCAACCGGGGGATGTGCTCCTTGTTGAAGGCCACAGCCGTATCTCGGCCGCGATCAAGTATCTCACACAATCCACTTGGTCGCACGCTGCCCTCTATGTTGGCCCGCAACCCGAAGGCCGCCTTGCCCAAGCTGATCACTGCTTCGTTGAGGCCGATCTGGAGCAAGGCGTGCGCAGCATTGGGTTCTCAGAATTCGACGGCTTCCACACCCGCATCTGCCGTCCGGTCGGCCTGACCCCAGCGGAGTGCGAGACCGTCTGCAACGCCGCCATCGCCCGCATCGGCAATCAATACGACCTGCGCAACGTCATCGACCTCGCGCGCTATCTCATGCCCACCCCGCCGGTCCCAGCCCGGTTTCGCCGCCGCATGATCGAACTCGGCAGCGGTGATCCCACCCGCGCTATCTGCTCCACCCTCATCGCGCAGGCCTTCGAAGCCATCGGCTACCCCGTCCTGCCGCATGTGGACGCCACCCCAGCACCCTCCGCAGAATGCCCCCATTGTGTGGCTGAGGTTCTGCGCATTCGCCACCACTCACTCTACGCCCCCCGCGATTTCGACGTATCGCCCTATTTCCAGCTGATCAAACCCACACTGGAGAGCGGTTTTGATTTCCGTAAACTGGTGTGGGGTGAAAAGGAGACAGCCGCCACACATTGACATCCGCCCGTCACAGTCACACCTTCCGATCTACCGAGGGGTGTCCCGTGAGGGGCTGAGAGTTCGCAGGCCGGAGCAGTCCGGGGCGCGATGACCCTGATAACCTGATCCGGTTCACACCGGCGTAGGGACGGGCTCGAAGCCGCAATCGGCGGCACCCCGCCTCCACTCCGCCAGAGCCATAGCGAGAGGACGCGACCATGAACGAGATCGCCAAGACCGGCGCAAACCCGGGCACCGTGACCACCGGTCCGATTTTCGGCTCGCACAAAATCTATTCCTCGCCCGAAGGCAGGCCAGACATCCGGGTGCCGTTCCGCGAAATCCCGCTCGACCCGTCCGCGAACGAAGCCCCGTTCCGCACGTACGACACGTCCGGCCCCTACACCGACCTCACCGCCAATATCGACCTCGAAGCAGGCCTGCCGCCGATCCGCGCCCCCTGGATCGCCGCCCGTCAATTCGCCCGCGTCGAACCCCGCGCGGTCAAGCCGGAAGACAATGGCTTCGTCGAAGGTGACAAACTCGTCGCCCCCTGCCCAGCCAGCCAGATCATCCAGGCCGCAAAGCCCGGCCAGATGGTCACGCAATACGAGTTCGCCCGCGCCGGCATCATCACCGAGGAGATGATCTACGTCGCCCACCGCGAAAACCTCGGCCGTGCCGCAGCCCTCGATTGGGCCGCTGAGCGCATCGCCGATGGTGAGAGCTTCGGCGCTGAACTCCCCGAGCACGTCACACCGGAATTCGTCCGCTCCGAAATCGCCCGTGGCCGCGCCATCATCCCGGCCAACATCAACCACCC
>CAIJTR010000019.1 GCA_903823665.1 uncultured Rhodospirillales bacterium
CCAAACTCCTTTCAGAGCTTGAATCACAGACGCCGTGATCAAGGGAATCCCCTAATTCTCAACAGACCCTAGAGCAACTTAGCGCCGACCAGATTGCACCGGAACGGTTCAATCTGGTCGGGCGTTGCTCTAAGTCTCGAACCGACTCAGCATCCCCTGCCGCACACGCCGATACAGCGCAGCCCCAACCGGCTCCCACGCGTAATCGAACCGCACGAACACGCGTGCGCCGAAGCCGCTCTCCGCCACCGCCATCTCGCCCTCCGGCAGAGTCACGTCGAACTGGAAATGCCGCTCAAACGCCTTCGGCCCTTGCTGAAAGCGCGGATCGGTGAAGACCGAGCCTCCATTGTCACTCGCCAACGCAGCACTCGGCAGCGTGTCGTCCGCCGCAGGCACCGCACGCAACAGCGATGACGGCAAATCCGTGTGCCGATCCGCCAGCCGCACCTCAACACGGCGCAACCTGCTTTGCACGAGCCCAATATCGCCCTGCGGCACCAGCACCCGTGCCACCGCGCCAGCAGGTGGCGTGACGTAACCCACCAACTCACCCAGCTTCACATAGCTGCCGACAAAATCGGTCGCAGGCTTGCTCGGATTGAACCGCCCATCCGAGGGTGCCCGCACTGTCTCATCGCTGATCCGCACCTTCTCCCGAGCCAATGTCGCGCGCGCCTGATTGAGTTCGAACCCCGTCACCGCGGCAGCAATCCGGTCCGTCACCCACTCCGCCGCGTATTTAGCTGCCAACTCGTCCACCCGCGCCGCCACCACCCGCAGCTTCGCCTCGGCAATCGGATGCGACAACCTGAACAGCACGTCGCCCTTGGCCACCATCGCACCCGGCTGCACCACCACGCGGGACACAAAGCCATCCGCGCCAGCACGCACCATCGCCTCCTGCGGCAGCCAGATCACGCCCTCCGCATTGCTGTGCACCGGTGCTGGAATGAACAGCGCCCCCGCCACCACGGCCGCAATGGCCCCAAACGTGAACCCAACCGCCCGCCCCCGACACACGCGATACTGCAAGCCGGTCGCAACCTTCCACAACGCCTTGGCGGCAGGCCACAGCAGCGCCATCACCGTCGTCACCACCGCCATCGCCACACCGACCACAAAGTAATGCCCGGCCACGAACAGCGACACGCCCACCATCACAAGAATCCGGTAGACGAACGACGTCGGCGCATAAATGAACATCACCGCCCGCTCATACAGATTGGCCGGCAGCGTCGGCAGCAGTGGCACGCGGAAGATGTGCCGATTGACCAGATACCCCATGAAGCGGGTCGAGCGCTGCTGTAGGTTCGGCATCTCCAGCACATCGGTCAGCACGTAATAACCATCAAACCGCAGCAGCGGGTTGCCGTTCACCACCACCGTCGAAACGCCACCAATCAACATCACGTTGAATGCCACTGCGCGCAGCACGCCGGGCTCTGCCTCCGCCCACACAATCGCTGCAATCGCCGCCAGCGCCAGTTCCACCATGATGCCCGCCGCCGCCACCGCCGCCCGCTGCCACTTGCTCGGCAACGCGGAGGATGCACTGGCGTCCACATATGGCACCGGGAAGAACACCAGCAGCATAACGCCCATCTCGCGGATTTCGCAGCCGAAGCGCTTGGCCGCATAGCCGTGGCCCAACTCGTGCAGCGCCTTCACAATCGGATAGCACAGCCCCAGCACCAGCAGCCCTTCCGCCGCCATCACCCGGTCGAGCAGATTGGCTGAAAGCTCCTTCCAATGCTCGCCCGCAATCACCAATCCGGTCAGCACCAGCAGCAGCCACGCCACCAGCCCCACCCAGCCGAGAAACGGCCGCAGCAGCGGCATCGTGCGGGTCAGAAACCGGTCAGGGTCGATCAACGGAAACTGCATCGACAACGGCGAGCACAGATTGCGCAGCCACAGCGAACGTTGTTGCCGGTTGCGCCGCAGCAGCATTTCCCCAGCATCGGGCGGAATATCACCTACTAGCAGGTCAGAGCTGTGCAACTGCATCAGTAGCTGAACAATATCCTCCTGCCCCGGTGCCTCGGTGTCGAGCTCACCCACCATGTCCTGCCAGATCGCATCGATGGTGCGCTTGCCGTCCATCCGCGCCGCGAACAGATAGGCCTGCGGCGTCAGCCGATGCACCCGGCCCGAGACCGGATCAGACAGCGCATACCAAGCCTGCCCAGCATAACGGTGCCGCGTCACATCGATATGATCCGCCAGACGCGGCTTCAGCCCCGCCACGCGATACCAGCTTTGGGTGAAGAAACTCCCCGCCATCTGCGTGCCCCTACGGCGTCCAGGTCCAGATGAACATGCGCGCCCAATCGAGCAGGCTGCGCGTCCACACCCAGGCCACCGAGCGGTCGGACACTTCGATCTTGCCAATCCCCTCCATGCCCGGCCGCAACGAGGCCCGCGCCGCATCCCCAGTGGCATCAAGTGCCGCCTCGACCCGGAACGTGTTGTGCCCTGCATCGGTCTCGGCCACCGAGGTCAGCCGCTGCACGGTGAAGCCCAGGCTGTCACCGGTCTGCCCATGCAGCAGCAAATGCCCGGTCTGGCCTGCACGAACATGGCTGACATCGCGCTCATCCATGCGCAGGATCACGCGGTAATCATCCAGCGGTGCCACCTGATACAAGACCTTGCCCGTCTCCACCGGAGCGCCGATCGATTGCGACAGATCACCGGACACCACAATGCCATCGATCGGTGCTGTGATCCGCGTGCGCGCCAGCTTCTCCGCCGTCAGCTGCGCCTGGGCCTCGGTCTGCCGCAACTCCGCATCCAGCTGCCCGCTCGTGCCGGGATCATGCTTGGCCATCGCCTCACGCGACTTCAGCATCAACCGCTCGCGCTCGCTCTGCCAGCGCACCCGCTCCAACTGCAAATCACGATCATCCAGCGTCGCCAGCACGTCACCCTTATGGACGATATCGCCAGCCTTCGCCGGAGCCGTGGCGATAAAGCCCTCAAACGGGGCCGGGGCGGACAACTGCACGCGCCCTTCCAGCACCGCCTTGGACGACACCCGGAATGATGTCGGCACCACCAGCACCGCCGCCAACCCCAACGCCGCCACCGCACCGGCCAGTTTCCACGCCAAATGACGCGGCCCGATCAGCGCCGCCAACGCATCCTGCGCGCCATCCACCACACGGCCAGACACCATCCGCCGAGCCCGCCGCTTCTGATCGAGCAACGGACCCAACAACGTCGAAATCGCCTCGCCCAGCCGCACCACCGCCTCACCCGGCGGCTCGGTATGCAGCACCGTGATCGCACCCACCGCACCGCGATCCGTCATCAGCGCGAAGCTCGTCAGCGCGCCATGTTCCTCCCAGATCGTGCGCAGCGCCTCATGCGCCACCTGAATGCGCTGCGTCTCACCGGGAGCATCCGGCACGCGAACCGTGGCACGCTGCTCGGCCGCCTCATCCATCGCGGCCTCAATCGCCTGCACCAGTGTGGTTTTGCGCTTGAACCAGGCGGTGTGTGACAGCGCCAGCAGATACGTGCCCGCCCCAGCATCGAGGCCGATGGCAACCCGTGCCGCGCCCAGCCGTGTCGCCAGCTCGTTGGCCACCGCCATCGCGGCTGCATCAACCCGATCATGCTCGTTGGCCACCGCCACGATATCCAGCGCCGCCGCCGCCGCCGTCACCCGCTGGCGTTCCCGGTCGATGCGATCGCGCACCGCCTGCGCCTCCAGCCAGCCGGTCCCCCAATGCAGACTGCGCAACAGGCTCTGGATCGCAGCCTCCGGACGCGGCCGTGCGTCAAGCACCACCGCCCCCACCGGGCGATCACCATCCGCCAGGAACGGATAGGCGATGTGCAGCCCGGTCGCCCCACCCTCATGCGGTGGACGACGCACCACCGGTGCTCCCGTCTTCACGCATTCCTCAGCAATGGACTTCAGGAAGTTGAAATCCTGTGACGAGTCAGGCCACACCGCCACCAGCTGGAACGGCCCGCCCGGCTTGGACAGCAGCAACATCGCGCCGTCCACCTCACTCAGCGAACGACATTGCAGAGCAAGCCAGCTGCGCGCCAATGCCTCGCTGTTGCCCGCGGTTGCAAACGCCGCCCAAAGCCGCGCCTCCGGATCGACGCGTCCTTCGAGATGTTCCAGGCCAGGAATGCTTTGCACCATCGCAGCCGCTCCGTTCGGGTTCAGCGCAACTCGCCGTAGCGCTGTTCATGCTCGCTGATCAGGCGCGACAGCAGATCCTGTAACCGCTTGGCCGCGTAAGGGCTGAGGATGATGCGATGTTCCAGCTGCACCTCCATCTCCTTCGCAGCACCATTGTTGCCCGGCATGTCCCAGGTTTTGTTGACGCCGAAATTGATCACCACCTCTTCGCGCGTGCTGGTGGCATTGCACACGTTGCAATACGTGCTCTTGATGTTCGCCATATCGAACCGCAGCTTCTGGGCCGCAGGCGCTGCGGCGGCCGGAGCGGCGACAGGTGCTGCGGGCGCAGGCGCTGCAGCCGCGGCAGCAGGCGGCATGTCGGGGGTCGCCGCCGTCTCTGTTGCGTGGCCGTTGGTCGCCTTGTCTGCCATATCTACGCTCTCCTTCGGGTGTTCAAATTCAATCCGCCGCATTGCCCAACAGCAAAGCCTGAGCAGCGCGGGTGGCGTTGGTCGTGCTGGCCGGAGCATCGAACAGCACCGGCACGTTCACCGAAATCACCGGCGATCCCGACGGCGTGATCAGCACGCCGCCATCCGTGCCATCCGCACCCGGCACCGATGCAAGTGACGCAAGCGACTGGCCACCCAACGTCACCGCCGAGAGATCCAGCGGCACAATGGTGCCAGGGGCCACGTTGCCAGAGACCTGGAAGTCGAACAACGCCAGCACGCCAGTTGTGGCCGCCCCCGAGCCACTCAACGTCGCCGTCACAATCCCAGACGTGGACGGACTGGCCGCAATCGAAAGCCCCGAACTCGGATCGGCCCGCACAGCCGTCAATGTCAGCACTGACGGATCATAGCGCAGCGTGATCTGCCCGCTGCTCAGCGCCACACTGCTCGCAAGCGTTACCGGCACCGTCACAGTGCCACCCGCCGCCGCCGCAAGGTTGGTCGGGGCCGAGACGAACGGCGTTGACTGCGCAATGTTCAGCGTGATCCCAGACGGCACCGCAGGCAGCGTCTTGCCCACCAAGGCCGCATCGGCCGCTGCAACCGTGCCATTGCCGTCAAGATCGGCGATCACACTCGGGGCCACGCCACTCCAGGCGGCAAAGCCCGAGGCAGCACCACCCACCACACGCAAAATGGCGGCCCCATCGGCAGTGTTCAGCACGCCATTGCCATCGGCGTCACCGAGGTAGCCCACCACCTGCAGCCCCGAACTCGCAGGAAGCGCCTGCGCCACGCCGTTGACGGACATAATCGCCAGGCTCAGCACATCGATCAAGCCATAGCCCGCCGTCGCCGGCACCGTGGCCAGCAGTTCGACCAGCTTCGCCGTGCCAGCCGCAATCGCGGTCGGTGACGAGACGGTGATCGTGGCCTGCGTGAAGCCGTTGGCCAGCGCCGTCGTGGTGAAGCCCACCACCGCACCCACCGGAAGCCCCGCCGCCGCCTGCGCCCCAGTCACTGACAGCAGCGCCGGATTGAACGTCACCGTGAACACCACGCTGGTCGCCGTGCCATCGCTGGTGAACGACACCGGCAGTCCGGACGCATCGCTCGGCACCGTCGCCGTCTGCCCAGGCCCGGCCATGAAGCTGGTCAATCCGAGCGCGTCAACGTGGCTCGCCACATTGAACCCGGTGCGGAAGTCGAACCCAGGCACGCCGTTCTCGCCACCATCCAGCGCCCGGCCCCGCATGTCGGCCACGCCGCCACGGATCACCACGTTGAGAATGCCATTCGGCAACGCGCCACTGCTGGCGATGAACCGCAACCCGGCACCATCCGGATCAACCACGAGCGACCCCGCCACGGTGCCCGACGAATTGGTCACCACAACACTCGGCTCAGCCCCATTGCTCGAAGGCAGCAGGCTCAACGTGGCCGGATCCACCACACCGTTGAAGCGAACATGGAAGCCCGAAGCCTCCGCGTTGAACCCGGTCACCTCAAACGTATCGGCCGCAACGCTGATCGACATTGGTGCCGCGTCGAAGCTGCCAGCCGAGACCGTCACCGCCGTCGCATCAACCCGATACACACCCGGCGTCGTGTAGATATGCGCAGGCGTTGCCTGTGCACTGTTCACGATCTCAGCCGGGCTGCCATCGCCCCAGTTCACGCTCCAGCCCGTCACCGCCGCACCCGGCACCGTGTTCGTGGCCGAGAGCGACAGATACGCCGCCGTGCCCTCATTGCCGGCCGGCGGCAGGCTTGCCTGCAACATCGGCACCGGCGGTGTCACCACCAGCGAGAACTGCGCCTGCCGCTTCAACCCGGCACTGTCCGTCGCATTGACAATCACAGTGCTGTTCAGCGCCGTGGGCGAACCAGCGAAGCGGAACAGGCCCGTTACCGGATCAACGCTCGAGCCCGCTGGCCCGCTCACCAGCGCATAGTTCACAAGGCCATGGTTCGGGTCGGTCGCCGCAAGCTGGCTGGTCACACTCTGCCCCGCCGCCACCGTCAGCGCCGGCGGCTGCGCCAGCACCGGCACCTGGGCAAAGTTGTCCGAGGTAAGATAGGCGCGCGATGCCGCCGAACTCGCCACCTGCAACAGAACATCCGCCCGCGTCTGGCCAGACTGCAATGCCTTCAGCGCACTCGAAAGCTGTGTTGAAGTCGGTGCCGCGCCGGTTCCCTGCTGATAGATCTGCGTCACATACTGCGTGTCAGTCTGTCCCGCATGATCGGCCACCGTCTCCGGCTGGGCCGCAATCATCGCCGCGATGTCAAACATCGTGTGAGAGGACAGCAGCGCCTTCCAGAAATTCAGACCACCCAGCTCAACCTCGCGGTTCAGCCCGGCCTCGTAAATGTCGTGAATAACCGTCCCGGCTTCGTTGCGCGCAAACACCAGCGCCGTCGCCGCCGCATTCGCCGTCTTCGACGCCGCACTGTCATCGATGCTGGCAACCAGCTGCGCACGGCTCTGTGACGGAACAAGCCCGGTGATGTTCTGGCTCTGGCCGGTGAAGCCCTGATCCAGCTGCGTGATGAACGCTGCCGTGCTCGTCGCCTGCGGTCGCGCCAGATACTCCGCCGAGGTCAGGAAGCGCTGAGCAATATCCACCTTGCTCGCCCCCTGGGCCATCTGCAGATCCCAATACTCAATGCCCGCCGCATCGGACACGCGTCCGAGCAGGCCGACATAAAGCCGCTGGATATAAGCCTCGTTGGTATCCGGCCCCACGCTCAACACGCCATCGACCAGATTGATCGCCTCGGTCCCCGGCGTCAGCTGCAAGGTGTAGCCAGCATTCAACTCATTGGCGACCGCCTGCGAACTGATATCCGTGGTCACAACACCATTGGCATCCGCCACAGGCAGCATTTGCACAAAAACGTGCGGCGTGGCGGCGGAGCCAGGCTGCCCTGGCAGAGCGGCAGTCGCAAAAACGGTGATCAACTGTCCGGTGAGTGGTGTGACACCAACCTGCGGTGCGAAGCTGAACTGACCGCTCGCATTTGCGGTGGTCCCACTTGCAAGACCCGCAAGACTGATCACAGCTCCCGGCTGCGCTGAACCAGCAAACACCGGCTGCGCCTCGTCAGTGATCGCCAGCGGCACAACAGGCCCACCGACCGGCGGCACAAAGCCCAATATCGGCGGTGCAGATGCCGGACCCAGATTGATCACAACGAGCCCGTCGCTCACGTTCCCGGACGGATCAGCCACGCTATAGAGCAGCGCATCGCTTCCGGCGAACAGCCCAGGCTGCGGCGTGATCAGCAATCCACCGAACTGTGCTGCCGTCAGCACCTCACCCGCGACAACCGGCGTGGTGCCATCAGCCAGCATCACCAGCCCGACAGACGGCAGCTGGCGAATGGTGATAGTCAGTGCCGACACGTCGAAATTCGGATCGCTCGGTGCCGCGCCGCCCAACGCCGTCGGCGCGGCGACAGAGGGCTGCAGGCTGGTCGTCGATGGCACCACAACCGGGTTGCCAACCGCAGGCCCAATCGAAAGCGACGCCGCCCCGTTCGACACATTCCCCGCCGGATCCGCCACGCGATAGCCGAACGTCGCCGTCTGGCCAAACAGCCCACCCATCGGCGCGAACAGCAAGCCCGCCAGCTGTGCCGCCGTGATCGTCTGTCCAACCGCCAACCCACGTCCATCCGATGTCGTCACCACGCCATCGCTCGGCAGCGCGGTGATCGTCACCATCAGCGACGTGCTGACGACGGAAGGATCGGTCGGCAGCTGAATGCCAATCGCCGTGGCCACGGCATTCTCCGAAACCGTCAGCGAAGGCGAGTAAACCAGCGGCTGCAGATTGCTCGGAACCGAGGCCGCGATCACGGTCAGCGAAACCGTCCCGCTCGCCGTCTGCCCGAAGCTGTCCGTGATCGTGTAGCCAAAGCTGTCAGCCCCGGCGTAGAGGCTGCCGGCCGTGTAGAGCACCCGGCCGTTGCTGATCACCGCCGTGCCATGCTGCGGCGCGACCACCGAGGTCAGCGCAATCGACGTTCCGATATCCACCGCCACCACATCGACCAGCACCGAGGCGCCGGCCACCACGCTCGCACTCACCGGGTTGGCAACAGGCGGCGTCGGCGTGCCGCCACCACTGTTCGAAAGCACACCCACCGACACAACAGCCGTGGCCATCTGCCCATTAATGTCAGTCTCGGTGTAGCTGAAGCTGTCTGCGCCTACGTAATCCGCAGGTGCGGTATAGAGGATCTGGCCGTTCTGGATCACCGCGGTGCCGTATGTCGGCGTTGTCACACCTGATAGCGCGAGGCTGACGCCGCTATTGGCCGCAAGCACGTCGATCAGCAACGACGCCCCTTGCAACACGCTCACCGTCTCAGGATTGGCCACCGGTGCCGCCTCAGCCGTCACACTTAGGCTCACATGACCTGTCGCGGTCAGCCCGGTCTGGCCGGTGATGACATAGGCAACGCTGTCGCTGCCCACAAAGCCATTCGCCGCCGTGTAGACCAGCTTGCCGTTCTGAATGACCACGCTGCCATGCGACGCCGAGCCCACCGAGGTCAGCGAAATGCCCGTCCCCGTATCGGTCCCAAGCACGTCGATGATGACCGGGTTGCCCTCAACCACGCTCGCCGTGTGCGTGGCGGGCGTCGGCGGCACAATCACCAGCTGCACAGTCAACGAGACAGTAGCCGTGGCCGTCTGATTGTTGATGTCCGTCTCGGTGTAGCTGAAGCTATCCGCCCCTACATACGAGGCCGGAGCGGTGTAGAGGATCTTACCGTTCTGAATAACCGCCGTGCCCTGTGCCGGCGTTGTCACGCTCGTCAGCGCCAGGCCAAGCCCAGTGCTGCCCGCTAGCACATCGATCAACTGCGACGTGCCCTGCAACAGGCTGAGACTGACCGGGTTGGCCGCCGGCGGCGTGTCCGCAGTCACCGAAATTGCAACATCCGCGCTGGCCGTAAGCCCGGTCTGGCCCGTGATCGTGTAGGAGAAGCTATCCTCCCCAACAAACGCGTTCCTGGCCGTGTAAAGAATCTTGCCGTTCTTGATCACCGCGGTGCCGCCCTTCGGCGTGCTCACCGAGCTCAGCGCAATGCCAGTGCCGCTGTCTGCTGCCAACACGTCGATGATAACCGAACGTCCCTCCACTGCGCTCGCCGAAGCCGGCAGCGCCACCGGCGGCACAATCACCTGCTGCACATCGACCGAAACAATGGCCGTAGCAGTCAGATTGTTGATGTCAGTTTCGGTGTAGCTGAAGCTGTCTGGCCCGTAATAGCTGGCCTGCGCCGTGTAGAGAATGCGACCGCCCTGGATCACCGCCATACCGAATTGCGGTGCCGTCACACCGGTCAGTGTGAGGCCCGTGCCGGTGTCATTGGCCAGCGCGTCGACCCAAACCGACGTGCCTTGGAACAGCGAGGCACTGTCCGGTGCCGCCACTGGAGGCGCTGCCGCCGTGATGGAAACATTCACCGTGCCGGTCGCGGTCAGCCCAGTCTGTCCGGTGATCGTGTAGCTGAAGATATCGGTGCCAACGAATGCATGGTTGGCGGTGTAGAGGATCTTGCCGTTCTGAATAACGGCCGTTCCGTCCTGCGGCTTGCCCACTGCGGTCAACGCGATGCCCGTGCCAGTATCACCCGGCAGCACATCGATCAGCAGCGCATTGCCTTCCACCACAGTGGCAGACGCAGGCACCGTCGCCGGCGGCACAATCAACTGCGCCACACTCACGGCCACACTGCCCGACGCCGTCTGACCGTTGATGTCGGTCACGGTGTAGTTGAACGTGTCGGAGCCAAAATAGCCCGTCGTAGGCGTGAAAAGGATCTGGCTGCCCTGGATCACCGCCGAACCGTGGCCCGGCGTGGTCACACCGGTGATCGAAAGCCCAAGCCCCGTCGCCTGCGCCAACGGCGAGATCAGCAGCGAGGAATTCTCCACCAGACTCGCGCTCACCGGCTCCAGCGCCGGCCCCGCCGCCGCCGTGACTGCAACCGTCACCGTGTCGGTGCCGGTCTGCCCATGCGCATCCGTCGCCACATAGCTGAAGCTGTCGCTGCCGACGAAGCCATGCGCCGCCGTGTAGAGGATCTGCCCAGCCTGGATCACCGCCGTGCCGTGCGCAGGCTTGCCAACCGAGGTCAGCGTCAGCCCGGTTCCGGTATCGACCGCGAGCGCATCAATCGAAACCGCTTTGCCCTCCACCACCGAAGCCGAAACCGGAGCCGTCACCGGTGGCGTGAACACCTGCGTGATCGTCACCGCCACCTTGCCGGTCGCGGTCGCCCCGTTGCTGTCCGTCTCGGTGTAGGTGAAGCTGTCCGGCCCGGCATAGTTGCCAGGTGCGGTATAGAAGATCTGCCCGTTCTGGATCACCGCCGTGCCATGCGCCGGCGTGCTCACACCAGTCAGCGCAAGCCCCGTCCCACCATCATTGGCCAGCACGTCGATCGCAGCAGAAGCCCCCTCGGCCACAATGGCATTGTCCGGCACCGCGATGGGGCCCGCAGCACTGGTCTGGCCCACATCACCCACCGTCACCGCAGCCGGATGCGTGCCGAACGTCATCAAATCAAACCCGAGCGTCAGGTTCTCGCCGCGCGCGATCTGGCGGACATCGATGGTCACAATATGCGGGCCGGCCGACAGATCGAGCTTGCCGTTGGCCGAAAGCCCGGAGACGGTCACACCCTGCGCCAGGAACAGCGTGCCATCCGCCTGCAGGTTGAACAGGTCACTGGTCTTGGAAAGCCCAATCGCGCTCAGCACCGACGCTCCGGTCGAAGCATCGCGCAGCGACACCTCGAACGCATCCGGCGCCCTTCCGGCATCTTGGAACAACTGACCGCCAAAGATCGTGAACGACAGCGCGGTCTGCGACGAGCCCAGCGTGAACGTTTGCTGCAGTGTCGAGATCGTGGTGCGGTTCTCCGCCAACGTCACGCGATCCGTGGTCGCCGTCACGGTCCCGGTGGTCGACCAATCAAAGCCCGCCGCCGTCGGATCAGTGACCGTGAAAGTCCCATTCTGTAGCGGCCCAGCAAGTGCTGCGGCGGTCGTGGCAACTGCGCCAGCACTGGCCGCCAGGACCGTAGCAGTGGCCGCCTGAACTGGAGCATTGGCAGCAACCGACGCCAGCGCCTGCTCCTGCGTAACAACCGGTGCTGTCGGTGCCACGGGTACGGCAACGACGGTGAGGTCCCGGGCGGACGGCCCGATGCGAACGCCCTCGGTGAGGCTCGTGCTCATCAACGCGCCTGGCACCGCACCATCCGGCAGGTCGGCAATCCCAAGCGCATGGCCATATTCGTGCTCAAGCACGGTCAGCAGATCGAAATGGGTGGCGGCATCGGTGCCGGTCAGCGCCACCATCGTGCCGTTGGGCCCAGCGGTGAATTCGCTGCTGTCACCGGTATACCAACCAACCCCGTCGGCACTCGCATCAATCGAGATCACACCGGTCGAATAATCGCCGATGGCACCACCGCTGAGCAGACCAACATTGAGAGAGACGGCATTGAGCGTGTCCGCTGCAGCCGGCTCAAGCCCACTGTCAATCCACGCCTGGCGCGCCTGCGCCGCCACTGCCGTGACGGTGTCGAGGGAAAGGTCGGGCGTTCCAACGCCGGTGACGACGGGGGTCGAAACAATGCCAAGCTGCGGCGCGGGCGCTGGTGCCGGCGTCGGACCAGGCGTGGGCATCGGCAGAGTGGCAGGCGGATCCGTCCGCATCGTGCTCTCAAACGCCACATTGTCGAGCCAGAATATTGGCGTGTCGCCAAGGCCACCCGACGTGAGACGAACAAGAGAATACGAGCCGTCGGCCTGCTGGATCAGCTGAATGTCCGGGCCCGTTTGAGGGTCGAAGGCCACGGCCTGGAATGAGATGGTGGCCATTTTGCCATTCCAGCCCGTCGGCACCGGCATCGAGAAGTGCTTCGTCTGGAAAAACGAACTGTCGAGGTAAAAGGTTTGGGATTGGGAGGCCCCAGGCGTTCCATTGTTATCAAGCGTCAGCGTGACGTTCACGCCAGCCGTGGTCCCAAAGGAAAGCGGGATAATCAGGTCGAAGTTCAGATATGGATCGCCATTCGGAATGATCAGGCGGTTGTGCGTGAGCGTGGTAAAATCGGTCAGGCTCTTTGACAACTGGCCGTAGGCAGCATCGAAGCTGGTCGTCGTGGCACCCGCAGCGGTCGACGTGAGAACCCCAAGCACCCCGTCGAGCAGCGTCACCAAAGCCGTCGCGCCGCCAAGCAGAATGGCACTGTTGCCGGTGAAGAAATTCACCAGAAGCTGCTTGACGGTGTCGCCGATCACGGCCTTCACGCCAGAGACACTCGGCCCGAGGCTCACGGCCGTACCGGCGGTGGGCTTGACCGAGATGGCCGCATCGAACTGGGTGACGAAAGCCGGCCCCTCGACCGCGAGCAAGAAATCGTGGAACAGCACCGAGAACTTCGTAGCAGCGTCAGTAGCAGCCTTGAATGCGGCCTTGCCTTTGTCATCGCCGCCGAAAGGCGTCGCAGCGAGCGGGTCGTTCGTGTATGTTTTGGCCGCTGTAACCTTCTCGATAGCAGCATCGACGAAGCGGCTGATAATCGGCTTAAAGAAGTCGCCAAGTATGCCGCCAATGCTGGTCTGAGTAACGAAAAGCCCAGTGATGTCAAACGACGCGCCGTTAAAGATCGGCAGGCCCACCTGCAACCCGCTGCCACCCTGATAGGACCAGCCGGGCACCGAGTAGTTGATCGGGAAGCGACCGCCGCTGCCAGGCTTGAAGGCCTCGACCTTGCCGGTTTTCGGATCCGGTGCCTTAAACGGATTGGAGATCGGCAAGATGTTCGCCAGATAATTCACAAGCCCAGCGCTGGTGCCGAAGTTGAAGTTGCCGTTGAACACGGTGGGAACAGCGGGGTCCTTCTTCGGATCGCCAATCTTGGCATCGCTGTTGTCGGAGACAGAAAGGCTCGCGATCTTTGGCTGCGGTGCCAACGCCGCCCCACCACCGTCCGGCGCGTAGAAGAAGCCAAGCCCCTCGCCTTCCTTGATCAGCTTGTTCCCCGCGGCGGCGATCGCCGCAGACGAGTAGGTATTGGCCGTGATGACTGAATTCTGCGCACCGTTGGCCACGGTGAACGGATCGACCGCGTACCAGCCAACACTGTTGAATGTCCCGGCACCTGGCAGCACGGTGCCATAGGTTGTGACATGCAAGCCGGTGTCACTCAGCCGCCGGTCGATCTGTGCGCCCTGGAACGTCTGGATCGAGGTGTTGATGGTGCCAGCATACCACTGCCAGACACGATCATTGGGGCCGCCTAGGCCTGTGCTGGCGGCGGTGCCCGCAACCACCGAGAAATCATCAGCACCGAAGCCCGAGAGCTGGTTGAGCGAGGCCGCCACGTTCTGCGACGCCGTCAGCGCACCCTTCGCTTGATCATAGCCCAGCAGCCTGCCGTTCAAGGTGGCCGTATAGCCACCAAGGCCAAGCACGCTCAGCGCGGGATTGGTGGACAGCGTGCCCTGGGCACCGGTCTGATAGTAATCGTCGGCGTAGCTGACGTTGTTCCAGCGTTGGATCGTCGGGTCCTTGAAGTCAGCATAAGGGATCGGGTTGATGCTGAGGTTCAGGTAGGCCACGGCGTTGTTAAACGTCTTGATGTAGTCACGTATCTTCTGCAGCTTATCGAGCTCGGCCCGTTCTACGGCAAGCAAGCTCAGAGTTTCCGGGGCGAGTTCTGGCTGGTCCACGGTCACTACGACTTCGGCGGCGGCAGCGGCGACGATGCTGGCTTGCTCAGCCAGGACAATCAGATCAACCGCCGTCACCAAAGCCTTCAGCGGGAAGCCGTTGGTGAGCTGGGCGAAGTCATGCGGGTCCAGCGAGGTGACCGAGATCTTGCCGGTGCCGTTGGGATAATAGGTTCCCAACCGCTGCACGATCTCGCTGTTCACCACAGCACCGCGGTCCTGGCCGATGAAATGGAACGTGGACTGGAACAGCTTACCACCGGTCTGGTTGTTGAGATCGACGAGCGATGCGTAGAACGCATCAGCCGCCGCTTCAGAGAAGCCGGTATCGCCGATGGCCGAGTCAGCAGCCCAGTCGGTGACCAGGACAATGCCCTTCTGTGCCGCCGGGCTGGCCAACGCCGCACCGTTGAACAGGCCGGTCGCGCGGTCCACCCACTGCCCGGTCGAGCGCTGGTAGGTCAGCACCAGTCCGCCACCATCCGCCTGTGCCACCAGTTGGCCCAGCGCATCGAACGCGGTCGGTTCGCTGAAGTCCGGCGTGTTGCCGCCCAGCGCCAGTGTGGTCGGGCTGATCACCAGACCGTGCGTGATGATCGTGATGTTGCCGTACGGCGTCGTGGCGGCAACAGGGGCCGAACTGAACGAGCCCGACGCCCTGATCCCGTCATTGAGCTTCACGCCGTAATAATAATTCTGGCCGGCGGTCAGCACATGGATCAGCGAGGCATCCAGCGTCACGCGTGTCTCGGACTTCGGCAGTATCTCGCCCAGATCCGTCAGCATCCGTTGCGAATTGATGGTGTAGGCGTGGCCGCCTTGCAGCGTGTCCACCGTCGTCAGGAACCGGCCAGGGTTGCCGTCCGCCGGCGGCACAATGCCCGAACTTGAATCCACCAGCAGCGTCCGCCCGCGCTCCGGGTCATCCGGCCACAGGCCCTCGCCGGGCAACAGGGAGCTGACAAAGAGCTGCGAGGTGTACGGCTTGTTGCCCACGACGGAGAGATCGACCGTCCAGTCGAACACCAGCGGCTTGGCTGCGGCAGAGTCGACGTCGATGACACCGGATGGCGACTTCAACGTCAGTTCAGCGCGGGCCTGGATCGAGAAGCCACCAACATTGGACTGCACGTTGATGCCCGGCAGGTTCGGCGACGGCAGGCCGTTGTTGACGTTGTCAATCGGAATGCGGTGAACGTCGATGGCAAGCGGGTTAAGCAGCGTCGGCACCGTCAGAGCATTGGCGATGAGCTGATCGGTGCTATAAACCGCCACAACGCCCGCATGCTGAAACTCGGCATACAGCTTCTTGCCCGAGGTATCGAGGGTCAGGCCGTCCAGGAACGACAGCGGGATGGGTGTCGTTGACGCCAGGATCTGCGGCTTTCCAACCAGCCCAAACGGATCCTTGATGACAGCGATCTTGCTGCCGGTCTGGATCAGCGATTCAAGGTCAGCCGCCTGCTTCGGGTCGTTCTGCTTGTAATAGATGTAGGGGATGCCGAAGTCCGCGACGAAGGCATAGGTCTTGTCGGGCAGAATCGCGATGCCTGAGGCGTTGCGGATATCGAGATCATAGGTCTGATTGTTGATCGGCTTGGTCAGCGCGTCGAGCAGAACGCCATTCGGGCCAGGCAGGTATGAATAGATCACGCCAACCGGATGCGCGTTCACCCGCAGATCGGGGCCTGACGGCTTGTTGGAATTATCGGTCACACCGCTGGTGATCGGGTTCTCATCGACGACGTATTTGAAGTTCGTCGGGTCGTCGTTGGTGATCCGAATGGTGTGCAGGCCGCTGTTGAGGTCGGCGCGGGCGGTGAACAGCAGGCGGGTCGCGTCGGTGGAGGCTTCGATCTTCCAGGTATCGATGCCGCCGGGGATCTCGGCGATGACCTTGAGATAGTTGCGCGTGTTCGGCTTGCCCTTCAGAGGCTTGTCGTTGACGTCAACATTGATCACCGAGATCACGCCAGGCTGCGTCTGGCCGTGCCCGGCCACCGAGTTGGCACCGACGAAGAAGCGCGAGTTCGGTGCCGCGACAAACAGCCTGGTGCCGTCAGCGTTCAACGTGATGTCGCTGATATAGCCGTTGTTCGGAGCGTTGACGACGATGGGCGGGCCGAGTGCGGTCTTGGAGCCGAAGGTGGCTGAGCTCGGCGACTGGTCAATCAGGTAGATTTTTCCCTGTGCCGCCGCATACAGCACGTTCGACGTCGGATCGATCGCCAGCGCCGTCACCCCACCTGGAATGTCGATGTGCTTGAAAAAGCGCAGGGTGAGCGCATCGATGATGTCGATGCCGGTGTCGGTGGCAACAAACACGCGGGAGAAGTCGTTGCTGGTGACCGTCAAGATGGCATGGTCGGGTAAATTGATCGTCTTGATGACGTTCTCGCCACCGACAGGCGCACCAAGCGGTGTTCCGATCGTGGCATCCTCGGTGATCAGCGTCGTCTGGATCACGGCGACGCCGCCGGCTTTGGGGTCGGGATCGAACGCGTAGCCCTGGCGACTTTGCACCGACCGAGGATCGCTGGTGACAAAGTTTACGTAATCCGTGGAAGCGCCGACGGTGATCTGCGCGGCACCCAGCAGGATATCGTTCGGCACAGTGACCGTGATGTCGTAGACGGTCGAACTTTTCCCGTTGGCATCCACCACGGTGCGTGGCGTGGCGGTCACGCCAGAGATCGTCTCGGGCGTGCTGCGACCACCGCCGGTGAACTGCACGCGCAGGAAGTTGGCGGGGTTGATCCCCACGGCGGTGATGGTGATTGTGGCGGTCGGGTTCTGATTGTTCTGGTTCCCGCCATCATCAACTTTCGTCACGATTCCAGTGATGACCGGCTGGCCGGCCGGTGCCACAACAGGTGCCACGTCATTGGCGACGATGTCGGTATAGAGCTGGCCTGGCTGCGGGTTCACATTCAGATCGACCGTCAGGATCTGGTTGCCAATCGGCACAGCGTTGTCGGCGTATTCGTGCCACACCTTGACCTTGGCCAACTGATACAGAACCGGTGCCACCGCAATCGTGCTGAACGCGCCGATGAGCCCAAGCCCGGCCACGGCACCGGCAACACCTCCAACAGCCGCAAAGCCTGCGGCGGCAGCGATGGTCAGGAAGGCGAGCTTGGCCTCAAAGCCCAGGTCGATCCGCACAATGCCCAGCGGCTGGTCCGCCTTGGCGATCAGCACGTTGCCGCGGTCGGTCAGGCCCGGGAACGGCGGCGAGGCGTTGCGCGCAATGCCGTCGGCACCGACGACGCCGTTATCGACAACCTTCCAGATGTTCTGCAGCGCGCCGTCGGGGCCAATCGGAAGCTGCACCTCCTGGAAGAACCAAACCTGATCGCCCGGGGCGGCAAGCGAGGGTGCCACTGGTGCCGCGATCTGCACGGCACCGTTGATGGCACTGCCCTGGACGTCGAAGTTGAATGCGCCGGCGAAGCTGAACTCACCGGCATCCCCCGGGATCGGCAGGTCAAGCTGGGACTGGCTGAGCGTCGTGATCGACACCTGCGCATTCGATGCAAGCTGTCCCGGGCCAAAGGCCACGCGGATGCCATCAGCGTTCTGCGCGATGCCGCCCGCAGCCCCCACCGTCACGGTGGCTCCCACGGTCGCAGGCTGCACGTCGACGTGCACCGTCGCTTCGCCGTAACCATAAAGAACCTTGATATCGACCAGACCGGGCGCCACGGCGGTGATGACACCATCGGCGGAAACGGTGGCGATGGACTGGTTCATCGAAACATACTGCACGCCGTCGGCACGGCCGGCGTAAACACCGTGGTCGGCATCGACAATGGTCACAATGTCGCGGTTCGCATCCTGCGGTAGCAGAGTGACCGCGGCCGGATAGGCGTCGATATTGAACAGATAGGTGTTGTTGAGCTCCCCAGGGTCCGGCGTGCCAACGCCGACGACGGTTGCCGTGGCGACCAGGCCACGGTCGGCGCGCAGGATGGTGTTGCCGTTGGCCAGGCTGGTCAGCAGGCCATCTGCCGTCAGGCTTGCGATGGTGGTGTCGTCCACTCGCGCATTCACGTAGTCGAGCGGCACCAACACACCGGACTGGTCGGTGAAGTCGGCAAACACTGAAACTGGGACAACGGTGTTGGAATTGGCAATCAGGATACGGCTGATATTGAAGTCGATATGCGTCAGGGCCGCAGCGCTGACATCGACATTGATCTTGGCGGCAGGGGACTGGCTATAGCCGTCATCGGCGATGACAGTAAAATCGGCGACGCCGGAAAACCCGGCATCCGGTTTGAACAGCAGGCTGCCGCCATCCGCAGATAGCATCCCTGTGCCATGGTCGACACCGACGAGCCGGAACGTCACTTTGTCGCCATTGGGATCGGTTGCGACGGCGGCAAGGCTGATCTGCGTCCGCAGGTCCATATGCGTCATAAAGGTGGGCAGGCTCGTGGCCAGCACCGGTGCGGTGTTGGCGACAACCCCATAGTCGAAGCCAATGAGTTGCCCATCGGTGCCATTGACCAGACCATCACCATTGACGTCAGCCAACGGACTGCCAACGGTGACAAGAGCGCTATCGGTGCCATCGATCTTACCGTCGAGGTTGACGTCACCGGCGAACGACATCTGCAACGTATAGGCCCCAGCGGCCCCGTTGATGTGAAGGCGATAAAGGTCAGCTTGGCTGATCGCAAACAGAGCTGTCGTGACCAAACCGACCGTCTGGACCGAGGATGCGGTTAGCCCGTCGATGGTTGGAGCAACCAGCGCCTCCCCACCGGTTGCCGTCACTGCAACGCGCAGGATGATCGTGCCGGTCGGTGCGGATGCAATCTCTGAGGTACGAACGCTGAACGTATAGATATCTGCAGCGTTGGTCAGCGTCCCACTCACTACCTTGCCGGTGAACGTGGCCGCACTGCCAAGGTCGGCCGTTATGGGAGAACTCGTGGCCCCTGTTGAGCCATAGGAAAGTGATGTGCCGGTGCCGCCAACGGCCACTGCGGCGATAAGTCGGCCCTGAAGATCATAGCCGTAGCGCTCTCCCGCCCCGGTGCCAAGGTTGCGGGCGGCGATCAGATGCCCGGCAGTGTCATAAACATACGAGATTGTCGTACCGTCCGGACCTTGCGCACGTGAGACGTTACCCGTGGCGTCGAGCACGAACTGCACCGTGGTGCCGTCCGGCCCAGTGACGCCGGTGGACCCGAGCTCAAGATTGCCCTGCGCAGTGCGGATCTCGGTGACACCAAGTGCTGGGTCGATCACGTAGGCCGTGCCGTCGGAGCTGGTCAGCAGGAACGAGGCCCCGCCAGCCGTTGACGGATTATAGGCGATGCCGGTGCTGTGGACGTAGTACTGGTTGCCAACGCGGTCCAGCACCACATCGGTGAGCGGTGCCAACGTCCAGCCATCCGTCTGGTCATCAGCGGTCCAGGCGGCGTGATAGATCGTCGCTCCACCCACCGTCTCAGCTGTGGGAGTGAACGAGAAGCCAGTACGCGCGCCGTCGGGGCGGGTGAGATAGAGGCGCGTGTCGTCGGCATAAGGGGCGTAGTCGCCGATCGACTCCAAACCGGTGGTCGGCACGTTGCACTGCAGGTTCACATCCCGCGGGGTCCAGCTCCAGCCGGGACCGAACAGGAAGCTGCTGGCAGCACTGCTGTTGTAGGTGCGGGTCAGCGAGAACGGAATGCCGTCGATGGTCGTGGTGAGGTCGGTGACCTGGCGCTGGTAAGTTCCGGCGAACGAGGCGGTGTCGAGCTCGATGGCGGTCAGAACGGTGGCGATCTGGCCGGACATGTTCACAGCCGTGAGGCGCAGCGTGTAGAACCCGGCAAGGAACGTCGACGGATCGATCTGCGCCAGAGCTCCGGAGATCGAAGCGGTGCCGGTGGCCAAGGTCTTATAGGCCCCCACCGTCGCACCAACGCCGTCGGCAATCTCCAGCGTCCAGCTATCGACGTTGAGATCGGTGACCGATCCGCTGATCGAGGCAGGGCCGGTGATGAACGCGCCTTGGGTGTTGACGTCAAAAGCCACAACCGGCGGATCAGAGTCGGCAGGATTGCGGGTCTTCAACGTGGCGGTGGCGGTGCCAACGGTGCCGTCCGCATCGACGGCGGTGACGACCAGCTGGATACGCCCTGGTTTGGTCGGCGTGATGGTCGCCTGGCCGTTCTTGTCGATCAACAGCGCCACGCCGTCGGCGGTCACGGTCAGCGATGTGATATCGGCCACACCGGCAGCCACGGCATGGACGTTGATCGCTTGGCCAGGAACACCGGCGAAGCTAGGCGTCAGTTCGATCCGCACCGAGGGCGGCACGGCTGCGAGTGTCACGTTGAACACCAGCGTCTGCCGTGTCGTCAGAATACCATCGGACACGCTGAACACCGGCGTGTAGGTGCCCGCCTGGCCCGGCCCCGGCGTCCAGGTGACGATCCCGGTATTGGCATCAAGGGTGGCACCATCGGGCAGATTATCAGCTTTGTAGGTCAGGATGGTGCCGGAATCAGGATCGGTGGCACCGAGGGCGAAGATCAGCTTGGTCCCAATGATGAAATTGCGGTCCGATGCTTGCAGCACCGGTGCGCGGTCAACATTGGCAACATGGATGACGAAGCTCTCGTCGGTCTCCTGACCGAACGGATTGGTCGCCGAGATAGTGACCGTGTGGTCGCCCTGCTGATCGAAGTTCGGCACCCAGTCGAAGATGCCGGTTGCAGGGTCGAACGTGGCACCGTCGGGCAGGGTTTTCGCTGCGAGCAGCAGCGGGTCCGCGTCAGGGCTGACGGCCTGCACCGTAAACGTCAGGTCCACACCCTCACGCGCCACCTGGTCGCCGGTCGGCACGAACAGCGGCGCGCGCGGCGTGTTGGCGACAACGATGCTAATCAACTCACTGTTCGTCAGTTCGCCGTCAGTGGCACCAAGATTGACAAGATACGTGCCGGACTGGGCGTAGCCCGGCGTCCAGGTCAGCAAGCCGGTCTTCATATTGAGTTTGGCACCGCTCGGCAGGCCGGTGGCGACGTAGCTGATGCTGTCGCCCTCAGCGTCCAGGGCCGCAAGCTGCAGGGTGAAGGCGGTGCCTTCCGCGGCAGTCTGGTCGCCAACCGGGGCGAGCACCGGGGCTGTATCGGTGCCACGAACGCGCAGCAGCAGGCTGATCTGTGCCGTCAGCGGCGTGGTCGCACCACCACCGCCGGTGTTGGTCGCGGAGATCACCAGCGTGTGATCGCCCACGTCGGCCGCCATCGTCGTCACCAACAGCACCGGCTGGCCATAGACTGTGCCGGGGGCGATGGATGCACCGGCAAAGCCGGAGACGGCGTAGGTCAGCGTGTCCTGATCGAGCTCAGAGACCGCCAGCGGAATGATGATGGTCTGGCCCACGGGTGCCACGACATCAGGCGTCGGTGCCCAGACCGGCGGCTCGCTGAGGCTGGTTGCCGAGACAACGAAGGTCGTGAAGGCGTCAAGGCCGGGGCCACGGGCGTCAGCGGTATCGCTGGCCACGAGCGCCACAGTCACGTCGCCTCTGTCGCCAGCAAGTGGTGCCACAACAATCCGGCCAGTGCCGTCGCCGTTATCAACCAGGCTGATGAACGAGGGCAGCGGCAGGCCTTGGCTGTCGTTGATGAGGCTGAGCTTCAGCGCACGGCGCTGCGGGTCGGTGGCGGAAACCGTTTCGCCACCGGTGCTGCCCTCGGCCACGCTGATGTTGGTGACCGGGGCGATGACCGGCGGCGCGTTCTGCGCAAAGACGGTGATAGGCACCGTGAGCGTAGCGGTAAGCGGCCCGTTAGCGCCGGTTTTTGTGGCCAGGAAGGTCACTGATGTTTGTCCGGCATCGCCGAACACCGGTGTCCAACTGAAGGCCAGCGTGTCGGCGTCAAAGCTGGCACCGTGCGGCAGGCTGCCCACAACGCTCACCGTGACGCTGGCCGCCACGTCGCCAATCTGCGTCAACGTGCCGTCCGCGGCGCGGATCGGCGGGATGTAATTGGGATTGTTGGGGTCCAGAACAGAGGCGACGAAGTTCAGGCTCTGCCCCTCAAAGACCTGCCAGCCATCCTGCTGATCGAAAACAGGGGCAGCATCGGCATGATTGACGATGAGGTCAGCCGTCTGCGTTGCGGTCGTGGTCCCGTCGGTGACCGAGAAATTGAATTTGTATTCGCTCTGCTGGGTGTAGCCAGGCGTCCAGGTGAACCGCCCAGACGAGGGATCGAGGGTGGCACCATACGGCAGATCATCGGCGGAGAAGGTTAGTGCGGCACCGGGTTCACCGGCGGCGTGCAGCAGGATCGAGAGCTTGTCGCCCTCGTTGAGCGTCTGGGCGCCAACCGGATCGAGCGTCACCGGGCGGGCAACGTTGGCAA
>CAIJTR010000020.1 GCA_903823665.1 uncultured Rhodospirillales bacterium
ATGAGCATTAGTCGGGTCCTTGATCAGCCGATTGCACTCTTTGCCGTTGAACGTTCATTACGAATCATTGTACGGGCGCGGTGCGTATTTTGAGAGAGGCAGATGCAATGGTTTGGCGACGCAATCTCTCGTGGTGTGGCGGGCTCACATGAACTGCGACAGACAAGATGCAGGTCGCTCCGTCATCTCCTTTAGCCTTAGGAGAGTGGGCATATTAATTTTAGTTATCCTTCAGTCGGCGTGTTCACTTTCAGAAACAACACAAAGAATAAACGTTGATTACAACTATACCATCGAGGGCATTACAAATGAGCTTACACTTCTCAACATTGCCCGCGCTAGAGAGGGCATGCCTTTACACTACACGTCTGTGCAGCGGCTTACTGGCAGTGTAACTCTCAAAAGTATAGCGGGGTTCAACGCCGCGGTCAAAGCTGGCGCACCTACGACGACCAATTCGGCTCAGACGGCCGTCGCGCCTACCGGAACTACACTGACTGATATCGTCAGCCGCGCAGTACTAAGTGGGGGTAACGTGTATACGCCTTCAATCGGCGGAGAGGTCGACACTGGGCCAAGCTTCGACGTAAACATTCTTGATACCCAGGCCTTTTATCAGGGCATTCTTGCTGGCATCCCATTCGAGACGTTCAGCAACTTCCTTTTGCAAGGTTACGACAGCAAGTGGCTTACAAGCCTGCTCGCCGAACAATTCGAGTTCCGACTCAAACAGGAGACGTCCAATGTCTCGGAAGCGAAGGGCGACGTCATTCGCGTCATGCGGAATACCGGCGGACGCGATACGGACCCCGATTTTGCTGCGCTCCTCGGCTGCTATGAGCTGGGTGCTGGAAAATCAAAGAATAAAGGCACCACGATTGCTCCGTTCTCACGCGTCACCAGCGCACGAATTGGCCGTTCGCTTACGCTGGAGGACTTGGCACTTCTCGACGGAACCAAGTTAGATATCAGCAAAGCAGTTTCGGAAAATCCGTCCAACGACAACTCTGTGATGATACTTCGCCCTCCCTCAAAGAGTTCAGCCGCTCAGCTTTCGCGGACGCCGGCCTGTAAGGACCCCTTAGAAACCGTTAACGGTAAACAAGTCACACTCCCAACAACGCCGCCGCCTGAACCGCCCTATGTTGGGTCAGGTCAGGTTATGGTATTGGCAAAAGATCGAAAGAGTGGAGTAATCGTCGACTCTGACATTACCGTCACGCTTCGTTCTCCTGAGGGTCTAATCCAGTTTATAGGTCGGTGCCTTGAGGCGGGACAGGTTGGACCAGTCATGACTTGTAAAGTTGGCGATCAAGTATTGTTCGTGCTTCACAAGGGCAGTCCGGCGAACGCAATTGTCTCGGCCAACCTTCTCGGCGAGCACTATTTCGTTGCCGATGACGAATATAGAAGGAGTACTATGGCGGTCATTGCGCTCATTGAGCGATTGGTGAATCTGCAAAAGGCATCGACTGATCGACCGATAACAGTCCCAGTCCAAGTCGTACCGTAAATCAAGTCATTGTGACCACGGAGGTATAAATGGCAACTAAACCAAAACCACCGAAACCATCTGCTAGCCAAGCCCTCATCCGTGGAATCAGCAGCCCTAATCAGCTTACAGAGCCAATTACTGAAGACCATCTTGCTTCGCTTAGCGCAACGTGCAAGTTCCTAGGCAAGACCTATGAACCTGGCGAAACCATTTGCTATGATGGATCCGAGTGGCAATGTGTTGCAGGCGCGTGGGAGAAAACCGGAACTTCCTGCTGAAAAACATCATACTTAATTTGGTGTGAAAGGCCACAGGGAGTTTCGGGTTGAGGTTGGGCTTCGCCCAGCGGCTATTTAGTCAGATGGAGTCGTTGAAAGTCTTACCATAGGGTGGTGCTGACGCCGACTAAACTTGCTACGGTAGAAACGAACGATAAACGTGAGCACGAAGCGAGCGGCAGAGTAACTGAGGTATGTTAGGGCAACTGATCATCTTCTTCGAAGCCAGAGGGTGGGCATCGAGGTTCATCGCGGTACCTCGCTGGTAGTGGGAATTCGAATAGCAGGGTGACGGAAAAATTTACCTGCGCCAAGGCGGCGTGTGGCGCCCGAGCATTCAGCCGAATGGCCGCTTCTGGGATCGATACTTTATGCGTCGAACGCCCGATATGGGCGCAAATTGGCCATGGGGGAGGTAAAAGCTCCATACGAATGCGGGGCGGCAAACGCCGCCCCACACACTCGCGCTATTCCGCCGCGATCGCATGCGGCTCCGGTTCTTCGAGATCGGTAGCACCGGCCTCATCCTCCTCGCCGGCCAGGAAGTCCGGCAGGGCCTCCGCCTCGCCCGCCGGTTCGTCGGCCACTGCTTCGGAGTGAGCGAGACGCAGCGGCTCCGGCAGCCAATTGGTGCCGTCCAGCAACCGTTCGGCCTCCTTGGCCATCTCGGCCTTCTTCAGGTGGTCGATGAGCTGTGCGGAGTGTTCGCCCTTCGCCTGCCGCACCGCTTCAAGGATGCGCGCCTTCGGCACCCGGCCGAGATAGGTATCGACAGTCGGTTTCCAACCCGCGGCGGCCATGTCGAGACCCACGGCCCTGGCGATCTGATCGCCGTGGGCAAACACATCCGGCCGGCGGTTCCATGGCTCCTTCACCACGTTGACAGTCAGCGAGGCGCAGTGGGCAAACAGCGCCCCCTGGCTGTCGCTGTCGAACGCCGTCAGCGTGTCCCAAAGATCGGTTGGGGTCTCCGGCAACTGCTTGGCCCATCGCGCGTGGCGCTCGTCGATCGCCTTCGCCGAAGCGGTTTCGGCAAGACCGGGCGCCTGTGCCGAGAAGCCGGAATGCTTCGCCGTGATCTCAAGGCAGGTGCAGGCGGCGTAGCGGTAGAAGGCATTGAGGCAGAGGGCATGCAGCACGGCCCGGAACGCCACCTGCGGATCGTTCGCCACGCCATCGCGCAGCGCCAGGGTGCGGTGGGCAGTCAGCTCCGTCACCAGGCGGTCGGACAACGGCCGGATGGTGTCGTCTTCCTCCGGGGTTTCAGTCTCGGGCGCGGTCGGCGCGCCGCCGATGGTGATGACGGCGCGCTGTACCGGCATCTCCGTGCTTGCCGGCTCCGGCGCTTCGTCGGGCCGGGGCGGAATCGGTTCGACCGGCGCCTCGTCCTCGGGTCGGACGAAGCCGCGCTCGACCCGCAATGCGCCGTCGCTATCGATGCTGACGAAAATGCCGGCGCGGGCGATGTCGGCGGAATCGAACCTGACGGGCCGATTCTCGAACGCCGACTTGGCGGTCTCGATCTCGGCGAGGCGCTGATCGACCGCCTCGGGCAAGTCGTCGGCGCCGGCGTACTCGGCCTCCAGCGTCTCGTATTCGGTCTGTAGCGCAGCGAAGGTGGCCGCCTCCTCCTGGGTGAGTTCGGCGGTCTCGCCGATCAGGCGGCGCAGACCGGCGCTATGGCCGTAGGGGAAGTCGGTCGCCACCGCGATCCACTTCCAGCCCTCGTCGCGCAAGGCTTCGGCTTCGGCCTGGAGCTTCCCGGTCACCAGCCGTTCAAGCAGCGCGGGGTCCTGGAACCAGCCGCCGTCATCGTGCTGGAACAGATCGCGCATCACCGCGCCACCTGCCGCCTCGTAGACGTCGGCACCGACGAACAACGCGCGCCGGTCGGATGCCCTGACGGCACCCTCGGTGAGCTGGCGGCGGATCAGGTAGGGCTCCTTGTTGTAGCTCCGCGAAACGGAATCCCAGACCTGCTCCTGGCGGGCATGGTCGGGCGTGACAGTGAAGGCCATCAATTGCTCCAGCGTCATGCCATCCTCGGCATAGATGTGGAGAAGCTTGGCCGACACCGCGGCGAGACGCAGGCGCTGCTTCACCACGGTTGGGTTCACGAAAAACCGTGCCGCGATCTCGTCGTCGCCCAGGCCCTTCTCGCGCAATGCCTGAAAGGCGCGGAACTGATCGAGCGGGTGCAGGGCGATTCGCTGGACGTTCTCCGCCAGCGAATCTTCCTCGGCGATCCCGCCATCGCGCACCACGCAGGGAATCAGCGCGGTTTTGGCCAGGCGTTTCTGCTTGACCAGTAATTCCAGCGCGTGGAACCGGCGGCCGCCGGCCGGCACCTCGAACATGCCGGTCTCCTTGCCTTCAGCATCGACGACGGCGCGTACGCTGAGGCCTTGCAGCAGCGTGCGCCGGGCGATGTCCTCGGCCAGTTCCTCGATCGATACGCCGGCCTTCACGCGCCGGACGTTCGCCTGGCTCAGCACCAACTTGTTGAAAGGGATGTCGCGCGAGGCGCTGAGGGTGATCTTCTGAATGGCTTGGGCCACGGTGGTTCTCCGCGACGGGCGGCCGGGAGACTCTCTCTCGACCTCCAACCCGTCACAAAGCCCCTTCAGCCCTCTCCCTCTCGCGGTGCCGGAACGGCTGGGGCGTTGAAGACCTCGGCGCCGGCCGCACGATAGGCTTCCAGCACCACCGCGAGCGGTGCGTAAGCGAACGCGTGGTAGGGCGGCGGGCTTGGTGGTTCTCCGACCGCGACCATGGGGCCACGCACTGCCAGGTCCAACACCAGGTTGAACGGCACCAAGCGGCTATCGATCACCGGCAGGCCGGCCGCCATTGCTTCGGCTTTGATGCGATCCTCGTGGCACCCGCTCAGACAACCGCGCTCGAAGTACAGGGTCGCGCCGCCACGGCCGATGGAGAGATGGCCGCCTTGGGTCGCGAGCGCCCTGGCGATATATTCCTCGTATTCGCGAGTTGGCGGCGACGCCGGTTTCCAGATGTCCGGATTTGCGATTTCAGCCATCAGACCGGCTCCCCATCTTCGGCAGTGCCGCTGATTTCCGGGGCTCCGGTCTGTGGCCGGAATGTCATCAGAAACTCCGCGGCTTTGGATGCCGCGCTGGCGGCGCGCACGATTGCGCGGTCGTCGTCACGCAGCACCTCTAACCACGACCCGATGTAGTCGGCGTGGCGGACGGTTGGCGTGATACCAAGCGTCGCGCAGGTGAAGGCCGCCGTCATCTCGGCGACCAGCTCCTCACGTGCATAGCATTTCGAGCCGTAGCCGCCGGACAGGTCGCGGCCAAGCCGGTTAGGTGCGCCTGACCAGTGACCGAGTTCGTGCAGCGCCGTTCGGTGCCAGTTGATCGGCTCGAAATACGCCTCGGGTCGCGGGACCTGGATATAGTCGAGGGCCGGGGAATAGAACGCCCTATCGCCGCCAAGTCGCAGATCCGCCCCGCTTGCTCGGATCAAGGCCTCGACTTCGGGCAGGATAAGACCCTCCGGCAGGGGAGGCGGGATGATGGCAACATCGTCGGGAAGCCCATCGCACTGGGCGGCGTTGAAGACCGTGAAGCGCTTCAGGAACGGGATTGCGTTCGGCTCGTCGCCCTGTTCACGCGCGCGGGCACGTTCCTGGTCGGGGATAAACCGGTCGGCGAAAACCACGGTCGTGCCGCGCTCGCCTTTGCGGACATTGCCGCCCATGCCCAGCGCCTGGCGAAAGGTGAGCCAGCTCTGGCCTGGGAAACCGTGCTGCACGACGGCACCCCATAGGATCAGGACGTTGATGCCGGAATAGCGGCGTTGCGTCGCGGCGTTCTTCGGCATGGCCAGCGGGGCTTGAACCGCAGGCGTGCCCCAAGGCTGCACCCAGGGCAGCCGCCCGGCCTCAAGCTCGGCGATGATCTTGTCGGTGATATCCTGATAAAGGCTCGCCCGGTCCTGACCAGGGCGAACACGAACGGCGGCGTGTGACATCGCGGTTCTCCGCGACGGGCGCCGGAGGCCTCTCCTCCAGTCCTTAACCCGTCACGGCAAAGCCGGTCCGCACTCTCACTCTGAAGGGGCGCCGCGAGGGACTTCGCCGCGGATGCGGCTCCAATGACGGCGACTGCCAGGGAGATTGCACTCCCCTTCGATCATTCCTGATCGCACGTGATGGATTCCCAATCGGCGGTTCATGAACTTCCAATTAGCTGAATACAGAAATTCGGCTCGTGCGGACCAATCTTGCGCGTATCATCTAGACGCAAGAAAGCAGCCACTACGCGCAAGAATGATGACTGGCACGCAATTTCATCGCCAGGAGGTTTGCCGCAACTGTCTTTCGCAGCGCGATCGCAGACTTCCCGTATCGGGCCAGTGTGATTAGCGCTTCTTCAGATACTTGCTGAGCGATGACGACCCGGCTCGGTCCAGCACTGTGCGCAAGTGCATATCGCCCCGCACGTTGGGAGCGAAGCCGTCCCCATAGGTCTCGCGCAGCGTGTCTACCCGGGTATTGCCATGCTTTTCGCTGATACGGCCATCGATATCGCGATGACGGTTATCAAGGCCAGGTTGGCGATTTCCGTTGCTCATTCGGATACTCTCCTACGCCGCTTTCAATATGCCGATGCTATGGCGAATGGAGGCGCTGCCCCCGCCCAGATCGAGGGTGATATTCCAGTAGCCATCCTCGGGAACCGCGATTCGGGCAGGCAGCCGATCATAATGGCCGCCATAGTGGTGGTGCGATCCCCCCCGACGGTAGCTGGAGAAATCCGAGTCGCTCATCAGGCGGATGTTGCAGCGGTGGCTGCAATTGACCACCACAACGTCGCCCTGGTGCAGATACTCACGCTGGTGCAGGAACTGCATGCGCCGGTCCTTTCGGGTGATCGTCCCGTGTGATGAGGTCAGGCTTCAGGGATGACGGGACGGCACACCCCAGCCTCGGACGTTCGTCACGTCGTCACACATTCCGGCAAGGCGAGCAGATTGTCGTTCCACTTTCTGTCGGCATAAGTGCGAACGTATTTGCCGCCAGGCCCATCCACCACGCCGACATCGGCCCGGATGCCGCCAACGAGGGTGAAAAACGTATTGGTCCCAGCTTCGATCGAAGCGACGACCTGCTGTCTGGTCCAGTTCCAGTTTTCTCCACCCAGATGGGTGATGCCGTGGTGGGGGTCCTGGCGAGGCTGCTTGCTGACACAACGAACGCGTACATCTGCCACGGGAACATCCTTTCAAGTGTTCTGGCCCTTGTCGATTCGCGGGCCGACACCAACGTGCAGGGCGGAACGCCGTACGTCAATTACAATATCGCGCTTGTATTGCTGACATCTGCACACCAAACCACGCGCGGCGTGGACGTTTGGCTGATTGACACTCCCTCGCCCAGAGTCCAGTGTCCGTGCATGGCAGGTGTTGGAGCAGCAGAGCAGGTCTACAAGGCGTTCGGCGCCCAGGTACGTGCGCGCCGTGAGGTCTTGGGTCTGACCCAGCTCCAGCTCTCCAAGCACATTGGACTGACCCGGGGGTCTGTCGCCAACATCGAAGCCGGTCGGCAATCCGTCCTGCTGCATCAGTTTCTGGACATTGCCACAGCCCTTCAGCAAACACCGGACCAGCTACTGCCCACCCGCGCAGAAACGCAGCCAGCAAGGGAGCAACCCGAAATGCCCGAATCCGTCCTCAACGCCATCGAGATAATCAAGAAGTCCGCAGGCTCGCGCACCCCATCCCGGCAATGACGCCGATCCGTCCCCGCTACGCCCGCATTGAGCAGATCACGGACGATTTGCTGCGTGACGCGGGTGTTACCGCCGCGCCAGTGCCAATCGAAGAGATCGTTCAGGGGCGCGGTATCACGATCCGTCAGTTGGATCTCAAAGAGGTCTCCGGCCTCGTCGTGCGCGATGGCACCGTTACCGTCATCGGCGTGAACAAGAAGCATCCAATCACACGCCGCCGCTTCACGATCGCACATGAGCTGGCCCATGCGCTGCTGCATGAAGGGAAAGAGGTTCGTTATGACACGGATTTCCGTGTGGATTTCCGGTCTGGCGTGTCGTCGCTAGGCGTGGACGTTGAGGAGATGGAGGCGAATTTCTTCGCGGCCTCCATTTTAATGCCACGGCGTTTGCTCGAAGCCGATCCGCTGATGTCCGATCTCGACGTGGAAGACGCCGCCACGACCGAGGCACTTGCCGCACGCTACAAGGTCAGTCTGCATGCCATGAGTATCCGTCTCGGCAATCTGGCGGCCCGCCCCAGCCTGTTTGCTGGGGCGCAGCGACAGACGAGAACGGCGACGCGGATTTCCGCAAGCGAATAAAGCGGCTCTTTGGGAGGGGGATGCTGTGAAGACCGATCTGCGCGACAGCCCTGGGGAGCGCCGAGGTGAAGAACGGCGGAGACGCCGATGACTTCCGCACGTCATCTCGTTGCCCTCCTACAAAGTCATCTTGAGGGTGACGATGAGCAATTCCTTACCATCGCCATGCAGGCCGCTGCCCATGAGGCCCGTCAGGGTCATGGCAAGCTGGCCCAGCAGCTCCGCGAGCTGGTGGATGAGACACGGGAACGGCGCGCCAGCAGCGCGCGACCGCGCGAGCCTGTACCTTTGGCCCAGCCGAGGGGCGACCTCGCCAACCTCATTGCCGCCCGCTATTCCGAAACACGGCTGTCCAGCATGGTGTTACCACCAGCCCTTGAGGAGCGCTTACGCCGTGTTCTGGTCGAGCAGCGGCAACAGACCAGATTGCGCGCCCACGGTTTACGCCCCCGCCGTAAGCTGTTGCTGTTAGGTCCGCCCGGCGCGGGCAAGACGATGACGGCCGCCGCGCTGGCCGGCGAGTTGCACATGCCGCTGTTCACCATCGTCCTTGATGGTCTGATGACCAAGTTCATGGGCGAGACCGCCGCCAAGCTGCGGCAGGTCTTCGACGCCATCGCCGAGACCAGAGGCGTCTACTTCTTCGATGAGTTCGATGCTATCGGCGCCAAACGGACCGAGCGCAACGACGTTGGCGAAATCCGTCGCGTGCTCAATTCCTTCCTGCAATTCCTCGAAGCGGATAACAGCGACAGTCTGATCATTGCCGCGACCAACCATCCTGAATTACTCGATGCGGCGCTCTACCGCAGGTTCGATGATGTCATCGAATATGCCCTTCCCGACAGCCGGATCGCCCAACGCATCCTCGAAAACCGGCTTTCGACCTTCAAGACCAAAAGTATCGACTGGCCGGCGGCGGTCGCGGTCGGTACTGGATTGAGCCAGGCGGAGTTCGCGCAGGCGGCAGAGGACGCCGCCAAGCAGGCTGTGTTGGCCGATCGCGTGACGATCACCGCCGAGGATTTGTCCAGCGCCATTGCGGAACGCCAAGCTGCGCTAAGACGCTGAAAGCCCTTTTCTTATGGCCGTTGGACCCGTGCGGAATCACCCGCATATCTACCTGCCCGGCCATGGCGTCGCCCAGGACTACACGGCCCATCGCGCCTCCGGGGGCGGTGAGGCGGTGCCGGTGCGTGACCGGATCGCCCATGCCGACCAGATCACCAAGGCGCTGAGCGATGCTGTCCAGGCCGGCGAAGCGTTGTTGGCGCACCGCGATAGTGCCGTCGCGGGCGGCACGCCAGGCTTCTATCTTGAATTCGAGTTGCCTGAGGCCCAGGCGGGCATTCTGGACAAACTCGAAAAGCAAGGCGGGAAATTTCCGATCGCGCTGGCCAGCGTGCGTTCTCTGGCAAACGAGAAGATCGCTGCGACCGTCTTTGTCCCGGAAAAGCAGCGCGATTATTATCTGAAGAAGGTCGCAGCCTATCGGGACGAGGACCGGCGGCCGAACCAGCAGGGCGAGACCGGCCCGAAGAACGAAACTCTTGTCGCCTCGATCGACACAGTGCGACTAGCAGTCGCACGGTCCCTCTACACGGACAAGGCCGATCTGTTCCCCGACCAGGCCATGATGACCTGGTGGGAGGTTTGGCTTCGCACTGGAACGCGGTTTACATTTGATGCGGCAGCGGGCCACCTGAACCTGATGGTGCGCGACCATGCCCTGACCTTTCCCGACAGGGAGGTAGTCCTGGTCTGCGCGACGGCCGAGGTTCTGGGGCATATTGTCGCCAACACCGACACCATTGCCGAGTTGCGGCTAGCGCGTGACGCGCCCGGCTTGTTCATGGTCATGGACGGCGCCGAGCAGCGGTTGTGGTCCGACGATTTGGCGAGGAGGATCACGCCGCCGCCCGCCGATGCCCCGGCGGTTTGCCTTCTCGATTCTGGGACGACGTATCGCCATCCGTTGATTCAATGCGGCCTCAATCCGGCTGACCAGCAAGCCTACGATCCAAGCTGGCCCGTCGAGGATACAAGCAAGCTCGACCACGGCGGCCATGGCACGCAATTGTCGGGATTGGCTCTGCATGGCGACTTGTCGGACTTGTTGGCCACCAGTGGCCCCGTGCCGCTCCGCCATCGGCTCGAATCCGTGAAGATCCTTCCCGATCGCGGTGCCAATGATCCAGACCTGTATGGTGCCATTACCGCCCAGGCGATCTATGCCGCCGAAATCGTGGCACCGCAGCGGCCTCGCGCAGTGTGTCTCGCCATCACCAGCCCAGGTGATGATTGGCGAGGGAAGCCGTCATCCTGGTCCGCCGAGCTGGACGCGCTCGCCTTCGGCGAGGGCGAGGCGCAACGGTTGATCGTTGTTTCTGGAGGTAATATCCGGACGTCGGTGAAGCCTGCCGACTATCCCGCCCGCAACGACACAACGCCGATCGAGAGTCCGGCTCAGGCATGGAACGTGCTGACGGTCGGTGCCTACACAGAGAAGATCACTGTCGCCGATCAGGACTATGCGGGCTGGACGGCCTTCGCACCGGCCGGTGATCTCATGCCGACCAGCCGGACATCGGTGAATTGGAACTGGGAGTGGCCATTAAAGCCGGATGTTGTCTTGGAGGGCGGTAATCTCGCCATCGATCCGGCGAGTGGCGCTGGCGATAATGTCGATGACCTGGCCTTGCTCACCACGTTCCGCCGGCCGGAAGAAAGGGCCTTCACGACGACCGGGGAGACGAGCGGTGCCACGGCGCTTGCCGCCCGTATGGCAGCGCAGATTCTGGCGGAGCGGCCCAAGCTCTGGCCGGAGACCGTGCGGGGTCTGATCGTCCATTCTGCAGAGTGGACCCCGGCGATGAAGGCGCACGTTGGGGAGATCAGCAAGAACAACCTGGTTCGTCGTTATGGCTTTGGTGCTCCGTCTCTGAAACGCGCGCTGCGTAGCCTTGATAATGATGTCACCATGGTGATCGAGCGCACCATGCAACCCTTCCAGGGGCAGGGCAGCGACATCAAGACCAAGGACTTGGTGCTGCATCGGCTGCCTTGGCCAGGGGCGATCTTGGAGAAACTGGGTGCCGCGAATGTCGAGCTGCGGGTCACGCTCAGCTATTTCATCGAACCCAATCCAGGCGAGCGCGGCCAGACCAGGCGCCATGGTTACGCGTCCCATGGTCTCCGCTTTGAGGTGAAGCGCAGCAGTGAGTCCGCCGATGCCTTCATCCGGCGGATCAATGCCCAGGCAGGCACACGGGCGACAGCACCTCAAGATCCCAGTTGGGAGCTGGGTCACAGGCTCCGAAACCGCGGCTCCTTGCGCGCAGACATCTGGAAAGGGTCCGCGGCGGATCTTGCGGCCCGCGACGCAATCGCGGTCTATCCGACCGGCGGATGGTGGCGGGAAAATCCATCACATAAGCGTGGCAATTCCCAGGTCCGCTATAGCCTCATTGTGTCATTGCGCACGGCCGAGACTGTGCAGCTTTACAACGCCATTCAGACGCAGATCACGCCCGAGATTATGATCGAAACCTGATCGAAAGATCAGGTTTCACTCGGCGGGGGGTCTAGTCTAGACGCAGTTTGGCACTATATGTCTTTGACGAGTGGCAATCGTCGGGTCCCGCGTGTGCTCCTGTTCACAAGCTGAATGGATGCTGCGCAGCAATTGGCCCGTCCAATGAAATGGTCGCCCCAGACCAAGCGAGTCCATGGCCGCGCTATGGTTCCTCAGCCACGGCTTCCGGGTTACTTTCGGCCAGATTGACACGACGCACGCGGCGGCGCGGAGGTGATGCGCGCCCATCCAGTAGGTCGGCGATCTCCTCCGCCACCTTGTCGGACGTCATCATCAGCGCTTCGTCGATGTGGATATAGCGCTGGGTCACCCCGCGCGCCGCGTGGCCCAGAAGCGCCGCGATGGTCAATTCGGAAAATCCAAGCTCGGCTGCCACGCTGGCGAAGGTGTGGCGCAACGTGTGGGGCGTCACATCCTCGAGCTTCGCCATGGCGCAGACGCGATCAAGCACGCGCACCACGCCAATAAAATGGCCTTCTCCCCAATCTGCCGGGAAGAAGTATGGGGATTTTCCAATCTGCGGCTGGGTCAGGAGAACTTTGATGGCGGCATCGCCGATCACACGGGTCTGCGCGCCGCTCTTGGTGTCAGGAAAATGGATCGAGCCTTCCTCGTCATCCAGCCAGGCTCGCTGAAGACCCAAACCCTCCATGCGGCGAAAGCCCGTCAAAAGCAGAAAGCGAATTGCGGCGATCCCCTTGGGATGTTCGCCATCGGCCTCGGCGGCTCGCAGTGCTTCGCCGAGTTTCCCTATTTCCGCACGGCTAAGGTGTCGCTTGCGTGCCGTACTGGCCATGCGCCGGACGCCCTTGGCGGGATTACGCTCAATCTTGCCAAGGCGGACCGCGTGTTCGAGGATCGCGTGAAGCGTCGACATCGTGCGCGACGCCACGCCTTCGCCGCCGGTCGTGACGCCGCCGCGGCTTCCCACGCGCGCCTTCGAGGTTCTGCCGGCGGAAATGGCGGCCTGGACACCCTCGATATCGCCGAGCTTGAGCGCCCCGACCTGCCGCTTGCCGAGCAGCGGTTTGAGATGCGCCTCGATCCGGCTGCGGTCCATCTTGAGCGTAGAGGGTTTGATTGGCCGGCGGCTCTTGCCAAGGATCCGTCCCGCCTCCGCCTCGGTCAGATACCAGTCGCAGATCTCCGCGATGGTCGTGGTGTCGCCCTCTGGCGGCTTTTCATCGGCGGGATCGACGCCCTTGGCGATCTTGCCAAGCAGGACGCGCGCCTCCTTCCGCGCCTCCTCGACAGTCATCACCCCGTAGCGGCCGATCACTATCCGGCGGCTGCGCTTCTCGCCGTTGCGGTACTGCAGGATGAAGCTCTTCAGGCCCGACGGCATCACCTGCACGCCGAAGCCGCGCAGCTCCTGATCCCAGGCGAAAAGATACGAACCCTTGACCCCAACCTTCGAAGGTTCCAGAGCTTCGACCAGAGATTTTGTCAGTTTCGCCATGCATTTCAGACACATACAGTGAATTTGCTTACATTAGCATGGCTTGGTGCGTTTGTAAGCACGAAATCAGCATTTGGAGTCGCGCTGGCGGCCCCTTCTGGCGTAGCCTAGGCGGTCCAAAGCAGCCACAATGCATTGTTTTATAGTGGTTTAGCGTAATGCCGGAAACTGCCGGATACCCCGGCGAAAACGTCTCGGCCCCCTTGCCAAGGTTGGGGTCGAGGGTTCGAATCCCTTCGCCCGCTCCAGATTTTCTCAATCAAATCAAGCGGTTAAAGACGGTCCTACGGGGCCGTTTTTGCTTACAGGGGCTTAGGCCAAGGGTGCGGATTCCGCTGAAATCAGCCACCTATTCTGATCGAAACCAGCCGGTCATTCCGATGATGCCAGCCGGGTTTGCGGTGGTGGTCGTGAGCGGATTGATTTGATCTACTGGGCGGTTGCTTCGTCAAGCTTTGCCTTGGCGGCGCGCAGTTTGCGCATGCTTTCTCCCTTCAATTGCAGGCGGTGTGCGCCATGCACCAGCCGGTCGAGCACGGCATCGGCGATGG
>CAIJTR010000021.1 GCA_903823665.1 uncultured Rhodospirillales bacterium
GCACCACGGTGGTGGTGGCTACGCATAATGACGCGCTGGTGGCGCGGCACCCGGCTCGCTCGCTGGTGCTGGAGGGCGGGAGGCTGACAAGCGATGGATAAAGCGGCATCCAGCACCGGCCATCGGGACGGGCTCGGCCTGCGTCGTGCTCTCGGTGGCACAATGCTGCCGCTGCTGGTGGCGGCCATGACGTTTCTGGCGGCGCTTGCATTGGCGGGCGCGCTGGCGGCGGCGGCGTTGGCGCAGCACTGGCAGCATGGGGCGGCTGAGGCTGTGACGGTGCAGGTGCCGCAGGCCGATGTGCCGGCACCACGCGTGACGGATGGGCCGGAACTGACGCGGCTTGATAGCGTTCTGGAGGCATTGCGAAAGAGCCGGGACGTGGCGCGCATTCGCGTGCTGACGGCCTCAGAGCTGAGTGCCTTGTTGCGGCCCTGGCTGGGTGCGGCTTCCGACAACGCCGCCCTGCCGCTGCCCGCGGTGATTGAGGTGCATCTGGCGGATGGTGTGGCGGATGTCTCGATGCTTGCCGCCGCTTTGGAGCGTGCGGCACCCGGTGCGCTCACCGAAAGCCATGGTGTGTGGGTTGGCAGGCTGGCGGTGCTGGCGCGAAGTCTGCAGGCCTGCGCCTGGGTGGCCGTGCTGGTGGTGGCGCTGGTGGCGGTGGCGGTGGTGATGGTGGCCACGCGGGCGGGGCTGGCTGCGCGGCGTGAGGCGATTGAGATTGTGCATGGGTTGGGTGCCACAGATGGCTACATCGCCGGGCGGTTTGCGTGGCGGATCACGAGGCATGCGGTGTGGGGCGGCCTGCTTGGCCTCATTGTCGCGTTGCCGGTGCTGTATGGGTTAGCGGAACTGGCGGCTCCGTTCATGTCCGGAAGTGATCCGTCAGACCTGATTGCGCCGGACGCGCTCCTAGCGCTTCGTACTGCGCAACCGGTTTGGCTGGCACTGCCGGCATTGCCCTTGGTTGCTGGGCTGATTGGCTTTTTGACGGCGCAGAGCACGGTTCGAGGCTGGTTGAGGCGTTTGCCATGATCAGGCACCTTCTTCGGATGGTGGTTCTGGTCCCGGGCGGCGTGGTGCTGGCGGTGCTCGTGGGGTTCGGCTGGTTCGCGGCGGAGAGCTTTCAGGCCAGCCCTCAACCGCCCGCGTCAGATGGGATCGTCGTGCTCACCGGCGGGGAGGAGCGGGTGCGCGCCGGCCTGCATCTGCTGGATGCCGGTGTGGCCGAGCGCCTGTTGATCTCCGGTGTCGGCCGTGATGCCGAGTTCCCACGGCTTGCGCATCTGGCCGGTGTTGACCCTGGCCTTGGTGCGCGCGTGACGCTGGGGCATTTGGCACACAGCACTCATGGCAACGCCTTGGAAATTGCCGATTGGGTGGCGCTGCAACATGCGCATTCGTTGATCGTGGTGACCGCCGGCTATCATATGCCGCGCGCCCTGGCTGAACTTCGCACGGCATTGCCGGGGGTGGTGCTGATTCCGTTTGCGGTTCAGCCCAAGGAGTTGCATGTGCTGAGCGATATGCGGCTCTGGCGATTGCTGGCCCGTGAATATGTGAAGTTCGTGGCTGTCGAGTTGGGCCTGGGTGACCGGGCCGACCGGCTTGCAATGGGTGCCGTGAGGGAGCGTCGTGGATGAGACTGATCGGCTCCGTTTTGTTCGGCATCTGGTTTTATGCCGTGACGCTGATCCTGACGCTGGTAGGCCAGGTTGCGGTGATGGTCGCACCGCTCACTTTGCCAGCCTTTGCGCGGGTGTGGAGCCGGTGGGTGCTGGTCGGACTGCCCCTGTGTGGTGTGCGCTATAAAATCACCGGCCGGGAGCATCTGACACCGGACCGCGCCATGCTTATCGCCTCGATGCATCAATCGGCATTTGATACGCTGCTATGGTTCGATCTTGTGCCTGAATGCCGGTATGTGGTGAAGATGGAACTGATCAAATTGCCGCTTTTCGGCCGGTTGGCGCGGTTTTCCGGCCAGATCGGTGTGGATCGGCATGGCGGTGCTGCCACGATGCGCGGGCTGCTGCGAGACGGTGGGGCGGCGCTGGCGGACGGCAAGCATCTGGTGATCTTCCCTGAGGGCACGCGGGTTGCGGCGGGGCAGGTGGGGCCGCTGCAGCCGGGGATTGCCGCCTTGGCACGCAAGAGTGGGCTGCCGGTTATTCCGGTGACAACTGATTCCGGGTGGTGCTGGGGGAAGGGGATGTTCGGCAAGCGCCCTGGCACGATCCATGTCGTGATCCATCCGGCGATTGAGGCTGGGCTTGACCGGGATGCGCTGATGGCGCGGCTACAGACTATCTTCGAGAGTGGACTGGAGGAACTGCGCACGACCCAAAGGGCTGTGGACAACTCTGTGCATTGAGCGCCGAAACGCCTGCGAGGACACCGCAGCTTCACCTTGTTCAGGGCTGATGTTCCACGCTTTTAAGAGGTTCGTTTCGTTTTTGCTAAGTGGTTCTCCAGACTGGGGACGATTGTGATTCATCGCGATAAGTGAGCGGTTTCGCGACGCGGCAATGATCCAGTATAGAGGCTACGGACCAGGTCGCGTCGGCCCGGCCTGGGAGAGTGCCGATGCGGCCTTGGATGAAATGGACCTTGATCGTTCTCGTCGGGCTTCTGCCGCTTGAGGCCGTAACCGCTGTTTGGTTCTGGGCGACGGGGCAGGTGACCGCACAGAGCAATGCCTGGATTGCGGACAGGCGGGCACGAGGCTGGATCATTTCGAGCGGTGAGCCAGCGCGCGAGGGCTGGCCATTCGATGCCCGCATACGCCTGCCTCAAGTGAGCATTTCAAGCCCCGCTCTGCCATCGCGTCTATCCGGACGGCTAGAGGCGGATGCGGCGACCGTAGGTGTCCGGCTGTGGGCTCCGTACACGCTGCATGTAGGGCTGCATGGAGAGCAGCGTTTTGTACTGCAAGGCAGGGGGGCGCAGACTTTCACCACCTCGCGCACGGAATTGATGCTGCCGCTGAGTGAGGGGCGTCCGCCGGATTACGCCGATATGATGATCAACGATCTGTCGATTATCGTGGCACCCGTATCCCTTCATGCGGCTGGCATTCAGGTCCACAGCGATTTCGGCACAAATCACTTGGCCGTTGCGCTGCATATGAGTGGTGTCGATCTCCCCGGAGGTCCGCTTGCAACGCCGCTCGGCACATTGATCGAGCAGTTCGGGCTGGAGTTTACAAGTGACGGACCGCCCACGGCCTCGCCTGCGGCATGGAAAGCGGCAGGTGGCCTGGTGCATCTGACATCGCTGGTGCTCGACTGGGGCAAGCTGCGCATTGCAGCGCATGGCCAGTTCCGCCTCGACGATCAGTTGCAGCCGGAGGGGGACCTTATCGCCGCTGTGATTGGTGCCGGGGATGTGCTGGACGCCCTGGTTGCAACGCGTGCGGTGCAGCCGGGCACCGCCACCGCGACCCGGGCTTTCTTGACGTTGATGCAAAAGCCGCAGAGCGATGGCACGCAGTTGGCGGAGTTTCCGTTCACGCTGAAGAATCAGCGTGTGCAAATGGGCCAGTTCCCGCTGACGCGCGTGCCGGATATACGGTGGTAGATTTCTGCCAGCGTCTGCGTTATTCTTTTAGTATGAGCTCTGCTTGCATCATCGCACGAATTACCGCCCCGGCTGCCTGAGCAGCCGGTTTTGTCGTGCGTTTTGTCCTGATGATGTGAATTTGGAGCCTCCCTAATGTCTAATCCTAGCCTCGCAGCCACACCATGGACACTGGTTGGGCAGCACGCCGCGGTTCGCTTCACGCTGATTGCATCTGCTGAGCCAGGCCTGTTGCCGCGCTTGATGCAGCCGTTTGCGCGGCGCGATCTCACGCCAGACAGTTTCGACTGCACGCGACAGGGCGGCGATTTGCGGGTTGAGATTGCCATGGCCGCGATGCCTGCGGAGATGGTGCACCTCGTTGAGGGCAATCTCCGGCAGGTGGTGGGTGTCACCCAACTACATTGCCGCCGCGAAATCACCGGCTCGGTGCGCCGCGCCGCCTGAGGGACGCCGTCGTTTGACGACTGGCGTTTGCGTTGGATCCTGAGCGCGCGTGAAGCGCAATGGTGCAATGCACAATGGGGTTTGCAGCGGGTCAGTGCAATTATGTCAGATGATGCCAACTCGGGTGGAGGCATGATGCGCCAGCGTGAGAAGGGAACGGGCAGCGATGGGTGGTCTTGACGCTTTGGTTCTCGCGAGGGCGCAGTTTGCCTTTACGGTGGGCTTTCACATCATCTTCCCAGCCTTCTCCATCGGCCTAGCCAGCTTCCTAATGGTGCTGGAAGGCATGTGGCTTGCCACTCGCAGCCGCGTTTATCTTGACCTTTTCCAATATTGGGTAAAGGCGTTTGCGCTCGTGTTCGGCATGGGCGTCGTCTCAGGCCTCGTGATGTCCTACCAGTTTGGGACCAACTGGGGTGGCTTTGCCGACAAGGCCGGGCCGATTGTAGGCCCGCTGATGGGTTATGAGGTGCTGACTGCATTCTTTCTGGAAGCGGGCTTCCTCGGCATCATGCTGTTTGGCCTCAAAAAGGTGGGCGAGGGGCTCCATTTCGCCGCCACCTGCGTGGTGGCCACCGGCACCCTGATAAGCGGCTTTTGGATCCTGGCCGTGAATTCCTGGATGCAGACGCCGCGCGGCTTCACCATCGACACCAACGGCACCTTCATCCCCACAAGCTGGATGGAGATCATCTTCAACCCGAGCTTCTTCTATCGCTTTCCGCATATGATGCTCGCCTGCTTTCTGGCCGTGGCCTTTTTTGTGGGGGCGGTTGGCGCTTGGCACTTGATGACGGACAACCGTAATCAGGCGGCTCGGAGGATGTTCTCCATGGCACTTTGGATGGCAACTATCGTTGCCCCACTGCAGATTATGATGGGTGATGCGCATGGCCTGAACACGCTGGAGAACCAGCCCGTCAAACTCGCCGCGATGGAAGGTGATTGGGAGACACGCGCGGGCCAGCCGCTGGTGCTGTTCGGCATTCCCAACTCTGAGACCGAGCGCAATGACTACGAAATAGCCATTCCGCAGCTTGGCAGCCTGATCCTGACGCATAGCACGGACGGTGTGATCAAGGGGTTGAAGGATGTGCGTCCGGTGGAGCGGCCACCTATATTGCCGGTGTTCTTTGCCTTCCGCATCATGGTTGGCCTTGGCGTTGCCATGTTAATGTTCGGTCTGGCCGGGCTGGTGCTGCGCCGCGGTGGGCGGATCTACACCAACGTTTGGCTGCATCGTGCGGCAGTGCTGCTGGCCCCGTCTGGATTTTTGGCGATCCTGGCGGGGTGGACGGTGACCGAAGTCGGCCGCCAGCCCTACACGGTCTACGGCGTGCTGCGGACGGTCGATAGCGTCTCGCCAATCGGATTGCCGGGCGTCGCCACGTCGCTGGCCGCGTTCGCCGTGGTGTATTTCCTGGTATTCGGGGCCGGCATTTTGTTCCTGCTCAAGTTGGTCGCCAAGCCGCCGATGCAGGACGAGCATGGTCCCACGCCGGACGCGCCGATACGCAGCGCCGGTATCACGCCGGGCGGGATTGCTGGCCTGCAGTCACCCATTCGTCCCATTGCTGCGGAATAAGTCATGCTCACCCTGCCATTCCTCGACCTGCCGCTGATCTGGGCTGGGCTGATCGTTGTGGCCGTGGTGGCCTATGTGATGCTCGATGGCTTCGATCTCGGTGTTGGTATTCTGTTTGCCGTCGAGGATGACGAGGATGACCGGGACATCATGGTCAACTCGATCGCCCCGGTGTGGGACGGCAACGAGACGTGGCTGATCCTTGGTGGCGGCGGTTTGTTTGCCGTTTTCCCGTTGGCTTATTCGGTGATCATGACGGCGATGTATCCCACCATCATCGCCATGCTGCTGTGCCTGGTGTTCCGCGGTGTGGCGTTTGAATACCGCTTCAAGGCCGTCACATATCGCGGCAAGCGCATTTGGGACGTGGCGTTCATGCTGGGCTCCGGCGGTGCCGCATTCGCGCAGGGGTTGACGCTGGGCGGGCTGTTGCAAGGCGTGAAAGTCACTGAGCGAGCCTATGCCGGCGGCTGGTTCGACTGGCTGACACCGTTCTCAATCCTGTGCGGCGTGGCGGTGGTGATCGGCTATTCGCTGCTCGGTGCTGCTTGGCTGATCTGGCGCACTGAAGGTGGCTTGCAGGTTAGGGCACGTGGGCATGCCTGGTGGCTGGGTGTTGCAACGCTGATCTTTATCGACGTGGTCAGCCTTTGGTCGCCGATGCTGAACCCGGCGTTCGCCGAACGCTGGTTCACTTGGCCGGGCGTTGCGTTGACGAGCCCAGTGCCGGTGCTGATCGTGCTGTTGGCCTGGCGGTTTTTCGTCACCCTCCGCCGTGGCAGCGATGCAGCCCCGCTGTTCTGCGCACTGGGCTGGTTTCTGCTGTGCTTCGTGGGGCTTGGCATCAGCGTGTTCCCTGATCTCGTGCCTCCGTCGATCAGCATTTGGGATGCTGCGGCACCACCCCAAAGCCAAGCTTTTCTGCTGGTTGGGGCGGCGGTGCTGCTCCCGCTGATCATTGCCTACAACGCCTATGCCTATTGGGTTTTCCGCGGAAAGGTGGTGGCCGGTGCCCACACACATTAAACGCCCCGATTGGATGCGTCGTATCGGCTGGTTTGCGGTGATTTACGTCGTCTCAACCTCGGCGGTGGTCGGAGTGGCCTATGGGTTGAAGGCGCTCATACCGCATTAAGTGTGAGGGTGCGGGCGCGCTGACTTGCCAGATGCAGTTGACCGTTTTCGAAGCTGGCGCAAAACGATTGGGTCCAGCTGCCTTCGGAATGCTGCGCAACCGCGCGGTTCGCATCAAGCGGGCGCAGATCGAGAGCCACGCCGAGCGGCGGCATCAGCATGCGTGCCTGACCGCGCGAGATGACAACTTCCACCTGCATTGTGCCGCCGGCGAAGTGCACAGCGTAACTTCCGGCCCATATTGGGTTGGCGGGCGCGCGCGGCGGCACTGGGTGAAAGCTGCGAGACACATGGCCAATTTCGCCGACAATACCATCATCCGCCGCCCGTAACTGCATCGGCAGGGCGGCGTTGCGGCTGCGGGCGATGCCAGTCATATCATCGTCGTAGACCAGTTCGGTGGCCCCCATGAAGCTCACCTGCCCGGCGTGGTGATGCAGCCAAAACGGACCGGACTCCGCGACAAAGAGTCCCTCCGGCAGGAGCCAATCCGCTGGTTTCGGCGGTTCCACATTGTGCAGGTCCGCCAGCAGTTCCAGCGCAAGCCTGCCGGCATCAACGTCTTCACGGTTGCAGAGCACCACCACGCCTGCCTGCGCCACCGGGTCGAGGAGGATATGCGAGCGGTAGCCGGGCAGGGACCCACCGTGGCCGGCGAGCGTGCGCCCATCAAATTCTGAGCGTTGCAGACCGAGTCCGTAATCGGTGGGCCTGCCGTTCGAGAGCAGCCGTGGGGCGGAGAGCTGTTCCAGCAATCCCGCGACCGGCGTTTGGTTGGCCAGCAACGCCTGACCCCACCGCGCGAGATCCACTGCCGAACCGGTCATGCCGCCTGACGCCGAGAAGTGCATGCCGTAGCGGCCAGCCCGCCAGTTTCCAGTCGGTGCCCGCCCATAGCCTGTGGCCAGACCCCGAACGGGCACACTTGCGTCCTCGGGGAACGTGAAGTCCAACCCGAGCGGCCGCAGCAATTGCTCCTGCAGCAGCGTCACGTAATCCACGCCGTGCGCCAGCAGCGCCGCCTGCACCAGCCGGTAGCCGGTGTTGGAGTAGCAGATCTGGGTGCCTGGCTCGAAATTCAGCCGATCCAGCCTCACGGCGACGTCCATCAGCCGATGCCGGCTCATGCTGGTGGAAGGGGCGATGCCGAGCAGCCATAGCGTCTCGATGAGATCAGGAAGACCGCCGGTCATATCGAGCGCCCGGCTCACCGGTACAGCGCCGAGTGCCGGTTCCAACATGAGATGCTGGCCCAGGGTGTGATCCAGCCGCACAGGCACATCGCCCAGCATCAGGCTTGCCAGAAACTGCTTGCTCACCGAGGCAAGGCGGATTGGCGTGTGTGGGGTGAACCGTCGCTCCTGCGACAGATCTGCGAGCCCGCCTGCCGCTTCGATATGGGCACGGCGGGCGTCAAATAATACGATGGCACCGCCTGGTCCATCCTCGACGGTCCAGCCCTCGGTAATGTCAGCAATGGTTGTGGTGGCACGCGCCCAATTCATGAGGATTTTCCAATCATCCCCAATTATCGCAAGCCCGTGACGAGATGAAAACACCGGCGCGTCTTTTCTTACACGCCGGTGGGAGTTTTGAGGTTAATTTTTTTTTCGCAGCCCGTTACCGTGTCTGAGGCGCACTCGTCGCCCATTCATGCGCGTGAACCAGGCCTTCGTCATGATCGTGATGCAGATCTACATGCGCTTGTGTGTGTTGTGCCTGTGAGTGGCCGTCGTGGTCGTGATCATGGAATTGATCCGCCTCGGTGCTGCCTGCGAATGCGGTGGTAGAGGATTTGCCGCCGGAGACTGCCATCGCAACCGCATCGAAGTAGCTGACACCCACTTCGCGCTGGTGGCGAGTTGCGGTGTATCCATCGACCTCTGAGGCAAACTCCGCCTGCTGGAGTTCCGAATACGCCGCCATGCCGCGATCCTTGTAGCCATGTGCCAGCTTGAACATCGAATGGTTCAGGCTATGGAAGCCTGCCAGGGTGACGAACTGGAACTTGTAGCCCATCGCGCCGATCAAACGCTGGAACTCAGCGATCTTGTCGGCCGGCAGTTTCTTCTGCCAGTTGAAGCTCGGCGAGCAGTTATAGGCGAGCATTTTGCCCGGATAGTGCTTGGCCATTTCGTTGGCGAAGCGCTCGGCTTCTTCCAGGTTCGGCTCGCTGGTCTCCCACCAGAGCAAGTCGGCATAAGGCGCATAGGCGAGGCTGCGGGCGATGGCGTAATCGACGCCGCGGCCCTGCTTGATGCGGTGGAAGCCCTCGGGTGTCCGCTCGCCGGTGATGAACGGACGGTCGCGCTCGTCGACGTCCGCCGTCAGCAGTTGGGCGGAATGGCTGTCGGTGCGGCAGAGCAGCACGGTCGGCACGCCCTCGACGTCAGCTGCCAGGCGGGCCGCGTTCAGCGTGCGGATATGCTGGCTGATCGGCACCAAAACCTTGCCGCCGAGATGCCCGCATTTCTTTTCCGAGGCGAGCTGGTCCTCAAAATGCACGCCGGCCGCACCCTTTTCGATCATCGCCTTCATCAACTCGTAGGCGTTGAGCGCGCCACCGAAGCCCGCTTCAGCGTCAGCGATGATCGGGGCCATCCAGTAGGTGCTGGTGTCGCCTTCCATTTTGGCGATCTGATCGCAGCGGCGCAGGGCGTTGTTGATGCGGCCCACCACCTGCGGCACGCTGTCCACCGGGTAAAGCGACTGGTCGGGATACATCTGGCCCGCCGAGTTGGCGTCACCCGCCACCTGCCAGCCGGAGAGGTAGATCGCCTTCAGCCCGGCTTTCACCTGCTGTACCGCCTGATTGCCGGTGAGCGCGCCCAACGTGTTGATGAAGGGCTCGGTCTTGAGCAGGTGCCAAAGGCGGTTGGCCCCCATTTCCGCAAGGGTGTGTTTCACACGGAAATTGCCGGCGAGCTTCTCTACGTCGGCTGGTGTGTAGTCACGCCGAATGCCGGCAAAGCGCTCCGGATCCTGACGCGAGAAGCCAGCCATACCATCGGGGCTGCGACAAATTGAGGGAGAAGAACGCATTGTGAAAACTCCTGTAACCGTGGCGGTGATGTGAAGATTTCACATTGCATGGGCGAGAAGTAGCCATTAATTTCGTGATGTCGTGCAAATGCGTCATGAAATTCACTGAAACCGGCGTAAACCTGTAAAGATTTTCCAAATGTCTCGCCCTCTGATTGGCCGCACGATCCGCAGGCTGCGCACCGAACGTAACCTCACCCAGCAGGCGCTTGCGGTGCGACTGGGTATTTCGGCCAGTTACCTCAACCTCATCGAGCACGATCAGCGTGGGGTTACGGCGTCGTTGCTGATCAAGGTGAGTGAGACATTGGCGGTCGATTTGGCAGCGTTGTCCGGTACCACTGAGCGGCAGACCGAGACGCAGCTGCGCGAAGTGTTCGCCGACCCATTGCTGTCAGCCGATCCCGTTGCTGATGACGAGATTGCCCAGCTTGCCACGGCTACTCCATCGGCAGCGCGTGCCGTGCTGGCGCTGTATCGCGCCCTTCGCGTGGCGCGCGATGACAGTGGCGGCATCGCCTTGCCATCGGGGCGGCGTATCTTGCTCCCCACCGAGGAGGTGCGTGATTTCTTCAACGATCAGGCCAACCACTTTCCCAAGCTGGAAGCAGCGGCGGAGTCGCTGACGACCGAGCTTGCGGTTCGCCCGTCCGAGAACAATCACGCCATTGCGGAGCGGCTTCGGCGGCGGCACGGCATTGCCATCACCGTGGGTCCGCTGCCGGGAGCCTTGCGACGCTACGAGCCGGCCACGCGACGGCTGCTGATTTCGGAAATGCTGCCGCGCGAGAGCCGTGGATTTCATCTCGCTTTCCAACTCGCTTTGCTTGAAGTGCGTGATGCGGTGGATGAGGCCGTGACGGTGGCGTCCCCCAGTTCGCCGGAAGCAGAGGCGTTGCTGCGTGTTGCGCTGCTCAATTATGTGGCGGGTGCGTTGCTGATGCCGTATTCCTCGTTCCTTCATGCTGCGCGCGATTTGCGGCATGACATGGATGCGCTGTCGGCCCGATTTGGCGTGAGTTTCGAGCAGGCCTGCAACCGGCTATGTTCGTTGCAGCGGCCGGGGGAGCGCGGGGTGCCGTTCTTCTTCCTGCGCGTCGATCCGGCCGGCAACGTCTCCAAGCGCTTCTCCGCGGCCGGATTTCCGTTCGCCCGCTTCGGCGGTACCTGTCCGCGCTGGGTGGTGCACAGCGCGTTTGCCACGCCGGGCGTGATCCGTGTGCAGGCGGCATCCTTGCCGGATGGTGCGACGTTCCTGTGCTTTGCCCGCGCGGTGGAACAGCCAGCGACAAAATGGGGTGACCCTGCCCCGGTGCATGTGCTGGCAATGGGCTGCGATATCAGCCACGCAGGCGAGCTTGCCTATGCCGACGGTATCGATATTCCCGCGGCCACCATTGGCATCGGTTTGTCATGCCGGTTGTGCGACAGGCCGGATTGTCGCAGCCGGGCTTTTCCGCCATTGGAGCACCGGCTTGCCGTGGACCCGCTGACGACGAGCGCCAGCCCCTATCAGTTTGAGCTGCGAAAGTGATATTTCTTCGGCCATGAATACTGATCGCGTTTGTTCGCTCTGTCACACACCGGCACCGCCGCGTTTCCGCCCACCGCCGCCTGAGATTTCCCCTGACCTTGACCTGCGTCCGGGGGAGCCCACGCGTTCGACGTTGTCGCGCTGGATGCAAATCTGTGAGGGCTGCGGTGCGGCGGCCCCCGATCTGGCCACTCTGCCTGTCGAGGCGGTGGAGATCGTTGAAAGCGAGGCCTATCTCGATCTGCACGCACGGCCAGAAACGGCCACGGCATTTCTCCGCCACGCCATGCTATGCCGATCTGGGGATCGTGCGGGTGTGTATCTGCAGGCAGCCTGGGCCGCCGATGACGCTGGCGATACCGATGCGGCGGCGCATTACCGGCGTGAGGCCGCAGCCAATTGGGGCGAGCCGGACGGCATCGAATCAGCTTTGCGGCTGATCGACATCCTGAGGCGCGCGGGGCTGCTCAAGGCAGCCGACGAGTGCTGCGGTGTGATTGCCGGTGACGCGATGGACGAACGCTCGGAGGCGATTCTGAAATTTCAGCAGGCGCGGATTGCCGACGGTGACACCGGACGGCATTTGATGAGCAGCGCGCTGCGACCACCCTCTCGCATGCCGCATGTGGCGCACGGCAAGCAGGCGGCAAAGCCAGGTTTTTTCGCGCGGTTGCTCGGCAAGTGACCTACTGGGCTGCGGGTTACATCAGGCTTGGCGGGATGATGCGGGCCGCGAGCGGCAACTGATCGCGCCACATCGCGGCGTCACGCTTTTCCTGACCCAAGCCATCGGTGAGCGCCAGCAACTGCCCATGTGACAGGCGCGATCTTGCGCAGAAATAGGGATGGCGCGGCAGGCGGGAGAAATAGCTCCAAAAGATCGCAGATCGTTCGCGCTTCATCGCTGGGCGCCCGCGATGGAAGAATCGAGCGGCATCGGCGAACACCAAGGTTCCGGTCGGGCCTGTGCAGACGACGTTGTTTCGTGGCGTTGCACGCCCGGCCATGCTGCGGCGCAATTCTTCGGTGAACAGCGGGCGGAAATTATCCGGGCGACGCTTCTTGCGGCTCTCCTTGTTGAGCAATTCGAACGGCCCGCCATCCTCGTCCACATCGTTCAGATACAGCGCGAGCTTGATCATGCGCCGGTCTTCGCGGTCGCGGTGCCACTGGCGCGTGCCCGTCTCACGGCCATCGGCGGGCGTGTGGAACAGCAGCGGGCCATCATAGGCGATGTTTTGGTGCAGATAGCTCTCCGCAATCCGCATGATGCAATCGTTCAGGCCCCAGCGGAAAATCTCGGGATGGTCGAGCATATCGGCCGACGTGTTCTCGATCATCACCGGATACGCGCCACCCATTTCATCGACGCGCTGCTGCATCTTGGAGGCGAGTCGCTTGCCGACCGAAAGGATGGGATCTCCGCTAAAACCGAGAGCGTCAAGCGAGGTGACGAACACGCCTTCATTCTCAAGACCAGATACGATCTGCGATTCCAGCGATGACAGAGGATGGTTTATTGCAGCACGGGTAATGGCTTGCTCATGCCGCCGTTCCAGACGCTCGAATACTGCCTTGGTGTTGGTAACTGTGAACGCCAGTGAGGCCGGAAAGCTGGCCGCACGCTTTAGTCCTTTTGTCAAAATATACGGCAGCATTATTTATACTCCGTTGAGTATTTGGATTTAATCCATCGGAGTTTTGAACCTGACTGCAAAGTGCAAGCAACAGAAGAAAACTAAAAACAGGAATTGTAAATTTTTGTCAGCTGTGTCCGTTGCGTGTGCGCGCGGCATTGCGGCGCAGCAGGAATTCACGGCCCACCTTCACGCGCGCTTCGCCATCATATTCAACGATATCGGCCGTGGCGTAGGTCTCGCTCCAGGCATCTGGAATAAAGCTGCCAGTGCCGACCACGTCGATGGGCGCGTGGGCATCGGCCATCACCCGGCATTTGTCGACGCCAAAGCCGGATGATGCGACGATTGTAACCGCCGAAAACCCGGCCTCGTCCAGCGCCTCGCGCATCCGCCAGATGGCGGCCGCCGAAACACCCGTGCCCACCAGCGCGCGCAGCTCCGTGTCAGAGCGGTAGCGGCGAATGGCACCGGGGGCCCGGCGTTCCAGCACGGCGTAGCTCTCGGCCGGGTCAAGCCCCTCCAGGAACCGCCCGCCATGGGTGTAGAGCCGGACGGACATGCGACCCGATGCGGCAAGCTCTGGGAAGCGTTCACAGACGGCCAAACCATCTGTGATCTCGCGGCCGAAATAATCGACGAGCACCGTCAGCCCCTGCTCGGGAAAGGTCTCGTGGAACATTTCGGCCGCCCGCAGCGTGCTGCCCGCGTAGCCGATCAGCGCGTGCGGCATGGTGCCGAAACCGTGCGGGGCACCGAAATAATGTGCGGTGCCATCGGTCGCGTTGCCGATGAATCCGCGCGCACCCTCGCGTTTGGCGGCCTCGCTGCCGATGGAGGCCGCATAGGCCATCATCTCCTGCATCTCAGCGCCTGCGGCATGGCGCGCATCCATGGCGAGGAACGCCACGTTCGGCAGCGCAATCGCCATTTGATAGGCGTTGTGCGCGGCCACGCAGGCAGCACCCGTCTTTTGCAGCAGGATGGTTTCGAGATCAGCAAGTTCGGTGAATTTGCCGGTGATGTAGACCAGCGGCTCACCGGCCCCAACCCAGGCACCTTCCGGATGCGTCAGCTCCACGTCGAAATGCGTGTTGCGGGCAGTGGCCGCACGGTTCAGGAAATCCAGCATCAAGCGCGGGGCCGAGATCACCGGGCGGCGTAGGAACACCGCGTAGGTGACCCTACGATCGCCGTATCGTTCGACAATCTGACGCGTGCGGTTGAAATAGACGTCCGTTCTGGCTGCGACGTCCGCGTTCAGTTCCGTCTCCGGGGTGAGGGGCACCGGCAGCTGCTACTGCGCGGCCACAGCGGGGGCACGGCCCGGGAGCCTGCGCGCCTTCAGCTCCTCGGCCACCAAGAACGCCAGCTCCAGCGACTGCTCAGCGTTCAGGCGCGGATCGCAGAAGGTTTCGTAGCGTTCGCCGAGATCCAGCATGGTCAGGCCATGCGCGCCGCCGATGCACTCCGTTACCTCGCGGCCGGTCATTTCCACGTGCACACCGCCAGCCCAGCTGCCTTCGGCGTTGTGAACGTCAAAGAAGCTGCGAACCTCGGACAGAATGGCGTCGAAGCTGCGGGTTTTCACGCCGGCATTGGACGAGATGGTGTTGCCGTGCATCGGGTCGCAGATCCACACCGGATGACGGCCATCGCGCATCACCGCGCGCAGCAATGGTGGCAGAAGTTTTTCGACCTTTTCAGCCCCCATGCGCGAGATCAGCGTCAGCCGACCGGGCTCGTCATTCGGGTTGAGAATGTCGATCAGGCGCAGCAGATCGTCCGGCTCCGTGGTCGGCCCCACCTTGAGGCCGATCGGGTTGCGCACGCCGCGCAGAAATTCCACGTGAGCACCATCGGGCTGGCGGGTGCGGTCGCCGATCCAGAGGAAATGCGCCGAGCAGGCATAGGTGTCGCCGGTGGTGCTGTCCACGCGGGTCAGCGCCTGTTCATACGGCAGCAGCAGTGCCTCGTGGCTGATGTAGAAATCCGTCTCACGCAGCTCACGCGTGTTGTGCGAGGTCATGCCGCAGGCGGTCATGAAGGCCAGCGTCTCGTCAATGCGGCTGGACAGGTCGCGGTAGCGGGCGGCGAGCGGCGAGCGTTCGACAAAGCCCAGGTTCCAGCGATGCACCTCGTGCAAATCGGAATAGCCACCGGTGGCGAAGGCGCGCAGCAGGTTCAGCGTTCCAGCAGACTGGAAATAGCCCATCTCCATCCGCGCCGGATCGGGGATGCGGCTCTCAGCAGAGAAGGCGGGGCCGTTGATGATGTCACCGCGATAGGTCAGCAGGCTTTCGCCGTCCTTGGTCTCGGTCTCTGAACTGCGCGGCTTGGCGAACTGGCCGGCCATACGGCCCATTTTCACCACCGGCACGGACGCGCCATAGGTGAGCACGACGGCCATTTGCAGCAGCACGCGGAAGGTGTCGCGGATGGAGTTGGCGGTGAAATCGTTGAAGCTCTCGGCGCAATCACCGCCCTGCAGCACGATGGCGCGGCCTTGCTGCACCTCCGCCAACGCAGCCTTCAGCCGCCGTGCCTCACCAGCAAACACCAGCGGTGGATAGGCGTGGATCTTGCTCTCCATGGCGGCGAGCTTGGCTGGGTCCGGATAGGCGGGAACTTGACGGACAGGCTTGTTGCGCCAAGTGGCGGGAGTCCAATTCTCGGTCATCGAAGGGTCCATTGGCCTTTGTTTGGCACTTTATTGCCTGATTGTGCGGACTTGGCTACTCGCCCACCACGCGGGTGCGTGTGCGCATGGTGACGAACTCCTCGGCGGCGGTGGGGTGAATGCCCACGGTGCGGTCGAAATCACCCTTGGTGGCACCGGCGTTGATGGCAATCGAAAGGCCCTGGATGATCTCCGGCGCGTCCTCGCCGAGCATGTGGGCTCCGATGACCTTTTGCGTCGCCTGATCGACGATCAGCTTCATCAAGGTCTTGCGGCCGCGCCCGGTCAGCGAATGGCGCATGGGCGTGAAGCGGCTGACATAAATGTCGGAAGGGCCTTGCTCGGCGGCTTGTGCCTCGGTCAGCCCCACGGTGGCGATTGGCGGGATGGAGAACACGGCGGTGGCCACACGGTGCAGATCCCATTTGCGCGGGCCGTTGCCATACAGCGCCTCGGCCAGCGAATGGCCCTCCGCAATCGCAACGGGGGTGAGATTGAGTCGGTCGGTGATGTCACCGATGGCGTAAATGTTGGCGACGTTGGTGGCGGATTGGTCGTTGACATGCACCGCACCGCTTTTGGTCATAGCAACGCCCGCCGCCTCAAGGCCAAGCCCTTTCGTGTAGGGCGAGCGGCCGAGGGCTGCGAAGACCATGTCCGTCTCGATGCTGGTGCCGTCTGACAAATGCACCGTCTTGACCTCGCCTTCCGCTGTGACGGAGGTGACGGCGTTTCCGCCATGCAGATGCACGCCGTTGGCTTTCAATGCGTCGGCGAGGCCTTCACGCAGGTCTTCGTCAAACCCGCGCAGCGGCAAAGTCTGGCGCATGATCAGATCGACGTGGCAGCCCAGGCCCGCGAAAATGCCTGCGAATTCGACCGCGATGTAGCCGCCGCCGAGCAATGCGATGCGCTTTGGGCGCTCTGGCAGATAGAAGGCGTCATCTGATACGATGCAATGCTCGGCACCCGGAAACTCCGGTGCGGTGGGCCTGCCACCGGCTGCGATCACGATGCGTTCGGCGGTGATCTTCTGATCGCCAACCTGCAGCGTGTGGGCGTCAATGAACGTTGCGCGTGCCTCGAACACGGTGCAGCCGGCACCTGTCAGCAGCTTGGTGTAGATGCTGTTGAGACGGTTGATCTCGGTATTTTTGGCCCCGATCAGCATGTTCCAGTCATGCTTTGTGGCCTCCACATCCCAGCCGAACCCGCGGGCATCAGCGGCGTGGTGGCCATACTCGGCGGCCATCACCAGCAGCTTCTTCGGAACGCAGCCCACATTGACGCAGGTGCCGCCCCAGAACCGCTCCTCTGCGACCGCCACCTTCGCCCCGAGCGTGGCCGCAATCCGCGCGCACCGCACACCACCGGAGCCGCCACCGATGACGAAGAGATCGAAGTCGTAGGGCATGGGGCAGGCTCCTTCAGGTGGCGTCGGACATGGGACGGTTTGGGTTGAGACGCAAGGCAGAGAGGAGACAAGAAAGAATTTAACACGGAGGACACGGAGGACACGGAGAAGCAAGGCAGAGAGGGCTACGTGTTAGCCACGCGACGGATGCCATTTTTGAGCAGGGGCACGTTGAAGTTGATGAGCAAACCAAGCTTCAGTTCACTGAGGCGGAGATAGGTGAGAAGTTGAGCCGTGTGGACGGGCAAAAGTTTTTCCACAGATTTCAGCTCAACAATCAGCTTCTCCTCGACAGCCAAATCGATGCGAAAGCCACAGTCCAGCCTCGCTCCATCATAATGGACCGCGACCGGATGTTGCCGACGCTAGGCGATGCTGTTCCGGTTGAATTCAAAGCAGAGACATTCCTCATAGACGCTCTCCAAAAGCCCCGGTCCAAGTTGGCGATGCATTTGAATGGCCAGACCGATGACCCGTGCCGACAACTCCTCGTCCCCAACGAAGGCCATGTCTTTGTTTCCTTCTCCGTGTTCTCCGTGTCCTCCGTGGTGAATTCTTCCTTTCTTCTCCTCTTCTCAAACGCCTCTGAAGCGAGGTGCCCGTTTTTCGAGGAAGGCGGCTTTGCCTTCGGCGTGGTCGGCGGTCAGGAACAGCGCGGATTGGATGTTGCGCTCCCATTCCAGCGCGTCGGCAAGGCCTGCTGCGAGGTAGGATTTGGTGAGAGCAATCGGCAGGGGAGCGGATATGGCCAACGCCTCGGCCAGTTCCATCGCTCGTGCCAGTGACGCGCCGGACGCCGTTACATGATCCGCCAGACCAATGCGCAGCGCCTCGTCGGCTTCCACCTGCGTGCCATGGATCAGCATCTGCCGGGCGCGACCCTCGCCGATGCGGCGGGGTAGGGTGTGCAGCAGGGCGAAGTCACCGACCAAACCCACTTTGCCAAAACCCGCCATGAACCTGGCGTCCGATGCCGCCACGACCGTGTCGCAGCACAGCGCCAAGGCGAGACCCGCTCCCACCGCCCAGCCTTCGACAGCGGCGATGATCGGCTTGGCGTTTTCAATCATCGCTCGCACCAAGCGATGCGTCTGGCGGAACCGTTCGCGGCCGCCAGCGAGGTCGGTGACGTTCATGCCGCTGATGTCACCACCGGCACAAAAATGGGCACCTTCGCCGGTCAGCACGATGGCGCGCAAATCGGTGTCCGCCTCCAGCCTATTGAATGCCTCTGCCAAGGCCACCCGCATCGGGATCGCCAAGGCGTTGCGCCGGGCGGGATAATCCAGCGTTAGCACGGCAATCGCGCCACGGCGTTCCTCGCGCAGCATCAGAAGGTCAACTCCGCAATGGTGGCGGCAATCAGCGCCTCGCGCGTCACGCCCGGAGCCATTTCCACCACTTTGAAACCGGCATTCGTCACTTCAAGCACCGCCATGTTGGTGTAGACGCGCTTGACGCAGGCCAGCGCCGTCAGCGGGTAGCCGCATTTTTTCACGAGCTTGGAACGACCGTCCTTGGTGGTGTGTTCCATCATCACCCACAGCCTGCGCGCCCCGGCAGCGAGGTCCATCGCGCCGCCCACGGCGGGGGCCGTGTCGTTCTCGCTGGTCGCCCAGTTGGCAATGTCCCCATTCTCCGCGACCTCGAACGCGCCGAGAACACACAAATCGAGATGCCCGCCGCGGATCATCGCGAAGCTGTCCGCGTGATGCACATACGCCCCGCCGGCACGCAGGGTCACGAGTTGCTTGCCCGCGTTGATCAGCCATTTGTCTTCGTGTCCGGTTACCGGAGCAGGCCCCATGCCAAGCACACCGTTCTCGGAATGAAAGATCACCTCACGCTCCGGTGCCACATGATCGGCGACCATGGTGGGGATGCCGATGCCGAGGTTCACATACCAGCCTTCGGGGATGTCGGCGGCGACGCGGGCTGCCATTTCGGTGCGGGTCCAGAGGCTCATGGATGGGCTCCTTTTTCGGTGTCGGCTGACAGGTCCACGAAGATCGCCTTCGCTGCCGCTGCAATGCCATAGGTGGTGGCGGCGTCGAACGCGCCGGAGACGAGGCCGCCCATGATGGGGACGAGCTTTGAGAGATTGACCGCACTGGTGCTGCCCGCCTTCACGGCGAGCCTGGCACCCACGGCTTTGTTGATGCTGAGCAGGAAGCCGGCGGGAAGTTTGGCCAGAGCCTGCTGGGTGAGCCTGGTCCCGGCCTGCACGCCGACGTCTTTGAGAATATCCGTGGCGGACGAGCCGACGAGGCAGGCGATCACGAGGCCACGCACCTTGTCCGATTGCACATCATAGCCGCGCAAATGGGCGATGGCGGCGATCATGCGCAGTTGCAGGTAGAGCACCGAGACAAGATTGGCGGGGATCGATACTGGCAGCGTGATGGCACCGCCAAGGCCGCTGATGAGGCCCGCCGTGCCTGCCTGTGCAACCTGCCAGTTCACCAGCTTTTTGATGGCGGTTTCGGTGTCCGGATTGGCCTTCAGGTAATCATCGGCAAAGCTTGCAGTGCCCGCGGCACCCGGCAGTCCCTGGCCGATGACGCGGCCATAGGCCCATTCGATGGCCGGCAGAATAAGGCTCAGTGCGCCGGATTTCGCAGGCGGTTAGGAGGAGCTAGCCGGGGACATGGAGGACACGGTCCACGAAGATGCCGGGCGTGCCGATGGCCTCGGGGTTGAGGCTGCCAAGCTCGGCCACGTGATGCGTTTGCACGATGGTGGTGCGGGCGGCGGTGGCCATCACGGCGTTAAAGTTGCGCCCCGATTTGTTGTAGGTGAGGTTGCCCCAGCGATCCGCCTGCCATGCCTCGACGAGCGCGATGTCGCCGTGCAGCGCGTGTTCCAGCACCATCATGCGGCCATTGATCTCACGCTGCTCCTTGCCTTCGGCCAGCTTGGTGCCGACCGACGTGGGGGTGAAAAACGCGCCCACACCGGCACCGGCAGCACGCATCCGTTCGGCCAGCGTGCCCTGCGGCACGATCTCAAGCTCCAGCTTGCCGGCGCGATAAAGTTCCTCGAACACCACCGAGCCCGCGCTGCGCGGAAAGCTGCAGACGATGCGGCGCACCCGGCCCAGCTCCATCAGCCTCGCCAGCCCCACATGGCCGCTGCCGGCGTTGTTGGCGACCACCACCAGATCGCGCGCGCCCTGTTCGATCAGCCCGTCCAGCAGCGCATCCGGCTGGCCAACCGAGCCGAACCCGCCGAGCAGTACCACGCTGCCATCCTTGATCCCGTCCATGGCTTCGGCCATCGAACGGACGAATTTGTCGATCATTGCATCTCCAGCAGGCCATTGTTGACGACGACCACATCGCGCTCGATCACCCGGGCGCGAAAGCCGCCATTGCGCCACATCTCGGTGCGGATGGTCTCGCCGGGAAACACCGGGGCGGAGAACCGCAGCGACATGGCGCGCATTCGGTTCGGCTTATAGCCGCAAAGGCCCGCGAGCAAGGCGTGGCTGACAACGCCAAGCGTGCAAAGCCCGTGCAAAATGGGACGCGGGAAGCCAGCTTTGGCTGCGACAGCCGGGTCCGCATGCAGTGGATTGTCGTCGCCGTTCAGCCGGTAAAGCAGGGCCTGCTCCGGCCGTGTTGGGAGGTCGATCACGAGATCGGGCGTGCCGTCCGGGGCAGGGGCGGCAGGCCGGACCGGGCCGGTGGGGCCGCCAAATCCGCCATCACCGCGAAGAAACACGGTGGCGGTGCAGGTGGCGAGCAGGCGGCCTTCAGCATCGGTGATGGTCTTTTCGGTGTAGAGCAGCGCGCCCTTGCCCTCGCCTTTGTCGATCAGCCCGGTGACGCGGGTGCGGCCGATCAGTTCGCCCTCGATGGGAAGCGGCGCGTGCCAGACAATGCCCTGCTCGCCATGCACAAGGCGGACGGCATCGACGCCGGTGGCGGGGTCGCCGAGCCAGAAGCCCGGCTGCGCCAGCACCACCGCCATCGCCGGCATCACCCGCAACGCGCGGTGCTGATCGACGAAATCAAGCTGCGCCTGATCCATCGGGTCTGCCCCCATTCCGATGGAGAGCGCGTAGAGGATGCAATCACGTTGCGTGACGGTCTGCCGCACCTCCGGGATGGGGAATGCGAGCAGGTGGGCGGGGTCAATCGGCATGGGAAATCTCGATCACCGCATCAGCAGCGAAGGCTCCATCAGGGGTGGCGAACACCGGGTTGAGATCAACGGATTGCAAGGTGGGGCCGGATTGCGCGGCGAACACCGAGAGCTTTGCCAGCATGGTGGCCAAGGCTTCGATATCCACCGGCTTCTGCCCGCGCGCGCCGAGCAGAACGGGGGCGGCGCGGATGGAGCGAATCATTTCCTCCGCCTCGGCCACCCCGAATGGGCAGCGCCGGAACACCACGTCCTTCAGCACTTCGACGAAAATCCCGCCGAGGCCGAACATGGCGATGGGTCCGAAGACGGGATCGCGGGTGATGCCCATGATGCACTCGACGCCTCGCGCCTGTTTGGCGACGAGCACGCCGTCCACGCGGGCACCGGTGGGGGCGCGGGAGAGCAGGGTGGCATAGCCTGCGCGCACTGCGTCCACATCCGCCACGCCCACCAACACGCCGCCGATTTCGGATTTGTGCAGAATGTCTGGTGAGAGGATTTTCATGACCACCGGGAAGCCGAATGCCGTCGCCGCCGCGATGGCTTCGTCCACCGTGGCACAGGCGCGTTCCGGCACGATGGCAATGCTGGCCTGTTCAAGCAGCGCTTTGGCCTCGGCCTCGTTGGGCGTGCGGCCTGGGAGTGTCACGACCGGGCAGACCGGCGCAGGGGAGGGTGGCTCTGCCGCAAAGGAGGCACCAAAAAGTCCCATGGCATGCAGCGCCACGGTGGCGCGGTTGAGGTCCTCGAACACCAGAAATCCGGCCTCTTCATAGGCGCGCACAATGTCCGGCGTGGCGATCAGGGACAGGCAGTAGAGCCGATCGGGATAGCGCTTCGCCACCGCTCCCAGTTCGGCGATCACATGCGGATACATCGACGCAGCGCCGCCCACCGCCGTCATGAAGGCGAGCACGGAGGTATAGCCGCCCTCCGCCACCATCGCCTCGCCGAATTTGCCGATCAGCGAGGTGTCGTTGAACATCTGCGCCGTGGTGTCGACGGGGTTGCGGGGCGCGCAGAAGCCCACCATTGCGCGCAGACGGTCCTGCGTCGCCTGTGGCATTTCCGGCATTGCAAGGCCCAGCTGTTCGGCGGCATCGCTGACCATCACGCCGGCACCGCCGCTGATCGTCAGCACGCCGAGTGTGTTGGAAACCGGATAAATACGTTTGGTGGCGGCATAGGCAATGTCCGCCAGTTGCTCGGCAGAGTTGGCACGCAGCACGCCGAACTCGGCCAGCACAGCGGAGGTCACCGCGTCATCACCGGCGATGGAGGCGGTGTGCGACTGCGCCGCCTGCTGCCCAAGTTGGCTGGAGCCCACCTTCATCATCACCACGGGCTTGCGCGCGGCACGAGCGGTGGTGAGTGCTGCGATCAGGCTTTCGCTTTCATGGATGCCCTCGGCATAGGCCGCGATCACCGCCGTGTCCTCATCCTCCGCGAGCCAGCCGATGACGTCGCCAATCGTCACATCCGCCTCATTGCCGGTGGTGACGAGGATGGGTGTTGCGATGCCGCGATTGCGCATCACCGCGAACAGATGGGTTCCGAATGCGCCGGACTGGCTGGCGATGCCGACGCCGCCGGTTTTCGACGGCAGCGGGAAGCCGCCTTCCAGCGAGGAGGTGAAGATCGGATAAAATCCGATGCGGTCGTTGAACAGTCCCAGGCAGTTCGGCCCCAGCACGCGCATGGAACCGGCAGCCTCGATCATCCGTGCCTGCGCCTGGGTGGCCGGGCCAATGCCGGTCGGGTCCGCCTCGGCAAAGCCTGCGGTGAAGACAATGGCGGCCGCAACACCCATGCGGGCGAGTTCGCCCACCGCGTCCACCGCCGCTTCCCCCGCGATGGCGACGATGGCGACGTCCGGCACCTCCGGCAGTGCCGCCAGCGACGCGAAGGCCGGAATGCCCTGGACCTCCGCCCGGTTTGGGTTGACCGGCAGAATGCGCCCGTCAAACCCGCGCTTGCTCATGTAGGCGATGGGGCGCCCGCCGATGCGGGTCGGGTCGGTCGAGGCACCAAGGATGGCAACCGAGCGGGGCGAGATCAGCGGCGTGAGGCTGGAAAAGCGTGTGTTGGGCACGAAGGTTTGGTCCCCGTTTTGGTTCCGGGGATTGTTGGTCTGCCGGGCCGGTTTTGCAAATCGGCCCGGCAGACCATCCGTTTAAGCCTTGTCGCTGCGTGGCCGGCGCAGCGTGAAGGATTCGAACGAGGCGAGTTCGCCGTCGGTGCCGACCACGTCGTAATAGGTCACCTTCATCGTCGTGAACCCGCCGGGTGTGGTGCCCGGATCGACGGCGAAGGCGGCAAAACCGTAGGCATGGGCGGCATTGCGCACGGCCGACCACGGCGCATCCTCCTTCACATAGATCGGCGCGCGTTTGCCGGTTTTGGGGTCCGGGGCGGTGACGGCCGTGATGACCCGGCAGGCTGGCGGGTTGAAGAACAGCTCGTTGGAAGGCACCGACGTGCCACCGCCGCCGAGCACCATGTGAACCGTGCCCTTGGTGGTGTCGATTACGTCCGTGGCGGTGGCAGCCGGGATCGGCGTCAATGTCTGGTTGTGCTCGTGGCCGCGGATTGGGTGCGAGCGCTCGTAATGATGCTCATGGCCACAGACGACGAGATCGACATTGTATTTGTCGAACAGCGGCACCCACTCCTCGCGAATGCCCAGATCGGCCCCGTTGAACTTGTCGGCGGTGGAGATCGCCACCTGATGCATACACACCACAATCCAGTCGATCTCGACATTGGCGCGGGCGGTGGACAGCTCTTTTTCCAGCCACGCCTTCTGCGCGCCCTGTGAGTAGCCGCGCACGTAGGAGTTGCCGCCGTCCTGATACGTCACGTCATCATTGGCGATGGCCACCACGCGCACCGCACCGGCGGTGAACGCATACCAAAGCCCGCGGGTGACATCGTTTTGGCCCTCGGCGTCCGGCACCGAGAAATAGGTCTGGTAGGCTTGATAGCCGATCGGCCCATTGCCCAGCTCATTCTCGTGATTGCCGGGCGACGGCATCCACGGGCGGTTGCGGGCGCTGCGGGTGTTGTTCTCCCAGAAATCCCACCACGTCCGCACGCGGTCTTCAGACAGATTGGCGTAGCAGAGATCGCCGTTGAACAGATGAAACAGCGGGCGCAGCTGCTCGACGCCGAGCACCACGTCACCGGCCGCCGGTGAGCCAAGATTGTCGTTGACGAAATACACGCCCGGCACCGACACGCCTGCAGGCGGCACAAACTTCTTCGTCATCGTCGGCGTGCCCTGGTCGCCGAAGCTTGTGAAGGTGAACGGCTTGCGGCCACGCGGCGAGGTGCGGAACGTCCCGAACTCGGGTGCTGCACCCTCATGCAGTGCGCCATACATATAGTCGGTATCAGCCTGCAGGCCGGTCAGCTTGGCGTGATAGGCGTAGACAATTTGACCCTTCTTGGCATCGACGTAGCTGGAGGGCTTGGCCTCCACGGTCTGGTCAAACTTGCCATCGGGACGGCCCAGCACCACGCGCGGCTGCTTCACCGGGCGCAACGTGTGCCACGACACGGTGACGTCGGACGACGCGTCGGAGCCGAACTGCAGATGCAGGCCACTCACGGCAGGAGTGGCCATGTCGCCGACTGCCTGTGCGGCCGAAACTGCCGCATGCGCTTCGCCACCGGTGACCAAGCCCGCAGCCATCGCAGCACCCGTACTGATGCCCGCTGCGGTGAACAGCTTGCGGCGGCTGAGTTCGAGATTGTGTCCTTGGTCATGCGCGGTCATGGCGAAACTCCGTTCGTAAGTTGGAACGGAACCGTCACCTAGTACCAAGCCCGTCGCCAATCGCAATGAGGTTACGCTTTGGTGACGCTTTGGTGTTGGCCGACGCTCACATTACAAAGAACGCCGTTGTCGCTAAGGCCATTGCGGCGGTGGCGAGCCAGCCGACCAACACCAGCCAGCGCCCGATCACCAGCTTGCCCATGATCGCCCTGTTTGTTGCCACGATCAGCATCAGCGCCATCAAGGGGGCCGCCAGCACGCCGTTCAGCACGGCACTCCAGTACAGCGCCTTGATTGGGTCTATACCTGTGAAGTTCAGTGCGAGTCCGATGAGCGTGGCAGCAGCGATGGTGCCGTAGAAGCCACGCGCGCGACCGAGCTTCTCACCCAATCCCTCGTTCCAACCCGCGGTCTCGGCCAACGCGTAGGCGCAAGAACCCGCCAGTACCGGCACCGCGAGCAAACCTGTGCCGATGATTCCACTTGCGAACAGCACGAAGGTGAAGGGGCCGGCAATCGGCCGCAGCGCCTCGGCGGCCTGGCCGGCTGTTTGGATGTTCGTCTGTCCTGAGGCGTGCAGGGTGGCGGCGGTGGCGATGATGATGAACAGCGCGATCAGGTTGGAATACCCCATGCCAACCCAGGTATCGATGTTGATCCGGTGCAGTTCGCTGCCTGCATTGGCGAGTTGTTGCAACGGGGGCAGATGGCGTTCGGTCTGCTCCTCCACCTCCTGTGCCGCCTGCCAGAAGAACAGATAAGGGCTGATGGTGGTGCCCAGAATGGCCACCAGCAGCTCCGCGTGATCCGAATCCAGGAGCAGGTTCGGCACGAATATGTCGCGAAGTGTGGCAATCCACGGCACCTGCACGGCCAGCACCACGCCCACATAGGCGAACAATGACATGGTGAGCCATTTCATAATCGAGGCGTATCGCCGGTAGCTGATCCAAATTTCGGCACTGATACAAACCATTGCAAACGCCACCGTGTAGAGCGGTGCCGGACCACCGATCAGCAGTTGCAGCGCCTCGGCCATCGCGCCCAGATCGGCCCCGAGATTGGCAATGTTGGCGATCATCAGAATCAACACGGCAAACCGCAGCACCCATGGCGAGTAATGCAGGCTGAGATTGCGTGCGATGCCCTTGCCGGTCACAGCGCCAATGCGGGCTGCGATCACCTGGGTTACTGCCATCAGCGGCCAGCTGAACAGCATGACCCAGGCCATCGAGGTGCCGAACTGTGCGCCAGCCTGACTGTAGGTGGCAATGCCGCTGGGGTCGTCATCGGCGGCACCGGTGATCAAGCCGGGTCCGAGAGATGCGAGCAGGCTGGTGCGCCTGGATTGTCTTGGTTCGCGTTCGTCGCTCATTCGGCATGCCTTTTGCAGTCGCAAGCGCTTGACGAAGGCCATACACGAGGCCGAACATCTTGCACTCATCAATTCTGGAGCCTGCCATGAACGTCTCCGTTCAAAATCCGCAAGCCGCCGGCATCAGTGCCGAGGAATGGGCCATTCGCTGCGATCTGGCGGCACTCTATCGCCTGGTTGCGCATTTCCGGATGACAGACTTCATCTACACCCATATCAGCGCGCGCCTGCCGGGGCCGGAGCATCACTTCCTGATCAACCAGTACGGCGTGATGTTCCATGAGATGAAGGCGAGCGATCTCGTGAAGATCGACCTCGACGGCAACATCATCGGTGACGACAATAAATCCCGCCGGGTGAATGCGGCTGGGTTTTGCATCCACTCCGCCATTCACATGGCGCGGCAGGATTTGATGTGCGTGGTCCACACCCACACGGCAGCCGGTATGGCGGTGGCCGCTCAGAAGAGCGGCCTGCTGCCGATTTCGCAGCACGCACTGAAATTTTACGGCCATCTCGCCTATCACGGCTATGAAGGCATCGCCCTTGACCTCGATGAGCGGGACCGCTTGGTGGCCGATCTGGGAATGCACAAGGCGATGATCCTGGCCAATCACGGCCTGCTGGTCGCTGGCCGCACCATCCCTGAGGCGTTCAACAACATCTACTACCTTGAGCGTGCATGTCAGGCGCAGGTGGCGGCAATGTCTGGCGGGGCCGAGCTGATCCTCCCGCCGGAAGAAGTGCGCCTGCACACTGCCGCCCAGTTCAATCAGCCGGGTGAGGGCGGGCTTGAGCACTATGAATGGGCATGGGGCTCGGCGCTGCGTTTGATTGAGAACGACAAGCCGGATTACCGCGCCTGAGCCAGCTTCTAAGTATCGAGGGCCTGCGCACGGTGTTCTCCGTGTCGCAGGGGCAGATTGCTGCGGTTGATGGCGTGTCGCTGTCGGTGCCGCGTGGCAAGACCCTCGGTATCGTAGGCGAAAGCGGCTGCGGCAAATCGATGCTGTCGCTTTCGATCATGCGCCTCGTGCCGCGCCCTGGCCTTATCGCCGAGGGACGCGTGATGTTCGACGGGCAGAACTTGCTCAATCTTTCGTCAGATGAGATGCGCGCCATTCGCGGCAAGCGCATCGGCATGATCTTTCAAGAACCGATGACGAGCCTCAACCCATCCTATTCGGTGGGGGACCAGATTATCGAGGCCATCGCGGCGCATGAGAAAACCGCCAGCAAGGCCGATCTGCGCGCGCGTGCCATCGCAGCACTCGATCGGGTTCGCATTCCCGCCGCCGCCCGCAGGCTGGACGAGTATCCTCACCAGATGTCCGGCGGAATGCGCCAGCGCGTGATGATTGCCATGGCGCTGTCCTGCAATCCCGATCTTTTGATTGCCGATGAACCGACAACGGCGCTCGATGTCACCGTGCAGGCGCAGATCCTCGACCTCTTGCGCGATCTGCAACAGCAATCCGGCATGGCGATCATTCTCATCACCCATGATCTCGGCGTGGTGGCGGAAATGGCTGATGAGGTGGCGGTGATGTATGCAGGGCGGGTGGTCGAGCGTGCCTCAGGGACCAATATTTTCGATGATCCGCAGCACCCCTACACGCTTGGCTTGCTCGGCAGCATTCCAAAGCTCGATGAGCAGCGCAGTCGTTTGCTTGCGATTGAGGGGGCAGTGCCGCCCGCCTTCGCATTGCCCAGCGGCTGCCGCTTCCATCCGAGATGTGTGTTCGCGACCCCTGGCTGTGCCTCGGGTGAGGTGGCGCTGCGCGAGGTCAGCCCCGCACATGACGTGGCCTGCATCCACGCGCCGGTCGAAGCCATGATGGAGCGCGTGGCATGAGTGGCCATCTGCTGGAGGTCGAAGGCCTCGCCAAGCATTACCCGGTGCGCAAGGGCCTGCTCATCCCCAAGACCATCGGCACGGTGAAAGCCGTCGATGGCGTGTCGTTCCATCTCGATCGTGGCGAAACGCTGGCGCTGGTGGGCGAGAGCGGTTGCGGCAAATCCACCACCGCGCGCCTCGTGCTGAAGCTGATCGACCCGTCACAGGGCAGCGTCCGGTTCGAGGGCGTGGACATCACCGACATGCACGGCACCCCGCTTCGCCAGCTGCGGCGACGGATGCAGATTGTGTTCCAAGACCCGTTCGCCTCGCTCAATCCGCGCATGAATGTGGGCGACATTCTGGCCGAGCCGTTGATTGTCCACGGCATCGGCGATGCCGCGAGCAGGCAGGCACGGGTGGCGGAATTGCTCGGTTTGGTGGGTCTCGCACCTTATCACGCCGCCCGCTTCCCGCATGAGTTCAGCGGCGGCCAGCGGCAGCGCATCGGCATTGCCCGGGCCTTGGCGGTGGAGCCGAGGCTGGTGGTGTGCGACGAGCCGGTGTCAGCCCTCGATGTGTCGATCCAGGCGCAGGTGGTCAATCTGCTGAAGGATCTGCAGGCCCGGCTTGGCCTGTCCTATCTGTTCATCGCGCATGATCTGGCGGTGGTGAAGCACATGGCGGACCGGGTGGCGGTGATGTATCTCGGCCGCATCGTGGAGATTGCGGCCAAGGACGCGCTGTTCGCAGCGCCGATGCACCCCTACACGCGCACGCTGCTGGCGGCGATCCCAAGGCCCGATCCGCATCGCAAACTGGCCCGCACAGTGCCGGGCGGCGACATGCCAAGCCCGCTCAACCCGCCCACCGGCTGCCACTTCCACACCCGTTGCAGCTTCGCCACCGATGCCTGCCGCAGTGAGACTCCGACACTGCGGGAGGTTGTGCCGGGCCATCGCGTCGCCTGCCATCATGCCGAGACTTTGCCGCCATATTCCGCGGCGGAGGGCGTTCATGCGGCCACCCCGGTGGCGGCTCGGCGGCTCGCATTGTATGCGGAGCGACGCGCAAAGGCTGAAGCCGTCGCTGGCTGAACGCAAGAAAATAAGGAAACGCCATGGCCACCCAGTATGTCTCGCCCCGCTTCATGCTGGTTGGTCCCGGCTGCGTGGGCCAGTTGGCGGACGTGCTCATCAAGTTCGGCCTGCACAAGCCGTTGATTGTAACAGACCCGTTCATGGTCCGCTCCGGCCTGCTCGCCCGCTGCACCGGCCCGCTGGAAGCCGCCGGCATCACCGCCGATGTGTTCAGCGATACCATTCCCGAACCCACCGACACCGTGGTGTACGCGGGTGTGGAGGTGCTGAACGAAGGCGAGTATGACTGCCTGATCGGCTTCGGCGGTGGCAGCCCGATCGACACCGCCAAGGCAATGGCCATTCTCGCCCCCGGCACGTCCAACATCCGTGCGCTCAAAGTTCCCTATCAGGCGGACCGCGCGGCTCTGCCGGTAATCGCCATTCCCACCACCGCCGGCACCGGCTCGGAGGCCACGCGCTTCACCGTCATCACCGACAGCGCGCGTGACGAGAAAATGCTGATCGCCGGCATGGGCTGCCTGCCGCTGGCCGCGATCGTTGATTACGAGCTCACCTTTTCCGTCCCGCCGCGCATCACCGCCGATACAGGGGTGGACAGCCTAACGCACGCGCTGGAGGCCTATGTCTCCATCCGTGCCAACCCGTTCAGTGACGCGCTGGCCGTCTCAGCGATGCGGCTGATCGGGGCCAATCTGCGCACCGCATTCCACGAGCCCACCAATGCAGCAGCCCGTGAGGCAATGATGATCGGGGCAACCCAGGCGGGCATCGCCTTCACCAATTCCTCGGTGGCGCTGGTGCATGGCATGAGCCGGCCGATCGGGGCGCATTTCCATGTCCCGCACGGGCTTTCCAATGCCATGCTGTTGCCTGCCATCACGCGGTTTGGGCTGGAAGCCTCCCCTGTGCGCTACGCCAGCGCCGCGCGCTTCATCGGCTTTGCCGCGGAATCGGACAGTGACGCCCTGGCCTGCGCTAAGCTCGCCGAGGGCCTGGATGCGCTCAACACTGAACTCGGCGTCCCTAGCCCGAAGCAGCATGGCATTGATGCGTCGGTATGGGAGGAAAAGCTGCCGGTGATGGCTGCTCAGGCACTCGCATCAGGCAGCCCTGCGAACAATCCACGTGTCCCCAGTGCTGAGGAAATCGTGGCCCTTTACCGGGTGATCTTCAACGCCAACAGCTAACCCAGGCCATTACAAAGGTGTTTGCAGCCGCGAGCACCAATCATGGTACCAGATGGGCACCGCCGCCGCGGGCAGTGGGCGGGCAACCAGGAAGCCCTGCGCCTCATGCACGCCGAGTTTGTGCATCCGGTCCCAAATCTCACGGTCCTCGACGCCCTCTGCAATCACGGTCAACCCAGCGTCAAGTGCCCCTTTGATGGTGCGCGTGAGGAAGGCTGCCGCTTGCGGATTGGTCGGGCTGTCCTGCACCAGATCCTTGTCGAGCTTGAGGGCCGTGAATGCGAGATCGAGCAGCGCGCTGTGATCACGCAGGGCAGGGCCCACATCGTCAATCGCCAGCCCATACCCCATGTCGCGCAGCGTGGCGATGGCGTGGCTCAAGCGTTTGATTTCTGAAACCGGGCGGCTCTCGGTCAGCTCGATCACCACGCGGTCTGCCGGCAATCCGGCCTCCTTGCGGCGATTCTCCAGCGAGGTCAGCGCCTCGGGAATCAGCAGCACGTCGAGCGGGAAGTTCAGCGCCATCGTCAGTCCGAAACTGCCGAGCTTGCCGGCACTCCAATCCTCAAACGCGCTGGTGATCACAGCCTCGGTGAGCGGCCAGGCAAGGCCCGCATCCTCAAGCTGCGGAATGAAAAGATCAGGCTGCAACACGCCGAATTGCGGATGCTCAAGCCGCGCCAGAACCTCAAGCCCCACCGGAGCGCCTGTTTCCAGCCGCACGATGGGCTGATAGCGGGTTTGAATGCGGGTATTGGCCAGTGCCGATTTCAACTCGGTCAGGCTTGGCGAATGCAGCGGATGGCCAATGGCCGCCGGTTGCGGCATCAGCACACGTTGCAACCAGCCGGTGGTGGGAGCCGACACAAATGTCATGGCACGCGCACAGGGATGATCCGGCAGCGGGTTCGGCTCGCCCAGCACCACCAGAGCAATGCCGTCGCGCCGTCCCGCCGTCATGTCGATCAGTTCAGACAGCAGGTCTCCGGCACATTGCGGTTGCAGCAGCAGGTGAGAAACCGGCGGAAAACCGCCTGCCAGCAGGCTCATCGCCTCCTGCGGTGAGTGCGCGGAATGAATGGGGCCGAGGCCGAGTTCATCGGCCTGCTCGCAGGTCGCGCGTTCCCAAGCCGGGCTTGCACTGAGCAGCACGATGTTTAGCGGCAGGGCACTTTGCTGGGCCTGATACATCGACCTTTCTTATGCTCACTTGGGACATTGACCTGCCCACATGGGGTGCAAGGATTGTCCCGTCATCATCCAAATATCACAAAACGGTGATCAGCGTCACGAACCAGGTCGTGCCAAGGCGCAACTACCTCATTCCACACGAAAAACCCATTCGCCTTACTTCGTTAATATCTGAAAAAAAATGTCGAACAAAGTCTAATTTTGTCAATTAAGGTTGACGACGGCTTCACTATCCTTTTGCGGGGCTCGCAGTCGGAGCGACCGTATCCCGCCGCAGCCGCTTCTCACCCAGGAACAACAGAATCGGCGCTGCGATGAAAATCGATGATGACGTGCCGACAACGATACCAAACAGCATCACCCATGCAAAACCGGACAGCGCGCTGCCACCAAAAAGTGCGAGTGGGAGTGCCGCCAAAAATAGCGTCATCGACGTGCCAAGCGTGCGGTTCAGCGTCTCATTGATCGACAAATCAATCAGTTGGCGCAACGGCATGGTTTTGTATTTGCGTAGATTCTCGCGCATGCGGTCATACACCACCACCTTGTCGTTGGTGGAGTAGCCGATGACCGTCAGAATCGCGCCCACCATCACCAGATCAAAATCGAACCGCGTGAGGGCCAGAAAGCCGATCGCTTTGGTTACGTCCAGGATCAGCGTCACCACCGCACCCACCGCGAACTGCCACTCGAAGCGGAACCAGATATAGACCAAAATCATCAACAGGCTGAGGCCCAGGGCCAACATGCCGTCCTGAAACAGTTCGGCCGACACGGAAGCACCCACAGCATCGGTCCGCTCGATTCGGCTGCCGGGCTGCGCCTTTTCCACCGCCTCACGCACTTTCGTCACAACCTGCTGGGTGCCGGCCTCCGTCGGCTGAGCCTCCAGGCGGATTGCCACCTGATCAGGCGCGCCGAACCGCTGCACGCCGGGCTCGTGCAGCCCGGCAGTGGCCAGGGCTGCACGGATGGCGTTGAAATCGGCTGGGGCTGGCGTGTGAATTTCCATCACGATGCCGCCCTTGAAGTCGATGCCAAGGTTCAGGCCCGGATAGAAGAACAGGATCACCGAGGCGATGGACAGCACGGCCGACACGATCAGGCCCGCGAACCGGCCCTTCATGAACTGAAAGCTGGTGCCGTCCTTGACGAGGCGCAGGCGGGGTTTGATGAGCATGATCGCGTCCTAAACCGGCAGAACCTGAGGGCGGCGCTGCGTATACCAGCGCACCATGAACAGGCGGGCCACCATGGTGGCGGTGAACATGGAGGTGACGATGCCCACGGTAATCGTCACAGCAAAACCGCGCACCGGTCCGGCCCCGAAGAAGAACAGCATCACGTGCGCGAGGAAGGCCGTGGCGTTGCTGTCGATGATGGTGGCAAACGCCTTCTTGAATCCGGTTTCCATTGCATTCACCGGGCTGCGGCCGTTCAGCGACTCCTCACGAATGCGCTCGTTGATGAGGATGTTGGCGTCCACCGCCATGCCCAGCGTGAGCAGAATGCCCGCCATGCCCGGCAGCGTCAGTGTGGCCTCGAACAACGACAAAATGGCCAGCATCAGCACCAGATTGATCACCAGCGCCAAATTGGCGAACCAGCCGAACAATCCATAGAACACCGCCATATAAACCATCACCAGCACCAGACCCGCTGCCAGCGCGAAGGCACCCGCCTTGATGCTATCGGCTCCGAGCTCCGGCCCCACGCTGCGCTCCTCCACCACCGTCAGCGGGGCGGGAAGTGCACCGGCGCGCAGCAGCACCGATAGATCCGTGGCCGAGCGTGCATCGAACCGGCCGGAGATCTGCCCGCGCCCGCCGGTGATCGCCTCGCGGATCACGGGGGCCGAGATCACCTTGTCATCGAGCACGATGGCGAACGGATGGCCCACATTCTTCTGCGACGTTTCGGCAAAGCGCCTGGTGCCGATGCTGTCGAAGGTGAAGTTCACCACCCACTCACCGGTCTGGTTGTTCTGTCCGGCGCGGGCGTCGGTGAGGTTCGCACCGTCAACCTCGATGCGCTTGCGCACCGCAATCTTCTGCTGGGCGTTGTCCGTCATCGGCAGGAACTCCACCCCGGGCGGAGGCACCGGGGCAGCGGTGTTGGCCGTCTCATCGGTCAGCCGGAACGTCATGCGCGCGGTTTTGCCGAGCAGTTCCTTGATTCGGTTTGGATCTTCAATGCCTGGCAACTGCACCACAATGCGATTGTCGCCCTGGCGGGAAATGATCGGGTCCACCACGCCGGTCTCGTCTATACGACGCCGGACAATCTCGATCGATTGCTCCACCGCCGCCGTTGCACGCTGCTTGAGCCCGGCCGGCGACAGCGTGGCCGTGAGCTGCCCGCCGCCGATATCATGGAAATCCAGATCGTTGCCGCCGTTTGCATTCACACCCAGCGGCGTCATCACCGCCTGCGCCGCCGCCACCTGAGCCGCATCGTTGACCCGCACCAGCACGCGGTTCTGATCCGGCTGCGGGGTGACGACATAACGGTCGATTTTTGCCCCGCGCAGCGCCGTGCGCGTCGCATCCGCCAGGCTGTCCAACCGCTCCCGCACCACGGTCGACATATCGACTTCAAGCAACAAATAGCTGCCGCCGCGCAAATCGAGGCCCAGATGGATCTGCCGCCACGGCAACCAGCCCGCCGGGGCATTGGTCAAATTGGGGATGCAGAGCAGCGCTCCGAGCAGGCAGGCCCCCAGCACGAAAGCTGTCTTGAGGCGGCTGAAATACATCATCAGACGGGCGAGGCTCCGGGTTTGGCGCAGGACTTGGGCGACGGACTTGGGCGACGGAGGCGGAGTAATGCCGACATCACTCTGCTGGCGCAACCGTTGCCGCTTGTCTCAGGCTAGGCTACGTGCATGCGCTCCGGGAGTTTTGCCATGTCGAAATTGCGCGTGGGTGTTGCAGGGGCCGGTCATTTCGGCAGGTTCCATGCCTTGAAACTGGCAGCCTCCAAACGTGCGACCTTGGCCGGGGTGTACGATCTCAACCCTGAACGCGCAGCCTTGGTGGCGCGTGAGGCGGGATCGGTGCCGATGGGTTTCGAGGCACTTCTCGCCGCATGCGATGCCCTCGTGGTCGCCGCCCCCGCCGAGGCGCATTTCGAACTCGCCGGTGCCGCCCTGCGAGCCGGCAAACACGTCCTCGTCGAAAAGCCCATCGCCGCCACCCTGGCCGAAGCCGACGCCCTCGCAGCCCTTGCCACCGAACACCGCGTTATCCTCCAAGTCGGCCACCTGCTGCGCTATTCCGCCGAGCACAAGGCCATCAGCGAGCGCATGTCCCGCCCGCTCTACCTCGATTGCGTCCGCATCGCCCCCTTCAAGCCGCGCGGCACCGATGTTTCGGTGATCCTTGACCTGATGATCCACGACCTCGATTTCGTGCTCTCCCTGGTCGATAGCGAAATCGAAAGCGTCGATGCCGTGGGCGCTCCCGTCGCCAGCGAGCATGAAGACATCGCCAATGCCCGCGTCCGCTTCGTCAATGGCTGCGTGGCGACGATCACCGCCAGTCGCATCTCGCTGAAAACCGAGCGCAAAATGCGGCTGTTCAGCCAGGAAGGCTACATGTCCGTCGATTTCGCCAGCCGCAAGCTGATGATGATCGGGCGGGAGCGCGGCTTCCCACTCCCCGGCACCGGCGGCGGCCGCATCGAGGAAATCACCTGGAAAGAGCACGACACGCTGGAAGCCGAACACGCTGCCTTCGTCGCCAGCATTCTCGACGGTGCCCCGGTGGTGGTGGACGCCGCAGCCGGGCGGCGGGCGCTGGCAGCAGCGCTCATGGTGGCAGGGTCGATGTCCAATTCTCGTGCCACCGCCGAAGCAAGCGGGCTTATTCGTAGCGCTTAGTTCGCGTGGCTGTCAAAAAGTTTGTGGGTCTATCACAAATTCCCCCACAGCAGCGATGCTCCCGACAAACACAGCATCCCCAATATAATCCGCTTGAACCCCTGATCGCTCACCCGCCCATAGGCACGTGTGCCCAATTGAGCCCCAATAATCGTGCCGGGCAAGGCGGCGAGCACCGCCCAAGCCGTCTCCCGCGTCAGCATGCCCGCCGCCGCATGCGAGATCATCGCCACCAGCAAAATGGCGGTGTTATACGCCTGAAACAATGTCCGGCTCTCGACCTTGTTCCAGCCGCGATATCCGGCCCACAGCGTCGGCAACGGGCCGGACAATCCGATCAATCCGCCCATCAGCCCACCGCCAAACCCCACCACCGCGTCCGCCGCCCTGCCGCCCCAGCGATGCTGCGTCTGCGATTGCTGCAGAAACATCACAACCGAGAACAGCAGCAAAACCACGCCAATCGCCAGCCGCAGCACCCGCGCATCGAGATAATCCAGCAGCACCGTGCCCAGCGGCACCCCGATCAACCCCGGAATGATGAACGGCAACACATGCCGCGGCTCAATGCTCCGCCAGATCTTCGGCAACGTCTGCGCCTGCGCGATCACCGAGCAGATGATGGCCAACGATCCCGCCATCGACGGTGATATCGCATAAACCCAAATGCCGATGGCGGTGATCCCGGTGCCAAACCCCGCCAGCCCCGAGACAAACCCGCCACACAGCGCACCCGTCACGATAATCAGAATGCTGAGCGGTTCGATGGTGCCCTAGCCCCGCGCCAGCAACAGAACCGCCGCATCCAGCGCCGCCGCCACACTCAAATCCTCCATCCGTGCCGAGGACGACACCGCAGCTCGCGCCTTCGGACCAGACGGCCCGTATTCCGCCCAAGGCGTCGGCCCGAACAGCCCCAGCGTCGGTGCCCCCGCCGCCGCCGCCAGATGCATCAGCCCCGAATCATTGCCAACAAACAGCGCACACCGCGCCAAACACGCCGCCGCCTGCGACAAATCCAGCTTCCCACTCAAATCAATCGCATCGGGCAGAGCCGCCAGCAAAGGTGCCGCCAACCCCGCCTCCTGCGCCCCGGGCCCGGCAAACACCGCAGCCCTTGCCCCCGCCAACGGACCGTTCGCCAAAGCCTCAAACAACGCCGCAAACCGCTCCGGTGGCCAAACCTTGCCGGTCCAGTTCGCCGTCGGACCCAACCCAATGATCGGCCCACCCTCCGGCAA
>CAIJTR010000022.1 GCA_903823665.1 uncultured Rhodospirillales bacterium
ATTTGCGCTAAGCCATCCCCAATCCATGTCGCCCCCCATGTGCGTGAGAACCGTGCGACGCGGCTGCAGCCGTTCACGCCACTCGTACACACGCTCCAGCCACGCATGGGTCTTGTGCGATGGCCGACGCTGAAAACAGCCAACAACCCAAGTGTCGATACCAGCCAACGCCGCAAACGCCGCATCGTCCAACGTCACGGCATCGGTCGAATAGCCAAAGCCACCGCAGCGCAACCCAAGGGTCCGGGTAAATCCGTGGTCTTGGTCAAACGACACGATATCCAACCCAGCAACGTCAAAACACTCACCGGGCGAGACCACACGCGGCAACATCACCGGCCGGAAGAAATGCGGCGGCTCCCAGGGCCGAAACGCATAAGCGTATCGCGTTTGAAGCTCATCCAATGTCGTCTTGCTGCCAAAAGCCTCCAAAGGGCGTCCAGCAATCCGGTTCAGGATCCGAACATCGTCCAGCCCCGTCACATGATCGGCGTGGGCATGCGTGTAGACGATCGCATCGGCCCGGCGAACGCGCGCGTCAAGCAACTGGCCGCGCATATCCGGCGATGTGTCGACCAAAATCGTGGCCCGATCGCCATCCGTCTCGGGGCCCTGGATCAGGATAGAGCTTCGGCTACGACGGTTCCGCGGCTCCTGAGGGTCGCACTCTCCCCAGTCCCCAGCCCCGTCAGCGCCCCCGATCAAAGGAACGCCGGCGGATGCCCCGGTTCCGAGCAACGTAACACGCAGGCTCATGCGGCCTTGACGAACAGACGCCGGAAATTCGCAGTCGTCTGCGCCGCCATCTCTTCTGCCGTCACGCCGTGCACCTCAGCCAGCACACGCGCCGTGTGTGCCACATAGGACGGCTCATTCCGTTTTCCGCGATACGGCACCGGCGCAAGATAAGGACTATCCGTCTCCACCAGCAGCCGATCCAGCGGAACATCGCGCGCAATATCCCGAATTTCCTGCGATTTCGGGAACGTTAAAATGCCTGAAAGCGAGATATAACCACCAAGTTCCAGCGCCGCCTCAGCCAGCGCCCGCGTTGAACTGAAGCAATGCAGCAGGAATGAAAATGCCCCCTTCCCCGCCTCATCACGCAGAATTTCAGCAATATCGTCGTCTGCATCTCGAGCATGAATGCAAAGTGGCAAACCAGACAATTGAGCCGCCCGGATATGACAGCGAAAGCTCTCCTGCTGAATGTCACGCGGGGCCTTGTCGTAGAAATAATCCAGGCCAGATTCGCCGATCCCAATCACCTTCGGATGCTGCGCCTCTGCCACGATGGCCTCAGGTGTCGGCACCGGGAACTCAGCCGCATTGTGCGGGTGAATGCCCACTGTGCACCAAACGTTCTCATGCGCGTCAGCAATCCCACGAACAGTTTCGGACTGCGTCAGCCGCGTGCCGATGGTCACCATCTCGCTCACTCCCATCTCCGAACACCGCGCCAGCAACTCAGCCCGCTCAGCCTCGTTGAAGTAATCCAGATGGCAATGGCTATCGACCAGCATCAGGCCGCATCCTCCACAAAGCGAGGAAACACACCTGCTGGTGGCGGCAACACGGTTCCAGACGCAATCGGCACCAAGAGTGTGGCAATGTCTCGCGCATCGTCAGAAACACCGAGTTGATCGAGCATTTTGGCCATGCTTTCCGGCATGAAGGGTTGCAACAAGGTCGCCACAACACGAAGAAGGTCGACCAACTTGGCCAGCACCGCCTCCATCTGCACAAGGTCCGTTTTGCGCAGGGTCCAAGGAGCCTGCTGATCGATGTAGGCGTTGCCAGCGCGGATTGCGACCCAAATGGTCTCCAGCGCATCGTTGAAACCCTGCCGGTCGATGGCCTCACGAACCTGTCCAGGTAGCGCTGCGATAAATCCATCCAGCGTGGCATCCGCTTTGCCTCGCACAGGCATCACACCACCGGCATTCTTTGCTATGAACGACAACGTCCGCTGCGCCAGATTGCCAAGATCATTGGCGAGCTCAACGTTCAGGCGACGAATGAGCGCAGCCCGGCTGTAATCGCCGTCTGAGCCGAACGTGATCTCGCGCAACAGAAAATACCGGATAGCGTCAACGCTGAAAACATGAGCCAATTCAGCAGGATCAATCACGTTCCCGACTGATTTGCTCATCTTCTCGCCCTCAACCGTCCACCACCCATGCGCAAACACGCGCTTCGGCACAGGCAATCCGGCAGCCATCAGCATGGTCGGCCAATAGACGGTGTGGAAGCGGATGATGTCCTTGCCAACGAGGTGCAGATCGGCTGGCCAAAACTTCCACAGTTCTGCGTTTTCATCAGGGTAGCCGAGGGCTGTGATGTAATTTGTTAGCGCATCCAGCCAGACATACATCACGTGCGCTTCATCACCCGGCACGGGCACGCCCCACTTGAAGCTGGTGCGACTAATGGAAAGGTCCCTCAGCGGCTCCTTCAGAAAGCCCAGCACCTCATTACGCCGGGCAACTGGCCCAATGAAATCAGGATTGGCATGAATATGCGCGATAAGCTGCTCCTGAAACGCCGACATCCGGAAGAAATAGCTCGGCTCTGTGACAAACTCGACCGGTGCCCCCGTCGGTGCCACACGCTGCCCAGCGGCATTCGTGGAAAGCTCACTTTCATCATAAAATGCTTCATCTCGAATGGCATACCAGCCTTCATAGCCACCGAGATAAATATGCCCGTTTGCCTGCAGCTTGTTCCAGATCGCCTGACTGGCAACGCGGTGACGCGCCTCCGTGGTGCGAATGAATTGGTCGTGGGTGATGTTCATCTGCGCGGCGAGTTCGGCAAAGTTGGTGCTGATCTGATCGGTGAATGCCTGCGGTGACAAACCGGCGTCCTGTGCCGCCTTCTCCACCTTCTGGCCATGCTCGTCAGTCCCGGTGAGGAAATAGACCTCATACCCGTCCAGTCGCTTGAAGCGAGCGAGCACGTCCGCCGCAATCATCGTATAGGCGTGACCGATATGCGGTGCGCCATTGACGTAAAATATTGGCGTCGTGACATAATACAAAGGTTTCATGCGGGCTTTCGGGCGTTACGTGGCGAGCATAGCCACTGTGTTGGCGATAGCCTGACGTTTGTCGAGATAGAGATCTTCCGTCTCGGTCTGCAGCGCGCCAAGGGCCTGCCATATCTCCACCCAGCCATCAAGCGGGCGTGCTCCAATAAGCCGTGTTTGATCTGGGTCAGGCTGCCCGCGTGCGGTCTCGCGCACAGCGCTGGCAATTGCAGCGCGTAGCAAATCCATGAACGTGGTGAACGCGTCCTCGGACCGCCCAAGTGCGTCCGCCACATCGTCAGCCAGCTGAACGCGCGGATGCGGCAAGGCCTCCAGCACTCGTCCAACAAGCTCTGCGGCGGGCAATCCATCGCCCTCAGCCAGCTGCAACGCCCGTCCAATCGAACCCTCAGCCAGCGCTGCGACGCGCTCACGAGAGTTTGCGGCCAGATCAGGCAGGTATTTGCCAAGCAATTCCTCCACCAGGGCATCCGTCAGCTTGCTGAGTCTAAGCCTCCGGCAGCGACTACGGATGGTGGTCAGAAGACGCCCAGCAGCAGCGCAGACCAGAATGATCACCGTGCGCGGCGGCGGCTCCTCCAGCACCTTCAGGAGCGCGTTGGCCGCGTTGCGGTTGATGTCCTCTGCACCATCAACAATCACCACTCGCCAGCCGCCCTCGGCCGCCGTCAGCCTCAGAAAACCAGCCACACCCCGCACGGTGTCGATGACAATCTCACCGCGCAGTTTTTTGCGCTTCTCGTCCCACTCCCGCTCAACCGTCAGCAGATCGGCATGGGTACCCGCAGCAACCCGGCGAAACACCGGATGGTTCGGCTCCATGGTACCCATATGCCGATGACCTGAGAGGATGTGCCGCGCCAGACGAAACGCCAGGGTGGCCTTACCCACGCCCTTCGGACCAGTGATGAGCCACGCGTGATGCATCCGCCCCGACGCCATTGCATCAGATAGCAACGCCTCCGCCGCCTCATGACCGAGCAACAACGGATTGTCACGCGGCAGCGGCGTGGTCATAGCGCAAACGTCGCCTTAACGACGCCCAAAAGTGCGGTAGAAACTTGAGCTTGCGGCATCTCACCAGAAACCACCCGGCATCGTAGCGGTTCCCTCGCGGCCACTGCCAGAAATCCCTCGCGAATTCGGGAAAAGAACGATGGTCCCAACCGCTCATACCGGTCCGCCACGCTCCCACGGCCAGCCAAACGAGCCTGGGTCATCTCAACGGACACGTCGAGGATAAGTGTCAGATCAGGCGTTAAATTCATCATTTCCGTTAGTTGGCGGATGATATTGCGATCCGCCCCCTGCCCCCAACCCTGATAAACCATCGTGCTGTCGGCAAACCGGTCGCAGATCACCCAGGTTCCGGCCGCAAGTGCTGGACGAATGGTGCATTCGATGTGCTCGGCGCGCGCAGCGAAGTGTAGCATCACCTCAGCAAGCGGTGACCATTCATGCCGCCCTGAAAGCAGCAGTTCACGCAAAATGTCAGAACCGGCGGCACCTCCGGGCTCCCGTGTCCGCAACACCGCAATGCCGCGCTCTCGCAATGCAGCTTCTAGAACCGCAGCCTGGGTGGACTTCCCAGCCCCCTCGCCGCCTTCGAGCGTGATGAAGCGGCCGCGTTCAGCTGCCATCATGCCCCAAGCAGGTAATGGGACATCACCGCAATCGCACGGCCGGGCAAGCCAAGCCGGTCAACATCAGCACCAGCCAGCAAGGGAACATCCATCTCAGGCACGCCGTCACCGCGCACTGTCAATACACCCAGCTTCGTCCCACGCGCGATCGGTGCCGGGATTGGGCTGTCATAGTCCAGCGCCACCTTGGCCTTTTGCCTCCAGTTGCGCGGCATTGTCAGCACCAGATCTCGACCGCCCACTAGTGGCACGGTCGAACTGCTGCCGAGCCAAACTGGTGCCTGCTCGATAACGTCAACAGCGGCAAACAGATTGACGTTCTCGAACTCACGAAACGCCCATTCCAGCAGGCGCTCGCCCTCTTCAGCACGGGCCCGCATGCTCGGAAGACCGTTCACCACCACGATCACACGACGCCCGCCTCGATCAGAACTGGCAACCAGACCGTAGCCACCAGCTTCGGTGTGACCGGTCTTCAACCCATCTGCGATACCCTTCTGAACGAGCGTGTTGCGGTTTAACTGATCGATGCCATTGTATTTGAACGATTTTTCGGCATCGTATTTGTAGTATTCTGGAAAATCGGTGATCAGATGCTGTGCCACGGTCGCAATGTCGCGCACGGTCATGCGGTGATCCGCATCCGGCCACCCCGTGCAATTGCGAAAATTGGTATTGGTCAGCGCGAACTGCTTGGCCTTGGCGTTCATCTTCTCGACGAACCCCTCCTCAGACCCCGCAATACCCTCAGCCAACACGATGCATGCATCATTGCCCGATTGCACGATCATGCCGCGAATGAGGTCCTCAACGCGCACGGAGGTGTTGAGCGCCACGAACATCTTCGACCCACCCATTCGCCAAGCACGCTCACTGACTGGCAATTCCTGATTGAGCGTGAGCTTGCCTGCCTTAAGCTGTTCATACACGAGGTAGGCCGTCATCAGCTTGGTCATGGAAGATGGCGGCTGTGACACATCCGCATCCTTGTCCAGCAAGGTCGCGCCGCTGGTGTGGTCGATGATGACCGCAAACTTTGCCTCGCTCTCCAGCGGACCAATGGGGGTTTGCGCTGGACTGCCAACCGGCAGCATCTCACTTGGCTTCCGCCCCACTTTCCCGGGCGGGCGGTGAGCTACCGTAGGTGCAGGCTTCTTCGCGGCTTGGGCAAACGCATCGAGCGGCACACCTGCTGTTGCGGCCAAAAGCAGCCGGCGGCTGAGCCCTGCTCTACTCAACAACGATGGCAGCATCGTTCACTCCTGCTTGGATCGTTCGCGCCAGCATGGCCTCAGCTTCCGCAACTGTGCCAAACGGCCCGATCCGAATACGATAGGCGCTTTCCCGCGGTGCGTTGTAGCTCGTTGTCAGCCGCGCGCCCAGATAAGCGAGCTTGTTGACGAGGATCGAGGCATAGTCGCCCCGGCTGAACGAGCCCGCGGCGACATAAAGGCTTCCGGGATTGGGGGCAACAGCGGTCACTCGCTCAGGCAGTCCCTGATATATCGCTTCGGTGACAACAGTTGCAGCATTCACAGATACCCGTGCGGAAGCCGCCTGTTTGACGCGGCCCGCCTGAGCGGCACCACCCGGCGGTGCCAGACTTTCCTGCGCGACCACACCCGCAGGAGCAGCCGTCACGGCCAGCGTTGGGCCGGACGCCTGAAGAGACGCCGCCAACTGCCTCGTTTCAGCATCGAGCATCAGCACACGAACGCGCGCGGCATCACCATGAATATCCAGCAGCTCGGCCGCGCGGCGGGTCAGCGTGATCAGCCGCGCAGGCGAGGCGGGCCCGCGGTCGTTGAGGCGCAAATTGATCTGGCGGCCGTTTTCCAGGTTGGTCACCTGGACAATTGCAGGCAATTGCAGTGTGCGATGCCCTGCCGTCAGCAGCGTCTGATCAAAAATCTCACCATCCGCAGTCAGCCCACGATGATCGGCCGTGACCATCGCAAGCCCGGTCTCATCAACCCCGTATTCCTCATGTGGATACCGTACCACGCCGCCGAGATCGTAAGGCGAGCCCACAGTAAAGTGCACATTCTCATGCAATTGCGTCGCTTGGCGGCGGTGCAGCAGGCTGCAGCCGCTAACCAACAGCACCAGTCCGCAAATTGCAAGACGCCGCATCAGGCCGTGATCGCGTCGCCGAGTAAGCCAACGCTGAGGCAGTATTTATCCGGCGGATTATAAGAGCGCAGCGCCTTATAGTTCGGATAATAAACGAGGAACGCCTCCTCATCCGGCTTACCCGGCAATGCCACGCCCACCGTCACGCCGTCCGGCAACGATGGCACGGGCACGCCCATCGCGCGCCATTCCGCCGCTGGCTTACGGATCGAATGGTCGGCCATCTTAGGGTTGAACCCAGCCGGCAACCGAACCGCCTGCCCCCACGGAACCCCAGCAAGCCAGCCTTCTTTCATCAGATAGTTGGCGGTCGAGGCAAAAATATCCGGTAGGCTATGCCACAAATCACGCTTGCCGTTGCCCTCGAAGTCCACCGCATATTTCAGTACTGAATCAGGCATGAACTGCGTCTGCCCCATAGCACCGGCATAGCTGCCGATCATGTTCGCAGCCGATACGTCACCGCGCTCGAGGACCTTAAGCGCGTCGATCAACTCGGACTGGAAAAACGCCCGGCGGCGCCCTTCCCATGCGAGTGTAGCGAGGCACTGGATGATTTTGAAATCGCCGGATGCAGCGCCGTAATCCGATTCTAGGGCCCAGATGCCCATGATAACCCCGGCGGGAACGCCATATCGCTGCGTCACGCGCGCCAGCAATGCCCGGTTTTGCGCATAGTGCGTGCGGCCCTTTCCGATCCGCTGATCGCTCACAATCCGAGCACGATACTGCGCCCAGGTCAGCGTGCTCTCCGGCTGATGCCGGTCGAGGTCGATGGCCCGCTGGTTGATGTGCAGCCCGCTCAATGCTCCATCGATTGTGATGGCGGAGATACCTGCCCGTCGTGCCTCTGCACGAACGGTGGCGAGATAGGCGTTAAAGCTCGCCTGATCGCCAGCATCGGTGGCGAGAGCCTGATTGCTGGCCAGCATGGCAGGCGCGGTGGCGAGGAGGGTGCGACGTGTGATCATGGCGCGGATGTGCCACAGCCACCCCCTGTGCCGCAATCAAACTTCAGAGGCCGAGCGCGCGTGTTGGCAGATCAGCGGTTTAGCGCGAAGATCGAGCAACGATGCTGGGGAAAGTACCATGGGAATCACCACCGAACTCGCCACCTACTGCTCAGGATTGCAGCTATCCGACCTTCCGCCAGAGGTCGTAGCCCGCACACGGCTGCTGGTTCTGGATCTTGTCGGCAACATCGTCCGCGGCAGGCATGACGCCGAAAGCACCCCCGCCCTGCTCGCCGCCGCGTCGGCACTCGGCATGGTCGGGGGCACCTGTAGCGTGTTTGGCGACCGAACGGGATACACCGCCGCCGGTGCCGCGTTCCTCAATGGCGCGTTCGGACATTCGCTCGATTTTGACGACACTCATGCCGCAGCCTCGCTCCACCCAGGTGCCCCCGTCATCCCAGCTGCCTTGGCCGCCGCAGAGATGATGGGCGCATCCGGTGCCGATGTGCTGGCGGGCATCGTCGCCGGATATGAGGTGATCCTGCGCGTGGCCTTGGCGCTACCGGCGGGCGATCACTACGACCGTGGTTTTCACCCAACTGCCACCTGTGGCGCATTTGGTGCCGCCGCCGCGGCAGCCCGCGTGCTCAATCTGGACGCAACCGGTGTCGAGAACGCTCTGGGAATCGCCCTCTCGCAGTCCGCCGGCAGCCTGCAATTCTTGGCTAACGGCGCATGGACGAAGCGCTTTCAAGTCGGCTGGGCCGCAATGGCAGGGTTAACCGCCGCAACATTGGCCCGTGAGGGTTTCCGTGGTGCTGCCGAGGCACTCGAAGGCAAGCTCGGCTTCCTTCGCGCTTATGCGCCAAACCCCAACCCCGCGCGTGTGACGCAGGATTTGGGACACGTGTTCGAACTGATGAACACCGCCGTCAAACCTTACCCGTCCTGCCGATATGGCCACGCTGGTATTGATGCCGTGTTGGAAATGCGCGCCGAGTACGGCCTGAAACCGGAGGAAGTCGAGCGCATCACCTATGGCCTCTCACGCGCCGGCCTCCTTTTGGTCGGCGAACCCGCCGCCAAGCGCGCAGATCCCCGCAACGTCGTTGACGCCCAATTTAGCGGCCCGTTTGTGCTGTCCTGCGCATTGGCCACCGGTTCAATGGAATGGGAAAGCTATGAACAATTGCACAATCCCGATATACGCGGACTTCTAAACAAGGTCTCCTGTGTGCACAGCGAGGCGATGCAGGCGGAATATCCAGCAAATATGTCCGGCACCGTGACCATCGCAGCCCGGGGCCAGGAATTCAGCCGCACCGTCATCGTGCCTATGGGCGAGCCGGGTAACTTCCTCAGCGACGATGCTCTGCGGGGCAAGTTCATGGGTCTGGCTTCGCGAGTGCTCGGACAAGAAGGTGCTTCTAATCTGGCTGATTGCATCCTGCGCATGGAGATCGTCAATGAAATCAGCGGCATGATTCGGACTAGGGCGATGCAGGCCGCGTAAAGGCCTAGGGCTGCTGCAGCGCCGTATCCAGGCGTTGCCAATCGCCCTCGCTCCCCGGCAGACCAAACCGCAACCAGTCTTGCTGGCCCTGAAAGCGGCGCGTCAATATGCCCTGCATGGCGAGATGATGCCAAAGCCCCCAGGCGTTCGCGTGCCGGTAGAGGCGGAACAGTCTCGTCCCACCGACAAGCGAAAAACCTTGTCCCGCCAGCAGAGTATCTAGCCGGACAATCTCGCCATCAAGCCGACGCCGCGTTTTGTGCAGCCAAGTTGCATCCGGCAAGGAATGCAATCCCGCAGCCAATGCCTGCCCACTCACTGCCCACGAGCCAATGGCACCGCGCAACCACGCGGCACGATCGGTGCTGGTGAGCGCAAAGCCCAGGCGCACACCGGCCAGACCATACGTTTTGCCAAATGAGCGCATCACCAAAACACGAGGATGCGGCAGACACGCCGACATGCTCTCCACGTGCGGCTCCAAATCCGCGAACGCTTCATCGACTACCAGAAGCTTCACCCTCGCCGCCACATCGAGCAGCGCCGAACGCTCATAGACCCGCCCATTGGGATTATTCGGATTGCACAGAACCGCCACGTCGTGTTCCGCCAAAGCCGATAGGCTGCTCACCTCAGCAACCTCATACCCGGCTGCGCGCCACGATGCCGCGTGCGAGCTGTAGGTCGGAGACATCACCGCCACCCGAGCACCACTCATCGCGAGCAACCGGGGCAGCAAGCTCACAAGGATCTCCGTGCCGGGAAACGCCACCACAAACTCTGGGTTCGCCGCGCCATACGCTTCGGCAGCCACCCGTTGCAAAGCGGCGAGATCAGCCTCGTCCGGTAACCGAGTGTTCGCAGTCTCATCCAACGCCGAGAGCGGGTAGGGCACGGGATTGATACCGGTCGACAAATCCAGCCACGCTCCCGCTACCACAGGGTAAAGCGCCTTCATTGCCGAAATCATCCCACCATGCACCATCACGTCACGCGGTATAGGCTGCGACGCGTTTGGCGGAGTCTCTACCATTTTCTCACTCGATCTCGTGTTGGTCTGCACCGCATTGGCGATAGAAGCCGCGTTCGGTTACCCCGAAGCGATCTTCCGCGCCATACACCACCCCGTGGTTTGGATAGGCGCGCTCATCTCCTGGCTCGACAAGTTGTATAACCGACCGGAGTGCTGTGCCCCAATGCGCCGTGCGATGGGCGTTCTTGCGGTGTGCATCCTCACACTCGCCACCGTCGTACCGGCCTGGATCGCACAGTCTATGCTGCAAAACTCTCCGGGCTTCCTTCTACTCGCAATACTTGCCAGCACATTGATCGCACAGCGCAGCCTATGGGATCACGTCACCGCCGTCGCCAGCGGCCTACGCGACGACGGCCTCGCCGGCGGTAGAAAAACCGTCTCTATGATCGTCGGTCGCAACCCGGAAACCTTGGACGAAGCTGGCGTGGTGCGCGCCGCCATCGAAAGCCTCGCCGAAAACTTCTCTGACGGCATTGTAGCGCCCGCCCTGTGGTGTGCCGCGTTCGGTCTGCCCGGACTGGTATTCTACAAAGCGATCAATACCGCCGACAGCATGATCGGCCACCGCACACCAAAACACCAAGCCTTTGGCTGGGCCGCCGCGAGGCTGGACGACGTGATCAACCTTCCGGCCTCCCGGTTCTCTGCCATCCTGCTCATGACTTCCGCCGCACTGAACGGAGCCGACGCCCGCCAGTCCGCCCGAGCTGTGTGGCGAGACGCAAGTTCCCACCGCTCGCCCAACGCAGGTTGGCCAGAAGCCGCAATGGCCGGGGCGCTCGGCCTCTGCCTCGCCGGACCACGCGTCTATGGCGATGTCCGGGTCGAGGATAGCTGGATGGGAGATGGCCGGGCAGACGCGAACGAGGCCGATCTACGCCGTGCGCTCCGCCTTTACCGCACTGCCTGCGTCCTGCAGTTCGGCCTTTACGCCGTCCTGCTGGCAGTCATCCTGCGAGGCTAATCAACCGGTCAATATCCACCTGCGCCTCCAAATGCCCAGCCAGAGCATCCAGCGTTGCCTCAATGCTCGCCGCGTGATCCAATATTATGGCTCTTGCCCCATACTGCCGCAAAAACGCCGCGCGCTGACCGTCATGGGCGAACAACCCGTGCACATAAGTGCCTGACACCAAACCACTTGCGCTAACAGCCCCGTCCGCTCGCTGATTGGCAAACCGCAGCACTGGACGCAGAGTATCCGGCCCTGTCGTCTCACCCATATGCATCTCGTAGCCGGTGAAACCAGCGTCAGTGGCCAGAACAACACCACTCACCTCCCGCAAATGCTTCACCGGACGCAGCACTGTTCGAACGTCGAGCAGCCCCAGCCCAGCGACATACCCAGGCGGCCCCTCAATGCCATCTGGATCGGCAATCTCTGCCCCCAGCATCTGATAACCGCCGCACAACCCCAGCACATGCCCGCCGCGCCGGACATGAGCGTGTATATCCATATCCCATCCCTCTCCCCGCAACGCTGCCAAGTCGGCGATCGTCGCCTTTGAGCCCGGCAAAATCAACAGATCGCAGCAAGGAATAGCCTCCCCATGCCGGACCAGCCGTACCTCAACCTCAGGCTCAGCCGCCAGCGGGTCCAAATCGTCAAAATTCGCAATCCGCGGCAGCAACGGCACCGCAATTCGCAGCTTCGCCCCCGCCCGGCGCACCATCGGCCGATCCGCGAGATCAAGCGCATCCTCAGCCGGAAGTTTCCCCGCCTGATCAAAGAACGTCACAAGCCCCAACGCCTCCCACCCGGTCCGGCTCGCGATCGCCGCCATCCCATCAGCAAACAACGACACATCGCCCCGCATCCGGTTCACGATAAATCCGCGGATCATCGCGACATCTTCCGCAGCCAGAACATTATGCGTGCCGACCAGGCTCGCAATCACCCCACCCCGATCAATATCGCCAATCAACAGCACCGGCGTGCCGGTCGCTCGCGCAAACCCCATATTGGCGATATCGCCGGCCCGCAGATTGATTTCTGACGCCGAGCCAGCCCCCTCCACCAGCACAATATCGCACTCAGCGGATAGCCTACGGAAGCTATCCAGTACAAACGGCATCAGACCCGGCTTCATCGACTGATACGCCCGCGCCGCCGCCGTGGCATAAACGCGACCCTGCACAATCACCTGCGCGCCAATTTCACTCTGCGGCTTAAGCAGCACCGGGTTCATATGAACGCTCGGCCGCACCCTAGCCGCCCGTGCCTGCAACGCCTGCGCCCGGCCGATCTCGCCGCCATCCGCCGTCACCGCCGCGTTGTTCGACATGTTCTGCGGCTTGAACGGCCGCACTTGCATGCCGCGTAAGGTCAGCGCCCGGCACAGCCCCGCCACAAGAAGCGATTTGCCAACGTTCGATCCCGTGCCTTGAAACATCAACGCTCGGGTCAAAATTCGATGCCCTGCTGCGCCTTCACCCCGGCGGAAAAATGGTGCTTCACAGCGGTGATCTCACTCACCAAATCCGCCGCCTCGATCAACGCAGGCTTCGCATTCCGCCCGGTGACAACGACATGCACGCCCTCCGGCCGGCCCCGAAGGCCCAGTATCACCTCATCGAGCGGCACATAATCATAGCGCAACGCAATGTTCAGTTCGTCCAGCACCACCAGCGCCATGCCCGGCCGATGCAGCAATTCGAGTGCCATCTGCCACGCCCGCCCAGCCGCCGCCATGTCCCGCGCACGGTCCTGCGTGTCCCAGGTGAAGCCCTCACCCATCGTGTGCCACTCTACAAGACTGGGGAACTTCTCGAACACCGCACGCTCGCCGGTGCCCCACGAACCCTTGATGAACTGCACCACGCCCACTTTGCGCCCATGCCCGATCATTCGCAGCGCCAACCCAAACGCCGCCGTAGATTTGCCCTTCCCAGGCCCGGTATTGACGATCAGCAGCCCCTTCTCGATTTGCTTGGACGCCACCTCAGCATCCTGCACCGCTTTGCGTTTCTCCATCTTCATCTTGTGGCGCGCGGCATCGTCATCCATGTCATTTCACCTTCAACGGCAATCCGGCCACCATCAGTACCACCTCATCCGCCGCAGCTGCCACGCGCTGATGCAACAGCCCCGCAGCATCGCGAAACCGCCTCGCCAACGCATTGTCCGGCACAATGCCCAGCCCGACCTCCGATGCCACCAGCACAGTCATCGCCTCCCGCTCGGCGAGTGCAGCCTGCATAGCCACCGCTGCCGCATCGATATCATGCTCGCCGAGCATCAAGTTGGTCAGCCACAGCGTGAGGCAATCAACCAGCACGGGCCTATTCCCTGCCTCGCGCAACGCCACCGCGAGATCCAATGGCGCATCAACCGTCACCCATTCCGCTGACCGCCGCGCCTGATGCTCTGCAATCCGCGCCCTCATCTCGTTATCGAAGACCTGTGACGTCGCCACATACACCCACGGCGCAGGGTGCGCCTGAACCAGCACCTCTGCGTGGCGGCTTTTGCCGGAGCGAGCACCGCCGAGGATAAAATGTAGGTTGGGCAACGCAGCACTCCTGTCGGGATTATTTGACACCGGCGATGTCAAGTCATACGCAGCACTTGATGGTCCTTCCAGATCGGAAGGTGAATAGGGAATGCGGTGTAAATCCGCGGCTGCCCCCGCAACTGTAAGCGGAGAGCGACCTGTCATATGCCACTGGGTGCGAACCTGGGAAGGTCGGCAGGTCGTGTTTGATCCGTGAGCCAGGAGACCTGCCATCACGCGTCGCATGCTCGCGGCGCACAGATCGCGATGCCAGGCGGGGTGCCCTGGTGACGGCGGTGCCCCACGGCATCGACCTCGACGGCACTTTGCCATGAGGCGGTCAGCACCCGTGCATTCGCGCCTATTCCGGCGCGTTGGAGGTGCCTGTGACCGAAAGCCGAGCGGAAATCCACGTTTGCATCACCTGCCGCGCCAATCAAGCGTTGGTGCCTGGCGAAAAAGTGCTTGGCCAGCAGTTATATGAGGGCGTGAAGGCCACACTCGGGAGCGGCGTGGCCCTGCGACAAGTAGTATGTCTTGGCAACTGCACCCAAGGCTGCTCGGTCGCGGTGAGCCAGCCTGGCAAATGGAGCTATCTGCTCGGCCATCTCCAACCGAAACACGCCGCCGACGTCGCAGCCTACGCCCAGGCCTACGCCGCCTCCACCGATGGCACCGTCTGGCGCTCCGGTCGAGCTGAGTCTCTGCGCGACGCCATCGTCGCCCGCATTCCCGGTTTCGGCTTCACACAGAAGGAGACAGCATGATGGCTAAAATTCCCGCCACCATCATCACCGGCTTCCTAGGTGCCGGCAAAACCACACTCCTGCGCCACGTGCTCGCCAACGCCGGCGGGCGGCGCATCGCAGTCATCGTCAATGAGTTCGGTGAAATCGGCATCGACGGCGAAACCCTGCGCCAATGCGGCATCCCCGGGTGTGCTGACGACGACATCGTCGAACTGGCCAATGGCTGTCTGTGTTGTACCGTGGCCGACGAGTTTCTTCCCGTCATGGAAGCCCTGCTCGCCCGCGCCGAGCCTCCGGAGCATATCCTCATCGAAACCTCCGGCCTCGCCTTGCCGAAGCCGCTGATAAAAGCCTTTAACTGGCCCGCCATCCGCAGCCGTGTGACCGTGGATGGCGTGATCACCCTCGTCGACGGGCCAGCCGTGGCCAACGGTCGGTTTGCAGACGATCCTGTTGCAGTCGCCAAGCAACGCGCCGAAGACCCATCGGTTGAGCACGACAATCCGTTGGCAGAAGTCTACGAGGACCAACTGAGGTGCGCAGACATGATCGTCCTCAACAAAGCGGACATGCTCGATGCTACCTCGCTTACTCGACTGACTTCTGAAATCGTCAGCACTACCCCACGCGCGGTAAAACTCGTGACCTCCCACGAAGGCCGCGTGGATGTAGCAGTCCTGCTCGGCCTTGAGGCAGCGGCAGAGGACGATCTCGCCCAGCGCCCGTCGCATCATGACGCCGAAGATGGTGCGCACGAGCATGACGATTTTGAAAGCTTCTCTGTCGAGATTGGCGAGTTCGCCTCGCCCGAGACGCTTACGGCGCTGCTGCAAGCAGTCACAGATCGTCACGATGTGTTGCGCACGAAGGGGTTCGCCGCCATTAAAGGCAAGTCGCTCCGCCTTGCCGTCCAAGGCGTCGGCGCACGCTTCCGCAGCGAATATGACCGCCCATGGCGTGCCGACGAGCGTAGAATTGGCCGCATCGTGGTCATTGGCCAACGTGGAATGCCGCGCGAGGCAATCAGAAAAGCGCTTGATCAGCGCTGCGAAGTTAACTGAAGCCATGCATCTGCTGGTCCGCGAAACACATTCGTTGGACGAGAGCGAAACTGCGACCGATCTCGGTCAGTCGCCGGGCGACATTGTCGTGCTGTCTTTCTCTGACAGCGATCTCGGCGCATTGGCGACTGCTTGGCAGAAAATGGGTGCCGACCGGCCATCGTTGAGGCTGGCCAATCTCGCGCGACTCAAACATCCAATGTCAGTCGACGTCTACGTCGAAGAAGTCATCGCCCACGCGCGCTGCGTCATCATCCGTCTGCTTGGTGGCTTGGACTATTGGCGCTATGGCATTGAGGAGGTCGCAGCAACCTGTCTCGCACGCGGGATCGCACTGGCCGTCGTGCCCGGTGATGGCCGTGCGGATAAGGCATTGGCTTCGTTTTCGATCATGCCTGCTGACATCCTTGCCAGGCTCGACGAGATGCTGGCGCAGGGCGGTGAAATCAACATGCACCGGGCAATCTGGCTTGCCGCTTTCGCCGGTGGACTTTGCTCGGATGACGGCCAAACCGCGGAAGAAATACCACTTAACGGCGTTCATGTTTTCGGCACAGAAGCACACCTTCCACTCGCGGTCATTGTCTTCTACCGCTCCTATCTTCTGGCCGGCGACATCGCCCCCTTACAGGCGCTGGCGGCAGCTCTGGCGGAACGTGGAATGGCCGCCCGCGGGCTCTACGTTGCGAGTCTGAAAGAGCCATCCGGTGCCGCGTTCGTCTGCGAGCATCTAAGCGCGTGGCAACCGGCGGTCGTGGTCAGCGCCACCGGCTTCTCATCGCGTGGACCAAATGGCTCGCCCCTCGATGTTGCTGGCGTGCCAGTGCTGCAACTCATCTTATCTGGTTCGACAAAAGCCGTATGGGCGTCATCCTCACGAGGCGTTTCCCCAGCCGATCTGGCAATGCAAACCGTGCTTCCGGAGCTAGACGGTAGACTCGCCGGCGGCGTGGTGTCGTTCAAGGAGAGCGAGCCCCATATTGAAGGTCTGGACTTTGGACGGCTGGTGCATTGTCCCTACTCGGACGGTATCGCACAGGCTGCCGACCGCATCTTTGGCTGGGCACGTCTGTCCGCCACACCGCGCAGCCAGCGCCGGCTCGCTATCGTGTTGTCGGATTATCCTAACGCCGAGGGCCAGATCGGCCACGCCGTCGGCCTCGACAGCTTCGCATCCCTCACCGCCATCCTGCGTGTGCTGTCTGTAGCTGGATACGACACGCAAGAACGCAATAACCTAGCCGCCGAACTTACCACTGTACCAACTCGTACAATTCTAACGCTTGCTGAATACAATAGCCTATTTGCCAAGATGCCATTAATGTTCCAGGAACGCGTCATTGCCGCCTGGGGCGAGCCATATGCAGACATCACGTTGCGCTATGTCACGCTTGGTCGCATTCAAATCACCGTTGAGCCGGCGCGCGGTTCAAATACTGATCGCCGGGCGGAATTCCACGACGCCAATCGACCACCCTGCCACGCCTATATTGGATTCCAACTCTGGCGGCGCGACGTTGACGCAGTGATCCATCTCGGTGCTCACGGTGCGCTAGAATGGCTGCCCGGCAAGGCCGCAGCATTGTCGTCGGAGTGCTTTCCCCAGGCGCTCACCGCAGGCGTGCCAGTGATCTATCCATATATAGTCAACAACCCCGGCGAGGCGGCTGCAGCAAAACGGCGACTCGGTGCCGTCACCATCGGCCATCTTACACCCCCGCTGCGCAACGCCGGGCTACATGGTGATGCAGTGGAGCTTGAACGCCTTATCGACGAATACGCCACTGCCGATGGCCTCGACCGTCGTCGTGTAGGTCTGCTGCGCTCCCACATTCTCGAACTTGCCGCCACGCACGGCCTTCTCGCCGAAGCTGGTGCCGCAGATACTTCAGAAGACGAAGCACTGGCCCGGCTAGACGCCTATCTGTGTGATGTGAAAGACCTGCAAATCCGGGACGGACTGCACGTCTTCGGCGTTGCGGACACGACCGAACATCGTGATATGCTACTCGCGGCTCTGCGCAGAACCTGTAACGACGAGCAGCTTGCTGAACGCCTAGACGGGTGTGCAAACGCCGAGGTGCAGGCGTTGCTGCATGCTCTCGACGCACGCTTCATCGAACCCGGCCCTGCCGGTGCACCTTCGCGTGGCCGAGCGGACGTGCTGCCCACAGGGCGCAACATCGCCAGCACCGATCCACGAACCATGCCGACGCGTGCAGCAATGTTGCTCGCCGAACGCGCCGCCGAAGATCTGCTCTGTAGGCACCGCCAAGACCACGGCGAGAACCCCCGCGCCCTCGTCATCGACCTCTGGGGTAGCGCCTCGTTGCGCACCGGCGGCGAGGATTTGGGCCTCGCCTTCGTGCTGATTGGCGCATGCCCAATATGGGATTCTGGGTCCAACCGTGTCAGCGGCTTCGAAGTCATCCCGCTGGCCTTGCTCGACAGACCGCGCGTGGACGTCACGCTGCGCATCTCTGGCTTGTTTAGAGACACTTTCGAAACACAAATTGCATTGTTCGACGCCGCTATCCGCGCCCTCACCGCGCGCGACGAGGCCCTCGATTTCAACCCCTACGCAGGTGCCTCCCACGACGCGAGCGCCAGAGTATTCGGCAATGCAGACGGCGCATACGGAGCAGGCGATGCGGATATGTTGGGCGAAAGCGAGGCGAATATAGCAGCCGCCTACCTCGCTGCTTCCTCCACCGCCTACGGCCAGGGCCTTAACGGGGCTGCGATGCCCGAACGCTTTGCCTCGCTGGTCGCCGCCGCTGACGCCTTCGTTCATCAGCAGGACCACCGTGAGATGGATTTGCTGGAGGGCCCCACCCACGCATCCCACGAAGGTGGGTTCGCCGCCGCGTCCGCATTCCTAGGAGGTAAGGCTTCCTTATACCACATGGATACTTCCAATCCCAAGGCACCCCGAACGCGCACGGTGGTCGAGGAAATAGCGGTTGTCGTAAGGGGGCGTGCGGCCAATCCACTTTGGATCGGCGGCCAGATGCGACACGGATATCGAGGTGCGGCCGAAATTGCCCGGGCCGTTGAAGGACTGTGTGCTTTCGCCGCCAGCCTGCCTGACCGTCTCGATTGTCAGTTCGAACTGTTGTTCTCGTCCACGCTGGGCAACGATGAAGTGAACACCTTTCTGCGTGCCAATAATCCTGCGGCACACGCAGACATGCAATCACGGTTCGAGACTGCCCGAGTGCGTGGCCTCTGGCGCACCGGACGAAATAACTTCTCGCAGGTCCTATCATGATCAAACGCGGCTGGTGCCCGAGCCTTTACGAGCCGATGGCGTCCGGTGACGGCCTATTGGTTCGCGTCAAGCCACCTCTCGGCATTATCCCCGCAGCAGCTGCCCACGTGCTCGCGGGCGCGGCGGAGCGTTTCGGCAACGGCATCGTGTCACTCACCAATCGGGCAAACCTGCAGTTCCGGGGCCTATCCGAGCAGGGTGCCAAAGCATTTGCCGATGTTGTCCTTGCCCTCGGCCTCGCCTCCACAGACCCTTTGGCCGAGCGCCGCCGCAACGTGATCGTCTCGCCACTCAACGTCACAGCGGGCGTGCTCAGCCAAGAACTCGAGGCAGTTTTGCTAGAGCCAAGCTTTGCAGGGCTTCCCGGTAAGTTTGGAATCGTCGTCGATGCTGGGCCATATTCAGTGGCAAAAGCACCGGGCGATATTCTTCTGCTGGTAGGTAGGGACGAAGTCCAGCTCATTGTCGGCAACATGTCCGCCGCGACCGGCCAGCCGGTTTCAACGGTGCGAAAGATGATCGCAGCTATGCTGGGGATGGGTAGTCTGCGGATGCGCGATGTGCCACCGATAGACATGTTCACCGCTGCGGGTCTCAAGGCAACGCGACAATTAGCAACATTCACGCAGTCGTCTTTGATCGGTCCCTTGGAAGGAGCATTCGGAGTCGGCCTCGCATTCGGCCATACCGACGCCGCCGGCCTGCGTTCGCTTGCAAGCCTCGCTGGGTCAGGCGACGGCACCCTGCGCCTCACGCCCTGGCGCACTGTTCTACTACCCGGCATCGACCAAGCACCAACTGATCACAAAGACCTCATCACCGATCCCGCGTCACCACTACTCGGCATCAACACGTGCCCGGGTCGCCCATATTGTGCTCAAGCCAGCGTAAACACCTACTCTGACGCACGGGCACTTGCTGGCCTCGTGCTGCATCTTCACATCTCGGGATGTGAGAAAGGCTGTGCCCATCCGGGTGCCGCCGCCGTCACGCTAATAGGGCGCAACGGCCATTACGACATTGTTCGCCATGGCAGCACACATGATATCCCGATACGTTCAGACCTCACGGTGACAGAGATCGCCAATTATATCCGGGTGGAACAGTTAACATGAGCAGGGATTACGAGCGCGACGGCTCGGCGATCTACGCCAAATCCTTCGCCATCATCCGCAGCGAGGCACACCTCGACCGCTTCACCCCAGCCGAAGCCCGGGTGGCCGTGCGCATCATCCACGCCTGCGGCATGGTCGAATTGGTCGACGATCTGGTGTTCTCGCTTGATTTCACAACCTCAGCGCAGGCTGCTCTGCGGGCGGGTAAACCCATCCTGTGCGACGCCAAAATGGTGGCGGAGGGCATCACCCGCGCCCGGCTGCCTGCCGCCAACGACGTGATCTGCCGCCTTGCCGACCCGCAAACCCCGGCACTCGCCCAACGCATCGGCAATACCCGTTCGGCCGCCGCGTTGGAATTATGGGGCGAATTACTCGGCGGCGCGCTCGTTGCCATTGGTAACGCGCCAACAGCCCTGTTCCACCTGCTCGACCTCATTGACGCTGGTGCGCCGCGCCCAGCCGCAGTGATTGGTCTCCCGGTTGGTTTCGTTGGTGCTGCAGAATCGAAAGCCGCCTTGGCCAAATACGATCTTCCCTTCCTCACACTGCACGGCAGACGAGGCGGAAGCGCCATGACAGTTGCCGCCGTGAACGCGCTGGCAAGCGACATCGAATGAGCGGCACTCTGCATGTGTTAGGCCTAGGTCCAGGCGATCCTGAGCTTATGACCGTAAGGGCCGCACGTCTGCTGCGCGAGACGACCAACATCGCCTATTTCCGCAAACCTGGCCGTGCTGGGCAGGCATGGACCATCGCGAACAAGCTCTTCCCCACCTCGTCCGAGCAAATTGTGTTTGAATACCCGTTCACGACGGAAATTGAACTGCACGATCCGCGTTATTTGCTCCAGATGAACGATTTCTATGAAAGCTGTGCCAAACGTCTGTCACAGCGGCTCACATCTGGCAGACACGTCGCCTTGCTATGCGAGGGGGACCCGTTCTTCTACGGCTCGGCGATGTACCTCTACGATCGCCTCCGCCAAACCCACCCCACCGAGATCACCCCTGGCGTATCTGGTATGAGTGGTTGCTGGTCCCGCTCAGGCACGCCGATAACACATGGCGATGACGTTTTGAGCGTGCTGCCGGGGACCTTGCCGGAGGCCGAACTGGTGGCACGGCTGCAAGCGTGCGATGCAGCCGTGATCATGAAGATCGGCCGCAATCTTTTGAAAATCCGAGCTGCTCTTACCAAAGCGGGCGTGATTGGGCGAGCCATATACGTAGAGCGTGGTACAATGGAGGATGAGATCATCCTGCCCTTTGTAGAACTTGCCCGTGATCACGCGCCGTATTTCGCACTGGTGCTCATCCCCGGCAGGCAGGCAGCAAGATGAACGGGCGGCTGGTTATTATAGGGATCGGGCCAGGCAGTGCTGGCCTTATCACGCCAGATGCACATGCCGCACTCGCCACAGCCACCGACGTGATTGGCTACGGTCCCTATCTCAATCGCATCGCCATCGGCGTGCACCAAACCCGCCATGCGTCGGATAATCGAGAGGAGATTGAACGTGGCCGTCACGCGCTAGCACTTTGCGAAAGTGGCCGCGCCGTCGCCGTCGTCTCATCAGGTGACGCCGGCGTATTCGCAATGGCGTCCGCGGTGTTCGAGGCGATCGAGACCGGCCCAGAAACATGGCGCACCCTCAACGTCTCCGTGATCCCGGGCATTTCGGCCATGCTGGCAGTAAGCGCTAAGCTCGGAGCACCGCTCGGACACGACTTCTGCGCAATCTCTCTGTCCGACAACCTCAAGCCCTGGTCACTTGTCTGCCATCGTCTCCGGCTGGCCGCACAGGCCGGGTTCGTGATGGCGCTCTACAACGCCCGTTCGAGGGCGCGCCCGGACCGGCTAGGCGAGGCGTTTGACATTTTGCGCAGTGAATTGCCTAGCGACACGCTCGTGGTATTCGCCACCGCCATTAGCCGCCCGGAGGAACGCGTGGAGATCAGCACGCTCGCCGACGCCGATCAGACCCTGGCTGACATGCGCACACTGGTTCTGATCGGCTCGGCCGAAACACGCCGTATCAGAGGGACGTCGTTTCTCTACACGCCACGCTCAGTGCCGGCATGAGTGTCCAGCCAATCCAGCGCTTCAGCCGCCGTCGCCACGGTCTCAGGGTAGACCGGCAAAGGCCGTCGGGCGATCATCAGGACCTCAATGCCAAGCCGCCGTGCGGCCTCAAGCTTGGGCTCAGTGGCTGGCCCCCCAGAATTCTTGGTGATAATCACCCCGACATCAATCCGTCTCAGCAGATCGAGTTCGTCCTCCAGACAGAACGGTCCACGAGCTGGGATCAACTCACAATCGGGCGGCAGGTTAGCGAGCTCAGGCAGATTAACACTTCTGATAATGTAATGGTGCTGCGGCGTGTTGCGAAACGCTGTGAGATCCTTTTGCCCGATGGTCAGCAAAACCCGACGCGGAGTATCGCCAAGCGCTTGTGCAGCATTATCCATCGTCGCCATTTCTCGCCAATTATCGCCTGGTCTCGGAATCCAAGCGGGCCGGGCGATGCCAAGCAAACAGATACCGGCAATGGTCGCAGCCTCGATGGCATGCCACTTCATCCGTGCAGCAAAAGGATGCGTGGCGTCGATCAGCAGGTCAAAGGCACCCTCCCGCAAAAAAGCCGCAAGCCCCTCTGCGCCACCAAAGCCGCCAATACGATACGCAACAGGTGGAATGCGGGGCGAACGGGTAATACCGGCAAACGACAGCAGCGTGTCGAAACGGGTATCAGGTGCCAATACCAAAGCAAGGCTGGATGCTTCGGACGTGCCACCGAGGATCAGCAGTTTCTTCATCTTTCGCTCCGCGGGTGGCGCTTATGAACCCACTCTGGCTATCCATTATCGGCATCGGCGAGGATGGCATAGAGGGTCTCAATCAAACCGCGCGCGCCCTGATCGCCGGTGCGACATTGGTGATCGGTGGAGAACGGCACCTTAGGCTCGCAGACGAGTTAATCACCGGTGAACGCCACCTTTGGCCGCGTCCAATCAATGCCGCATTGCCTGCTCTCCTAGCGAGACGCCCCGCTCCAGTAGCCGTTCTGGCATCAGGTGATCCATTTTGGTTTGGTGTCGGTCCCATGCTGGCCAGTGGCGTGCCGTCCGGAGAGTGGCGATGTATTCCGGCCCCGTCGAGCCTCTCACTCGCGTGTGCACGATTGGGCTGGAGCGCCCAAACAGCCACAACGATCTCTTTCTGTGGTCGTTCAATTGAACTGCTCTGCGGATTCCTGGGATCCGGCCAGAAAATCATCGGACTGTCAGAGGACTCCTCCACACCAGCCGCTGTCGCCGGTCTGCTTACCAAAATGGGATACGGGCCAAGCGAGATCACCGTGATGGAGGCCTTGGGCGGCCCAGCCGAGCGGATACGGACCACCACTTCGTCGGCATTCGACTTCACGGGCATCCATGCGCTCAACATACTCGCGATTACACCGCAGCTGGAGCACGGCATGTCTGCTTTGCCGCTCTCTACGGGGATCTCCGACGACCATTACGCGAATGACGGCCAGCTCACCAAACGCGAAATCCGCAGTGTAACGCTGGCAAGCCTCGCAGCACGGCACGGTGAGCTGTTATGGGACATTGGTGCCGGCGCAGGCTCCATTGCGATCGAATGGCTGCGTCAGCATTCCAGCCTGTCAGCTATCGCAATCGAGGAAAATCCAGACCGGTTATCACGTATTGCAACCAACGCCGCTCGTCTTGCAGCCCCCCAATTGCGCCTCGTCAAAGGTCACGCACCCGAAGCCCTGGCCAACCTGCCAACACCCGACGCTATCTTCATCGGCGGCGGTGCTACTGACGCTGGCGTCGTTGACATAGCGTGGACAGCGCTCCGGTCCGGTGGCCGCCTGGTCATCAACGCGGTCACCATCGAGACCGAGGCAGCATTGTTCAATTTGCAACGCCGACACGGCGGCACCCTCACCCGCATCAGCGTCGAGCGCCTAGTCAATGTCGGCACCATGCACGGCTTCCGTCCAGCAATGTCAGTCACGCAATGGGCAGCGGCAAAACCATGATCTCAGCAGGCATCGGCTGTAGGCGGGGCTGTCCGGCAACCGAGATCATTTCCGTATTGCGGGAGGCCGAGCATCAAGCAGGAGTGTTGGCAGAAATACTTGCCGCACCGGCTTTCAAATTGACCGAGCCAGGACTTTCCGAAGCCGCGCACATACTTGGCCTTCCACTTATCTTCATTGAAAACCCGGAACTCGGAGCGGCTCAGCCCAGTTGCTTCACGAGGTCAGGAACAGTTCTTGCGCAGACCGGCCTGTCTTCGGTAGCCGAGGCCAGTGCTCTGGTAGCGTCAGGCCGAAGCGCGCGACTGCTCGTGCCACGCATCACCCACCCACGCGCCACCTGCGCCATCGCTGTGAGCGCGGCGTGACCATCCATTTCATCGGTGCCGGTCCAGGTGCGGCCGACCTTCTCACCTTGCGCGGACGAGACATTCTGGCCGCCGCCGACGTATGCCTCTACGCCGGCTCTATCGTGCCGCAGGAAATGCTGGCGCATTGCAAACCCGGCTGCCGGCTGGTCAACACCGCCCCTTTATCACTTGACGAGATTGAGGCCGCATACGTCGCTGCCCACGCGGCCGGACACGACGTAGCACGGCTACATTCTGGAGATTTGTCGATCTACAGCGCGCTAGCGGAGCAAATCCGCCGGCTGCGACGCCACAACATCCCCTACACCCTCACACCCGGCGTGCCCGCCTTCGCCGCCGCATCTGCAGCACTCGGCTGCGAACTTACGGTGCCGGAAGTGGCACAAAGCCTCGTGCTCACCCGTATCTCCGGCCGCGCCTCAGCCATGCCACGACGGGAGCGGCTTGAGGCCTTCGCCGCCACTGGTTCAACACTGGCAATCCATCTTGCCGTCCACGCGCTGGACGAGATAGTCGAAACACTCACGCCGCACTATGGCCCCGACTGCCCCGTCGCCATCGTGGTGCGCGCGAGCTGGCCGGATCAGCAAGTCATGCGCGGCACGCTTGCCGATATCACCGCCAAACTCGCCGCGTCCCCAACCGAACGCACGGCGCTGATACTCGTCGGCTCAGCCTTGGCAGCCGAAGGGTTTCGCGACAGTGCACTCTATAGTGCGGAATATCAGCGCAGGTTCCGGCCATGAATTTGCTGGAATCCGGTCCCGGCAACTATCGCACCACTGCGGTCGAACACCACGATTTCGAGCGCTGCGTCGCCAGGATCAAGTGCCGCCGCAGCTGTCTTCCATGCACGCAACGCGATAGCTTGACCCAAAGCCGGCGCGAGTTCAAACGCTTCAACTGCAGTATTTGCGCGGATCACCTTATCTGCAATCTCGGGGTTGGCCCCCTGCCCTATCACAATTTCTGCAAGTGCAGCGAAATCCACCGAGCCGCGCCGGGAATGCAAATCAAGTCGCCCTTGTGCCAGCTTGGTCATCTTGCCAATCCCACCAGCAATGCTGATCCGCGGCACGGGATGAGTGCGAAGATATTTCAGCATTCCACCCACAAAATCACCCATGTCGATCAACGCCATGTCGTCGAGTCCATGCATTGCCTTGATGGCAGCTTCGGACGTCCTACCGGTAGCACCCGCCAAAAGATCAAGACCGGCGGCCCGGGCCACGTCAATGCCACGATGAATCGAGTGGATCCAGGCCGCGCAGGAAAATGGCACGACCACACCGGTGGTCCCAAGGATCGACAGACCACCCACAATACCAAGCCGGCCATTCAACGTGTGCCCCGCGAGCTTCTCACCACCCGGAATGGAAATCTCCACGACCACATCAGGCGTAGTTGCGATCTCGTTCAAGGCGTCACGTATCATCTGACGCGGCACCGGGTTGATCGCGGGCTCTCCTGGAGGGATCGGCAGTCCCGGGCGCGTAACGATGCCAACGCCTTCGCCTGCACGAAAGTGAACGCCGGTGCCCCGCTCCCCGCGCCTGATGGTAACGCGGATCAGCGCACCGTGGGTTACATCGGGATCATCACCCGCGTCTTTGACAATGGCCGCCATGGTAAAGTTATGGCCGAGCCACGTCTCTGCGAGCGCAAAGGCGACGCGCTGCCCACGTGGCAGCGTGATCTCAACAGGGTCAGGGAAATGCCCGAGTACAAGAGCCGAAAACGCCGCCTTTGCTGCAGCGGCCGCACACGCTCCGGTCGTCCAGCCGAATCGCAGATTTGGCTCCATGAGAAGACATATAGTGGCAGTCACACCGCATGACACGGGGGTTGATCATTGCTGCCCCCCGCTCGGGCTCTGGTAAAACTACAATCACGCTCGCACTGTTGGCTGCATTTAGGCGGCGTGCCCTATCTGTGCGGGCAGGCAAATCGGGGCCGGACTATATCGACCCCGCATTCCATGCAGCCGCAAGCGGCTCTCCTGGTTGCAATCTGGACAGTTGGGCAATGAACCCATCCTTGCTTGGTGCGATCGCCCAGAATGTTGCGTCCAATGGTGACCTGTTCATCATTGAATCATCAATGGGTCTGTTCGACGGAATTGATGGCCCGCCGGGTCGCACCGGGGCCGCAGCCGATCTCGCCAGACGATTTCAGTTGCCCGTCGTTCTCGTTCTTGATGTATCCGGCCAATCCCAATCAGCAGCGGCCGTCGCGCGGGGTTTTGCATCACATGACCCAACCGTTCGCCTAGCAGGCGTGATCCTCAATCAGGTCGCCAGTCCACGTCATCGTGAGGGTGTGACGCAGGCCATGATGCACCTGGGCCTCCCAATTTTGGGCAGCGTCAGTCGGGATAGCAGACTTGCCTTGCCAGAGCGCCACTTAGGCCTTGTTCAGGCGGACGAGCACTCCGACTTAAATATGCGTCTCGCCCACTTGGCGGATATGGGTGAAGACCAACTCGATCTTGACGGCATTATGCAAGCCGCTGCGCCTTTTACATCAACGGGAGACCTGAGCCAGAGCATCCCTCCGCCCGGTCAGCGCATTGCCTTGGCACAGGATGCCGCGTTCAGCTTCATCTACCCGCATCTCTTACAATCCTGGCGCGCACTCGGCGCTGAAATCCGCCCCTTCTCGCCACTGTCGAATGAAGAGCCGCCGCGCGATTGTGATGCCTGCTGGCTACCAGGCGGCTATCCAGAACTTTATGCTGCAGCACTCGCATCAGCCACACATTTTCAATCTGGCTTGATTGAATTTGCACACACAAAGCCGGTCCACGGCGAATGTGGTGGCTACATGGTTTTGGGTGAAACACTTCAGGACGCAGACGGCCATACTCACAAAATGTGTGGATTGCTCAGCCAAACCACCTCGTTCAAGGTCCGGAGGCTTCACCTTGGCTACCGCGAGGCAACGCTGCTTTCAGACGGTCCAATCGGTCGAGCTGGAGAAAAATTACGGGGCCACGAATTTCACTACGCAAGCGTAATTCAAGCCGGCACTGACCGCCCATTCGCAAACTTCACTGACGCAACGCTTCGACCGCTCGGCCTAGCTGGCGGCCGCCGAGGAAATGTGAGCGGCAGCTTTTTCCACGCCATAGCGCTCGCCTGAGGACATCAAATGCAGTTCGCCAGCCTCCAAGACTTTCGAAATGCCTGCGTCACCCTTCCAGAAGCGGATGTTGCATCGGGCGATGCTGTTCGTGCCCGTCAAGCGATACTCACCAAACCCGTCGGTAGCCTGGGCCAACTTGAGGAGCTTGCCGCATGGCTCGCGACTTGGCAGCGGCGCGCCATGCCGAAACTCGACCGCATAGAGATTATCGTCTTCGCCGGAAATCATGGTGTCGTGAGGCAGGGGGTTTCACCATTTCCTGCCGAGGTAACGGCGCAAATGGTCGAAAACTTTGCCCATGGTGGTGCGGCGATCAACCAACTCGCGCGCGCAGCAGGTGCATCCCTGCACGTCGTGCCGTTGCAACTTGACGTGCCCACGACGGACTTCACCATCGGCCCCGCTATGGAGGAAGATGCGTTCTTGGTAGCCGTCAACACTGGTGCCGCAGCCGTGACCCCCGAGACAGATCTACTGTGTCTGGGTGAAATGGGGATCGGCAACACCACCGCTGCCGCAGCTCTAGCGGCAGCCTTGTTCGATGGCAGTGGCGCAGACTGGGCTGGTCGTGGCACAGGCGTTGATGATGCAGGGTTGGCCCGTAAGGTCGCATCCATCAATGCCGCCCTTAACCGCCACACGTCGCGCGATCCATTGGCTGTTTGTGCCGCTCTTGGCGGGCGGGAATTGGCAGCACTACTAGGTGCAACGTTGGCTGCAAGACTGCACAATGTCCCCGTAATGCTTGATGGGTTCGTCTGCACCGCTGCCGTAGCCGCATTGATGCATCTCGCACCGGGCGCACTGGACCATACGCAAATAGCCCATGTCTCCGCCGAGGCAGGCCACCGAAGACTCGCTGATTTGTGCGGCAAGTCACCCATCCTGGATCTTGGCATGCGACTTGGTGAGGCGTCCGGTGCTGCGATGGCAGCTATGGTCATCCGTGCGGCAGTGGCATGCCACGTCGGTATGGCGACGTTTCCCGAGGCCGCCGTTTCTACGCGGACATGACTGAAATTGTTCGCCAATTGGCTGCTGCTATCGGGCTGCTGACACGGCTGCCGATCTGGAGAGTTGTATCCAAGCCCCCAAAAGAGTTTGCCGCGAGCGCCTGGGCATGGCCGCTGGTCGGCGCAGTGATCGGAGGCCTAGCTGCGATCGTCTACACAGCCAGCGTTGCCATCGACCTTTCTCCGCCTGTCGCAGTGTGTTGGACTCTGATTGCTCAGTTGCTGATAACCGGCGCACTGCATGAGGATGGTCTGGCGGATACTACAGACGGGTTTTTCGGCGGCCAGACGCGTGATCGTAAGCTGGAGATCATGCGCGATAGTCGCATCGGAACCTTCGGAACATTGGCGTTGCTCATATCGACCGCCTTACGTGGCGTAGCGCTGGCCAGCATAGCTTCGCCGGATCGTGTGGCGGTTGCCCTCGTTGTATCTGGCTGTTTGGCACGCGGAGCCATCTTGTTCGTTGCAGCCACGACCAAGCCTTCGCGCGATAGCGGCCTAGCCTCTGGCCTCGCGCATATCCCTCCCGTCAGCGTCACCACCGGCCTAGCGCTCACACTGATCTTCACCGGCTGTGCGCTTCGGTCCAACGCTGTCCTGCCATTGTTCACCACTGCTCTTATCGCGTTGGCCATGCGTCGTTGGGCGATCGGACAGATCGGCGGGCATACGGGCGATGTCTTGGGGGCAACAGCAGTTTTGACAGAAGCAGTGCTACTCAGTGAATTAAGCGGCTAATTAAACATAGTCACCGAACCGATAGCTGGGGGTGCAGCAAAAAAATCAACGGTGTTACCTGCGAGCATCGCACGCAGCAGCTTCAACGGCCCACCATGCGACACGATGACACAATCCCGCCCGCTCGCCTGAATATCCCGGCAAAACGAGGTAACGCGCGCAAGCAACTTATTCCCGCTCTCGCCGCCAGGAGCTGCGAACCCAGCCGGATCAGCAGCCCACCTGTCGAGCAAATCGCGCGGCACATCGTCCCACGCCCTACCCTCCCACTCACCGAAATCCATTTCCAGGAGACGATCATCGACAATCATTTGGAGTCCGCACTCAAGTGCGATAGCGGTCCGCCGACATCGCACAGCAGGACTCGACCACAAAACTTCTGCAGCGAAGCCCAACAGTCTGGCACGCATCGCAGCTAACTGGTCCTCACAGTTTGGAGCCAATACAACGTCAAGCCGGCCATAGCAAACGCCCGGCTTCACCATTGGAGTGGCATGGCGCACCAACGCTACACGCAATCAGGCTCCCTCGCCTTCTACCTTCACTACCAATTCCTTCAGGTGCTTTGCACCATCAGGCGTGAGTGGATCGATCTCTAGCAACTTCTTCCAAGCCGCCAAGGCCTGAACCCAATGCTGCTGATCGGAAGTGATGTCCGAAAGAGCGTGCCAAGCATTGAATTGCCGGGGCTCACGCTTCAAAGCCTCTTTCAAATCGGCGATCGCACCGGTCGCGTTGCCAGTCTGGTATTTAGCAAGTGCCCGCTTGGCAAATGCATCAGCAAAATTGGGCTCAAGAGCCAGGACGGCATCGTAATCCAGCACCGATTGGTTAGCTTCCTTGCCCTGCATATGCCTAGCGGCACGACCCATGAGCAACGCGGCCGTTGGACCAGCCGAACGTTGCCACAGTTCAGAAATACGAGCCTCCATCCGAGCAGCAGCAGCCTCATTGGGAGCAATCGGCAACGCCGTGAGCAATTGCTCAAGTTCTGCGTTTGGGCCACTTGGCGGGGTCTCCGCGTGGGACAGCCGCGGCAAGGAGCAAAGCATCAGGATAAATACAATGCGCATAGGCCTACGCTCGCGCATGCAAGACCGAAAACGCAAGCCCAATCAGCGCTTGGATCGCAGGCCAGCTGGTTCTGGACCACCCGCCATCCAATCAAGCAACTCGATCGTATGAACGATCGGCGTCGCACCAGCAAGCTGTGTCATGCAGCCAATATTGCCCGCTGCAATCACATCTGGTTTCGTAGCGACTAGGTTCTTCAGCTTGCGATCCCGTAATTTTCCGGCAATTTCAGGCTGCATGAGGTTATAGGTACCCGCCGAGCCGCAGCAGATGTGCGCTTCATTTGGCACCACCACCCTAAACCCGGCTCGGGCGAGCAGCGTTTTGGGTTCATTGGTCACCTTCTGCCCATGCTGCAGACTGCAGGCGGCATGATAGGCCACGGTCAGATCTGATGCCGTTCTCGTCGGAGCGTAAGAAAGTCGCACGAGATACTCACTGATGTCGCAGGCCAGCGCCGAAACACGCTCCGCATCGGCGCTATCCGGCTCGTTACGAAACATGAAGCCGTAATCCTTGACCGTCGTGCCGCAGCCGGACGTATTGACGACGATGGCATCTAGGCCCGCGCTGCCATACTCAGCCATCCAGGCCTGTACATTGGCGCGCGCTGAGGCCATTGCGGGATCGTGCATGCCCATGTGATGCGTCAAGGCACCACAGCAGCCAGCCCCTTTGGCCACCACGACCTCGACCCCCATCCGTGTCAGCAGCCGGATCGTGGCCTCGTTGATCTGAGGTGCCAAGACCTGCTGGGCGCATCCTGCAAGCAAGGCCACACGACCCCGCCTCGTCCCGATGGCGGCATGAACCTGCGGCCGCTCAACGGAACTCGCTTTTGGAACACGATTGGGCGCTAAGTCGAACATGGCCCGCAGCCGCTTGGAGAAAATCTCATCAGCGGGGAGGAGGCGTGACAGCACTTTTAACAGCCCCGCCGCTCTCAAAGCCAAACGCATCCGGTCTGGATAAGGCAAAGCAAGCTTCAAAACGTTCCGGAGAAGCCGCTCATGCCAAGGCCGCTGATACGTCTCATGGATAAACGTCCGAGCGTGATCAACTAAATGCATGTAATTAACCCCAGACGGACACGTCGTCATGCATGACAGGCAAGACAGGCAACGATCGACATGGCGCACCACTTCTTCGGTCGCAGGACGCCCAGTCTCCAGCATGTCCTTTATCAGGTAGATACGACCGCGTGGGCTGTCGAGTTCATCGCCCAGAAGCAGGAAGGTCGGGCACGTTGCGGTGCAAAAGCCACAATGGACGCAGGTCCGAAGCACCTGATTGGAAGCTGCGATATCCGGATTTGAAAGCTGCTCAGTCGTGAAGTTCGTTTGCATCGATGATCAATTCAGGACGGTGCACGCATGAAATAGATTAGGCCCGTCAGTCCCGCGCCAAGGGCAACGATCTGCGCTTGCGCCCTGGCGGCGTCAGAAAACATCCAAGAATATCCCAGCACCACCGAGGTTGCAGCACCTGCTAAAAACAACAACCCAATAAGTGCTGCCCATAGCGTGCGGAGCACACCTTCGCGGATTACCATCGCAGAGCCGATACCGCCAATCAGCGACACCATCAAAACCAGCATGGTCGTCGTCCAGCTCAGTAAATAACCCACGATGTCACCTCTCCAGACTTGATCACAACTTCAATGTGCTTGATGCATTCGACCCACATTCAAAATCCAGTGCGGGTCAAACGCCGCCTTCACACGACGGGTGATATGATCCAACGCCCCCACTTCTGGCGGTATAACATCCATCGCAGCCCGAAGCGGCTCAGGCGCGCGAAACAACGTCCAAGTCCCGCTCTCTTGCCGTGCTGCGGCACAGATCACGCCATGTGCCTCACTTGTTGCAGGTCCTGCGATCCATACAAGGCCACCGCCCCAGTCCATAAACCACTTAACCCCAAGCGCTTCCACCGCTTTTATCACCCGTGGGCCAGCGGAAGGCCTAACCGACACACGCCAGACAGCGTCATCAGGTTCTGTTCTCAAGGGCAGTGCGTCGCGCACGGAGCGCCACAACGCTTTGGAATGTCCATCATCAAGAATATCCCCAGCGCCAAACCGGTTCAGATCACGACGAAGGCATTCCGCCCGATAGATGACTGAGGGTTCAAAATCCTCAATGCGCGCAAGAGTGACGCTACCCCAAAAGCCATCTGCTTTTGGAAGATAGGCCGCACCGGACACCGCATAAGGAGATCCCAACGCTGCCGACAATGCTGCAACGCCCGTGTGCGGATTTAAACCCGTAATAGCAAGCGTTGCCGTCCGCTCTGGAGCCGGCATAACCTTCAGCGTGATTTCCGTCATCACGGCGAGAGTGCCATGGCTACCGGTGAGCAACTTGCAAATATCAAGACCCGTTACGTTCTTGAGCACCCGCCCACCACTTCGTATCACCTCGCCTGAACCGTTGACCGCGCGGACACCCATGATGTGATCCCGCGTCGCACCCCACGCAATCCGGCGCGGACCCGAGAGGTTTGTGGCCACGACACCGCCAATCGTCTGATCGGACGAGCTTCCGAACATCGAACAGAAATCCGGCGGCTCAGCAATCAGATGCTGCCCCTTCGCCCCAAGGGCGTTCTCAATATCTCGAACCAGCGTGCCGGCGCGTGCAGATATTATGAGCTCAGAAGGCGAATAAAGCGTTATGCCGGTCAGAGCACTCGTTGAAATTGTGTGCGCAGCCTGGACGGGTCGTAGCAGCCCAGCCTTGGTCTGATTTCCACAAACCCAAACCGGCTCTTCGCGAGCAGCAGCACTAACGACTACTGAAGCGAGCTCAGCCTCCGTTTCAGGCGATTGTATCCTTAGATCAGACACTTACTCAGCTGCCATCGCGGTTGGAGCCACACTCTTCAAAGGAAATACCTTCGAGGGATTTAACAGCCATTCAGGGTCAAAGGCTGACTTGATGCGGCGTTGCTGCTCCAACTCAATCTCAGTGAACTGCACGTTCATTAGATCGCGCTTCTCAACACCCACACCGTGCTCACCCGTCAGGCAGCCCCCAACTTCCACACAGAGCGTCAGAATGTCAGCTCCAAACACCTCCGCCTTGTGAAAGCTTGCAGGGTCGTTCGCGTCAAACATAATCAACGGGTGGAGGTTTCCGTCCCCGGCATGAAACACATTGGCAACCGCCAGCCCGCATGCCGCGCTCATCTCGCCGATGCGCCGCAGCACTTCCGGCAAACGTGACGTTGGAATGGTGCCGTCCATACAAAGGTAGTCCGGGCTAATACGACCAACGGCACCAAATGCGCCTTTGCGCCCCTTCCAGATAGCAAGGCTCTGTTCTGGAGACTCTGACACCTTGAGCGAAAGCGGATTGAACTGGCGGCAGATGCCCTTAATGCGCCCCAGAAGATCGTCCTGCTCAGCGACAGAGCCTTCCACTTCGATGATAAGCATGGCCTCGGCGTCCAGCGGATAGCCAGCATGAGCAAATGCCTCACATGCGTGAATGCACGGCTTATCCATGAACTCTAAAGCAACTGGGATGATACCCGAGGAGATAATTGCATCTACGCAAGCACCCGCCACTTCGATCCCATCAAACGCGGCCATCATGGCACGCTGTCCCTCAGGGCTACGAAGGATGCGAACAGTTACCTCCGTGACAATTGCAAGCTGTCCTTCACTGCCGGTGATCAAACCCAGCCAATCGAGCCCGGCCGCGTCACAATGCGCACCGCCAATTTCAATGATCTGGCCGTCCACCGTCACAATCTTTAAACCGAGCAGGTTATTCGCTGTCACCCCGTAGCGGAGGCAATGCGCACCGCCAGAGTTCATCATCAC
>CAIJTR010000023.1 GCA_903823665.1 uncultured Rhodospirillales bacterium
AGACGTGTGCTCTTCCGATCTGGTCTGGCTGTTGCGCTATTTCGGCCTGCTGTTCGTGCCGGCGGGCGTCGGCGTGATCACCCAGTTGGATGTGATCGGGGCGAATTTCTGGGCGCTGCTGGTCGCCATTCCCGTCTCGACGTTTTTGGGCCTGGTGGTGACGGGCTGGGTGATGCAGCGGCTGGCGCGGGATGAGGAGGGCTGAGCGATGGACAAGATTTTTCATCTCTGGGTGTATCTCGAAACCACCCCGCTGCTCGGACTTGCCGCGACCTTGCTGGTTTGGCGGGTGGCTGGGGAAATCACGCAGCGGCTGCCGGCGTGGCCGCTGGCGAACCCGATGCTGATTTCGGTGGTGATTTTAGCATCGCTGCTGCTGGCGACGCACACGCCCTATTCGGCGTATTTTCAGGGCGCGCAATACGTCCATTTCCTGCTTGGCCCGGCAACGGTGGCGTTGGCCTTGCCGATGTATGCCAATCTCAAGCGCATTCGTGCCTCAGCCCGCGCGATTGTGCCGGCGTTGCTGGCGGGATCGGTGGTTGCGGCTGGCTCAGCGATGCTGATTGCGCAGGTGATGGGCGCACCGCGTTTGGTGGTGCTGTCACTCGCCCCAAAGTCGGTGACGACGCCGATTGCGATGGGGGTGGCGGAGCAAATCGGCGGCAATGCCTCGATGGCTGCCGTGTTCGTACTGATCACCGGGCTGTGCGCCATTGTGATGCAGCCTTTGGCGATGCGGCTGATCCGGGCCACGGACATGCGGGCGCAGGGACTTGCGGCGGGCATGGCGGGGCACGGGCTGGCGACGGCAAGAATACTGCTAGTGAGCGAGACGGCGGGCGCGTTTGGTGGGCTGGCAATTGGGCTGAACGGCGTGATCACCGCGATTATTGTGCCGCTATTGGCGAATTTACTGGCGCGGTGAGTTGCATCGGCGTCTGGTGGTGAGGCGGCACACCACAAAGGTCAAAGACCATGGGTAAAGGCGACAAGCAGCACGGCAATCGTGAGGCGAAGAAACCAAAGGCCGATAAGAAATTGGCCCCACTGCCAGAGAATTTCCTCAAGCCGCAGCCTGTTTCGGCCAAGCCGGCTGGGAAGGGCGGGAAGTAGACGGCGCGGCGTTCGTAGCGACCATTGGATCGATACGCATTTGGCGCCCTAGAGCAACGCCCGATCATATTGAACCGAACCGGTTCGATCTGATCGAGGCTAAGTTGCTCTAGAGTCATATATTTCTAGAGCAACTTAGCCGCTACTCAATCGTGGCGGGAAGCAGCAGCCCCTCTGGCCATGGCGCGTTCGGCCACACCGGCAGGCGCAGGCGGGAGCCGTCACCCATCGTGCGGACGCGCATGTCCGCGTATGTGCCGAGCTTGGCACCAACCTCCGCCCGCCAATTCGGGCGCAAGGCAGGCGTTGCCAAGTCAGCCTCGCTCCGCCACGCCGATTTTGGCACCGCACCGCTGATGATGTCGTGCAAAACCCAGCCCGCGAGCGATGCCCATGCGCCATCACCCGCAGGCGTCGCCGCCAGCACCGGTGTCAGCGCCAGCGGCGGGGCGAGAAGTCGGCTTTGCATGCGGTTGATGCCGGTGGTCAGCCGGTAGCCGGCGAGCGTGCTGGCATCATCGGCCATCGCGTCGCACCGCCCGACATTATAGGCGTCGAGCATCTCCACCTCCTCGCGGAAGGTCAGCCGCACGATGGGCGGGGTGGCGACGCCCAGTGAAGCCTCCATCGCGCGCTGCCCCGTAGAGCCGATCATGGTGCAGATGGTGGCGCCTGCGAGATCGGCGGGCTGCATGATTTTCGACGCCTCCGGCACCATCACCGTCACTGGGTCGATGAACACGGTGGGGCCGGGGATGAAGCTCTGCGTTAGGTGATGCTCGTCGAACGTGCCGCCGGAGAAAAACACCAGATCGGGCGGTTGATGCGCGAGTTCGCTGAACTCCTTAGCCGAATCAGGCGTGGTGACCTCGACGGTGCCGTTGGGGCCGAGCACCGCCACCGCCACCGCCTGGCATAGCTCCACCGCGAGGCCGTGCAGTTCGTTGTTGGCATCCTCATGGGCAAAACCCGGACGTGCCTCGGCGGCGCAGACGAGTGTTTTGGTGGCACGAATATGCGCCAGCACATCGGCTGTCCGCCCAGTTTCTGCCCACGCTGGCGCTCCCCATAGGAGAAGCGCCAGCGCCAGAATGATGCGGATCAATTATACGCCGGGAGTGTGGACGGCAGCGTGTTGAGATGCGCCGGTGGGCCGTTCTTCAGACCCATCGCAGCATCCACCGGCGTCATGCCGATGGCCTTGCAGCCCTGGCCGGAATAGTGCGGCAGGGTGTTGACCACCTGCGGATCAATCATGGCGTAGCTGGCTGGCAGCGGAGCCTTGCTGCCATCCAGACGTGCCGGATCGAAGCCTGCGAGCAAATCGTCGCTCTCCGCCGTGTTGATATCGCGTGGCCCGAGATGGTGCTGCACGAAACCGTTCGGGCCGTTGAACTGCGCGTCCTCGCCGGAGATCAACGCGGCTTTTTCTTCCGGCAGGCTGGCCAACGGCGGCAGGTCGTAGATGGCGTTGATCGTCTCGATCACCGCGTTGTGGTCGCCCTCGGAATGCGCCACGGTATGGGCGCGGGCATATGGCGAGATGAGGATCAGCGGAACGCGCACACCACGTGACAGGGCCAGACCATCTGGGCCGTAGGACTGGATATGCGGAGGCACGTGATCATAAAAGCCGTCTGACTCGTCATAGGTGATGACGATGGCAGATTGCGCCCAAATCTCCGGACGGCTGGCGACGGCGTTCACAACGCGAGCGGCCATCGCCTCGCTGATCATGCTGTCGGTGTAGCCGGGGTGATCGTCATCGCCATGCTTGGTCTTGGCAATGGCAGCGCGGTCGGCATCCGTCAGCGCCGCCGGGTAGGACGGATTCTGGATCGGCGGGGTCATGCCCATCACGTTCGAAAACCCACCGCGGACGTAGAACACACCGCCGGAATTGGGCATGTTGCCCTGCTCCATGTCGGACATAAAATCGCTCATGCCGCGCAGATTGCCGGCGAAGGCTGGGTTATTTGAGATATAGCCAAAATATTGTGGCCCCTGGTGATGGCTCACATAGCCGACATGGCTGGCCGCACCCGCGGCTTCGTAGCCTTCGTGATTGTAGCCTTCCTGATACCAGCGCCAATCAATCGGAGCGCCGTTGCGGGCTTCAATGAACGGGATGTCTTTCTGCACGTCAGTCAAATCAGCGGCGGCGTTGCGATCGAGCGAGGTGGCGGTGGTGATGGTGCGCCCGGCGAAGGTCAGCGGCAGCGAGGCAAAGGTGAGGTTCACCGCGATGTTGCCGTCGGCGTAGCTCTCAGATGGGCTGTCCGGCTGGCGACCTTCCTTGGTGGCGTCGTATTGCGAGCCCCAGATCGGTTGCGGATCATTGACCAGCGGCACGTTCTGCAGGTTGCCCTTGTGGTTGCCGGCGGCGGCTGGCACCGCAGCAGAGCCGTGCTTGACCCATTGCGTCTCACCGGCCTGGCCCGCGATCAGGGCGATGGCGTTCGGCGTGGAGGGCGTGTCCTCGGTGGCGAAGATGTTGTCGAACAGGGTGAAGCGGTTGGCGTAGTTCCAGAAGAACGGGATGGTGTCGCAATCAACATGGCTCATCACCAGCTGGCTGAATTGGTTGCCCATGGCGACCGAAGCATCGCTGCCCTTGCGGCCGATGCGGTCGTAATCGGCCTGTGCGAAGCCATCCATCTTGGCCGTGCCGTTCACAACATTCATCTTGTGAGCGAGGCCAGGGTGGCTGTGATCAACACTGTCCCGGAAAGTGGAATTCTCATCCGGCCCGAGGCGGAACGGGCTAATGCTGTGCTTTTCACCCTTGGCGTCTGTCCATGTTTGGGTGAAGCCGGGGGTGTGGGCCTCGTCACGCGGACCGTTTTGGTCGGCATAGAGGCCGTTGGCACCCGGGAAGCTGCCGTATTCGTTGTCAAACGAGTGGTTCTCGTTGAACACCACGAACACGTATTTCACCTTTTTGCGCAGCAGGGCGATGATTTCATCGCGGCTTTTGGGCGTCTCCTTGGTGAGGTCGGTGACGAACGGGGCAACATCCGCATTCGGCGCCGGCTGAGCCGTCACCATCTGCGCCATCGCGGGCTGGGTGGCGAGTGCTGTTGCCACCATCAACGACATCATCCTACGAAACATCAGCATCGACCCCACCTTATCCTTTAATCTTCAACGCATAGCGCGATGGCGCTTGCATGACGTGTTACGTTTTCTTGACCGTGTTTGGGAGCGTAGAAGGGTGCAGCGCATCACCCGCCCGACCACGCCGCGTAAACCCAACGCGTCACTCCAGATTTCGTCGCCCCTCATCACATTTTGATTTCCATCCTCCACCGAAACCATCGTAGCGTCACGCCAAGAATGAACCGGATTGGACCGCTCCAAAGGGGCAAACCTCATGGCCGACGCACTCACAGACGCTCACCACAAATGGATCGCCGACACGTTCGGTGTCGATCCCACCAGCTATGGCGACGCCACATCAGGCCCGCCAAGCGCGTCCAGCGCCGGCAGCATCATGGATGATCTGCGCTACGCCGCCACCACAGCTGAAAACTTCCTGGGCGATGTGGCATCGGACGTGAAGATCGGCGCTGAAAAACTGGAGCAGGGTGCCGAAGGCCTCATCGACAAGGCCGGCGAGAAGATCGCCGATGCCGTCGACACCGTCAAAGAAAAGCTCGGCCTCGAAACTCCGCCCGCAACCGCCAAACCCATAGGCCCCATCACCCTCAGCTCCCAGACCGAGGCCACCGCCCCCGGCAATCGCGCCCGCACCAAGCTCGGCGTGGGCGAACGCGTGACGCTCACCGTCAATCCCGGCCCCGGCAACTGGCACGCCTCGGGTGCCAAACTCAGCGCCAAATCCGGCTCCAAGATCACCCTCACCGCCCCCGACCGCCCCGGTGATGTCGAAGTCGAGGTCGATGTTGGAGGCACCAAAAAAACCATCAAATTCACCGTCATCGCCCCAAGCGAGGTTCACCAGGTGCGCGTCTCCACCGAGCACTACACGGCAGCACAGATCGGCATCCCAACCCCGCTGCCCAACGCAGGCTTTCACGCCGATATCTATCTCGGCCCGGATGACGTGAACTTCAGCGCCGTGAGCTTCCTTGAGGACGAGATCGGGGCCAAAGCCAGCGGCTCCTGGGCTGCCAAGAACGGTGAAGGCCACTCCCCCAACAAATCCGCGCTTGGCTGCACCAACAAGGTTTCCGCAGGGCTGGGCACCAAAACCGTGGCGCAGGACCATTGCTGGTCGGGCTACGTCCCAGGCCTGGTGCTGACCGACTGGACCGGCCAGTCCACCCTCGTCATCCCTTGGCACTGGTCCTGCGGCTCCGGCCGCGGCCTCATCGCCCGCGTCACCCAGTCCGTTGTCACAGACAAGGCTGGCACCACCACCATCAGCAAAGCTGGCGCCTCCTTCACGGCCGCCCTGTCATGAGCAAGCGCGCCCTCGCTTTGCTTATGCTTGCCCCGGTCCTGCTCGCCCCATTCCTGCTTGCCCTCACCGCCCCTCAGGCCATAGCCCAGACTCCCCCCCGCACGGAGACCAGACCCATGTCCCAAACAATCCCTATGGCCGCGGATCCGGCAGTGGCCGAAAAACTCGCCGATTACGACCGCACCCACACCATCGAAGCCCTCAAGGACGCCGCCGACGCAGCCGCCCTGCATGACGGCGAGCCCACCGCCGACGCCCATGCCCGCCTCGCCAACTGGATCGCCATCCTGGCCCGCTTCAGTCGAGACCTTGATTCCGATTTCGATCCCGATCACCCGCCCTCAATGACCATCATCCCCCCCGGCAAGTTCGGCAGCCAATACTCCCCCGGTGTCAACCCGAAAGACGTCAAAGACCCCGAAATGCGCGCCGCCTACATCGAAGCCATCGAGAAGAACCGCATTCTGCTGCAGAATTTCGGCACCAACACCAAGCTCCACGAAGCCCATGAAGTTATTCTTGAACACGCCGCGAACTCCATCGCCGATGCCCACCAGACGCTTGGCCTGACCAACGCGACCGCCGACACCATGCTCGCCACGTCGCCGATCTCAGCCTCCGACAGGGAACGCCTGCGGTCCGCGCTCAAGTAACGCAAGGCTTTCTGGCTTGGACCATGTCAGCACCGGGCCGGAAGTGGCGAGCGTTTCCAGCAGCGAATGATTGCAAATTGCGCGCCCGGTGATCCATGATCTCGGGCAGCGCAGGCAACCCGCACAGCGGATGGAGGCCATCGTGGGATCGGATGCTCAGAACGCCTATATGGCTGAGACTTTCGGTGTCGACCCGGCGACCTACGCATCGCCCGCTCAATCCGGCGGTGCCGGGGCGGCGGCGGCGGCTGCGGCCAAGCCGGTGCTCAAGGTCACATCCAATGGTGATGGAACGTTCGAATTGACCGGCTCGGGCTTCGCGGGTGACTCCGCCCTCATCCGAGCCGTTGGCCTCAACGCCAAGGATTATGCCTACAAAGAGGGGTGGGCCACGGTAGAAGTATCAAACGGTACGTTCAGCTTCACCACGCCCGATGTGTGCGGAAAAGAGGGCGGCGACCGCGATTTTTCCGCCATCGACATGCGACCCGACCCTAACGACCTGACTTTCCATCAGGTGGTGAGCAATACCGTTCCGATGTCCTGCGGCAGCGGCGGTGGCGGCGATGACCCACCCGACGACCCGCCGGACGATCCGCCGGCTGATCCGCCGGCAGACACTGGAACCGAGACAGGTGGCGACCCGGACGCCCAGAAAACAGACACCGGGGAGTAGCGAAGAAAGGCTGGGTGGCGTTCGGGATAAGGCTCAAACCGCCATCCCAGCACACCAGCCGCTCGACCACGCCCATTGGAAGTTATAGCCGCCAAGCCAGCCGGTGACGTCCACCGCTTCGCCGATGGCGAACAGGCCCGGTACCGCGTTGGCCACCATCGTTTGTTGTGACAGGTCGCGCGTGTCGATGCCGCCGAGGGTGACTTCGGCTTTCGCGTAGCCTTCGGTGCCGGCGGGTTTCAGCCGCCAAGATTGCAGGCGCCCCGCCATGTCGGTGAGCACGCGGTCGGGCAAATTGGCCATGGTGCGCGTTTCGCCCTCGGCGAGCGAGGCGGCGAGGCGTTGCGGCAGCAACTCGGACAGGGCGGTTTTGAACTCGATGCGCGGACGCGATTGTTTGCGGGCGCGCAGCTCGGCCTCGGCGTTCTGGCCGGGCAGGCAATCGAGCACGATCTCCGTCCCCTCGCGCCACAGCGACGAGATTTGCAAAATGGCGGGACCGGAAAGGCCGCGATGGGTGAATAGCATCGCCTCGGGGAAGGCCGCTTTTCCGCAGCGCGCGATGACCGGAAGGGCGACGCCGGAGAGCGGGCGCATCAGCTCCAGCGCGTCCCCGGTGAAGGTGAGCGGGACGAGGCCGGGGCGGATTTCGGTCAGGCGCAGGCCGAATTGCCGGGCAATGTCATGCGCGAAGCCGGTGGCTCCCATTTTCGGGATGGACAGGCTGCCGGTGGCGAGCACCAACGCATCGGCCTCGAACGCGCCGTGATCGGTCTCCACGCGGAACGCATCGCCGCGGCTCACCGCCGTCACCCGATGGCCCAGCCGCAGATCGACATGGGCTGCGGCGCATTCGGCGAGCAGCATGGCGACGATTTCGCGGGCGGAGCCGTCACAGAACAGTTGGCCGAGGGTTTTTTCGTGATGGGCGATGTTGTGCTTGTTCACCAGCGCCAGAAAATCATGCTGCGTGTAGCGGCTGAGGGCGGATTTGGCGAAATGGCGGTTGGCGGAGATGAAGCGTTCCGCCGTGCAGCCGAGATTGGTGAAGTTGCAGCGCCCACCGCCGGAGATCAGAATTTTCTTGCCAGCTTCATCGGCGTGATCAAGCAGCAGCACACGCTTGCCGCGCCCGCCCGCTGTCATGGCGCACATCAGGCCGGCGGCCCCGGCACCGAGGATGATGACGTCGAATTGTGAGGTGGTCACAGATCGGTTCGCAGTTGCCAAAGCTCGGGGAACAGCACCACGTCCAGCATTTTGCGGAGGTAGCTGACACCGCCGGTGCCGCCAGTGCCGCGCTTGAAGCCGATGACTCGTTCCACGGTTGTCACGTGGCGAAATCGCCAAAGCCGGAATGCGTCTTCAAGGTCGGTGAGTTTTTCGGCGAGTTCATAGAGGTCCCAATAGTGCTTTGGATCGCGATAGACCACCAGCCAGGCCTGCTCCACCTCATCGGACGCTTCGTAAGGCCGCGTCCAGTCCCGCTCGGTGTGGCTCGCCGGGACAGCAAGGCCGCGCCGGGCCATCAGGCGCAGTGCCTCGTCATAGACGGAGGGGGCGCGGTGGGCGGCATCGACCAGGGCGAGTAAATGCGGGCGATGGGCGTGCGGCTTCAGCATGGCGGCGTTTTTGTTGCCGAGGGCGAATTCGATGCAGCGATATTGCGCGCTTTGGAACCCGCTCGATTTGCCCAGGCCGCCGCGCATGGCGGTGAACTCGGGCGGCGTCATGGTCGCCAGCACCGTCCAGGCGCTGACCAGTTGTTCCATGATGCGGGTAACGCGGGTGAGCATTTTGAAGGCGGGCGAGAGATCGTCGGCCGCAATGCAGGCCATGGCGGCGTGCAGTTCGTGCAGCAGCAGCTTCATCCACAGCTCACTGGTTTGATGCTGGATGATGAACAGCATCTCGTCATGCGCCGTGGTTTTCGGGTGCTGTGCTGCCAGCACGGCATCGAGATGCAGATAATCGCCATAGGTCATGTCACGGCTGAAATCGGTGAGCGCACCCTCTTCGGCCACAATCTTTTCGGTGCTCATCGTCATGTCCTTCCGCGATAGACCGGCAACGGGCGGTCGGTATATGGTAACGAATACTGAGCTGGAAGCGTGCCAATGAAGCGCATCATCACGTTCGCTGCCGTCTTTCTCAGCACGCAGGCGCACGCGCAGAATTTGCCACCGGTGACACCTAAGCCGGCACCGCTGTCCAATCCGCTGCTCCCGGCACCAATTCAAAGCGGTCTGGCACTGAACATCACGCCAGATTTCAGCGTTCCCGCCGACAGTGTTGGCATGACGAACCCGGTGGCGCGTATTGAATATGTGGTGGCCGACCCGTCCAATCCCAGCCGCCGGTTCGTCAACGACACCAACGGCACACTTTACAGTGTCACCGGCAGCAGCACGCCCACGCCGTATTTGAACATTGCGGCCCAGAATGTGGGCTTCATCACCAATTATGCCCCAGCCATCACAGGATTTCAGGGCATTGCGTTTGATCCAAATTTCGATGGGGATCCGACGAAGCCCGGGTATGGCAAGTTCTACACGACCTATAGTGCGGCCAATGAGGGCACCTCCACCCAGGCGCTGTATAACGGCCAGCCGCTCACCTATCTTGGCAACAATCCGGTTGATCATGTGACCGTATTGCGGGAATGGACAGCCACGGACCCTACAGCCGCGACCTTTTCCGGCACCTCGCGCGTGGTGATGACGATTGGGGCGCAAGATGTGGGGCACAATGACGGGAGCATCGGGTTCAACCCGACGGCCAAACCAGGCAATGCGGATTACGGCCTGCTGTATGTCGGCATTGGCGTCAGCGGCTTCAACGACCCGCTGCTGAATGGCGGCAACCTGGCCAACCCGGCGGGCAAAATTCTGCGCATCAACCCGCTGCAGGGGACATCTGGACAGCCTTACACGGTGCCGGCCAGCAACCCGTTTGTGGGCGTGGCTGGGGCAGTGCCGGAGATTTGGGCATATGGGTTGCGCTATCCGCAGTCGTTCAGCTGGGACAGCAAAACCGGTACGATGTACATCAATGATATCGGTCAGACCGGGCCGGAAGAGGTTAATATCGGCAAGGCTGGGGCGAATTACGGCTGGCCCTACCGGGAGGGCATTTTTGCCACCGGCTATGATTATGGGGTCAACAATCCTTCTGATCAGAACGTGTATCCCATTCCATCGACGGACACGGGTGCGGGGCTGACGAACCCGGTTGCCGAGTATGACCACACCAGCGAATACGCCATCGGCAGCGGCTTTCTCTACAACGGCGCGTTGATGCCGCAGTTGGACGGGATGTATATCCTGCAGGACATCGTCACCGGCGATCTGTTCTATTTCGACCCCACGCAGGCCAGCGCCACACAGGCCAGCGCCACACAACAGGCACCGCTGCATTCGCTGGCGCTGGACATCAACGGGCAGCCAGCCAATTTCGTTGATCTGTTCGGCTACAACGCGCCGAACGCGCTTGGCCCGCGCGTCGATGCGCGGTTGAGCGAGACGGCGGGTGGGGAGCTTGAGATCGCGCTGAAGGCCAATGGCGAGGTCTACAGCGTGACAGGTGCGGTTTCGGTTGCAGCGGTCGTGCCGGAACCGTCTTCGCTCGTGCTGCTCGCCGGGGGCGTGATGGGGCTTGGCGCAGTGCGGCGGCGGCGCGCTGGCTGAGCGCTGACCGCAACAGCCATGCTCGCTTGGCATTTTGTCCACAGGGCAAGACGTCATATATCACGGGGATGATCGCCCCTTTCACCAAGATGCACGGCTGCGGCAATGATTTCGTCGTGATGGACGAGCGGCAGGGCTCGCTTGGCCTCTCGCCCGCGCGCGCCTCGGCGATTGCGGACCGGCATACCGGCGTGGGATGTGATCAGTTCATTGTGCTGGAACCGGCCACAACGCATGGCGTGGATGTGTTCATGCGCATCCGCAATCCGGATGGCTCCGAGGCCGGGGCATGCGGCAACGCCACGCGCTGTGTGGTGGCGCTGCTGGCGGCAGAGACGGGCCAAAGCGTGTTCACCGTCGAGACCATCTCCGGCAAGTTGCCCGCCCGCGTGCTGGGCGATGGGCGGGTTGAGGTGGATATGGGCGCGGTGCGGCTCGGCTGGCAGGAGATTCCGCTCGCGGCCGAAGCCGATACTCTGCATCTCGACCTCGCCACCAATCAGGTGCGCGACCCCGCCGCCGCCTCGATGGGCAATCCGCATGCGACGTTTTTTGTGGACGATGTCGAGGCGCTGGACATTCCGGCCATTGGTCCTGGCTTGGAACATGCGGCGATTTTCCCGGAGAAGGCGAATATCGGGTTCGCGCAGGTGCTGGCCCCTGATCGCATCCGGTTGCGGGTGTGGGAGCGGGCGGCTGGGTTGACGCTGGCCTGTGGCTCGGGCGCGTGTGCGACCATCGTCAATGCGGCTCGGCGTGGCCTGACCGGCAGGCGGGCCACCATCATCGCCGATGGCGGTGAGTTGGAGATGGTGTGGCGTGAGGATGGCCATGTGCTGATGACCGGGCCTGCCGTCACAAGTTTTCGCGGCATGCTCGATTTGACGGCGCTGCCGGAATGACCGTGGAAATCCTGAACTTCGGCTGCCGTCTCAATACTTACGAGGGCGAGGTGATGCGCGGCCATGCGGCGGCGCTGGACAACACCATCGTGGTCAACACCTGTGCCGTGACGATGGAGGCCGAGCGGCAGGCGCGCCAGGCCATCAGGCGGGCGCACCGGGAACATCCGGGGGCAGAGATTGTGGTCACCGGCTGTGCGGCGCAGATCGATCCTGGCGCGTGGGCGGCGATCCCCGGCGTGTCGCGCGTGCTCGGCAATGAGGACAAGCTGAAGCCGGAGAGCTGGGTGGCAGGTGCTGGGTCTGCCGTCAGCGACATCATGATCGCGCGGGAGACGGCACCGCAGTTGGTCACCGAGTTCATGGGCCGGGCGCGGGCCTTCGTGCAGGTGCAGCAGGGCTGCGATCATCGTTGCACCTTCTGCATCATTCCGTTCGGGCGTGGGCCGAACCGCTCGGTGCCGATTGGTATGATTGTGGAGCAGGTGCGCACGCTCGTCGCGTCTGGCTATCGAGAGATTGTGCTGACCGGCGTTGATGTCACGTCCTACGGGCCGGATTTGCCGGGTGCGCCCACGCTGGGGCAGATGATCCGGCGGCTGCTGGCGCTGGTGCCGGAATTGCCGCGGCTGCGTCTGTCGTCGATTGATCCGGCGGCGATTGATGATGATCTGTGGCGGCTGATCGAGCACGAGCCGCGGCTGATGCCGCATCTGCATCTGTCGTTGCAGGCGGGGTCGGACATGATTTTGAAGCGCATGAAGCGGCGGCACTCGCGCCAGCAAGGGCTCGACGCGATTGCGCGGGCGCGGGCGCTGCGGCCGGGGATTGGCATTGGTGCTGATCTGATCGCGGGCTTTCCCACCGAGACGGACGAATTGTTTGCCGAAACACTGGCCATGGTGGAGGAGGCGGCAATCCCGTTCCTGCACGTGTTCCCGTATAGCGAACGTCCGGGAACGCCCGCAGCACGGATGCCGTCAGTGGACAAGCCCATTCGCCGCGCCCGCGCCGGATTGCTGCGCGAGGCCTCGGCCCGTGCGGCGCAGCGTTTCTATGCGGGGATGATCGGGGCGGAGGTGGCGGTGCTGTCCGAGACCGGCACGGGTGGCCATACCGAACATTTCGCGCCGGTGCGCCTGGTGGCGGAGCCGGGCATGCTGGTGCGCGCGCGGGTTGTGGCATTCGATGCGCAGGGCATCACGGCGGAGGCGGCCTGATGGCGTTGGGATTTCTGTCGCGGCTGACGCAAGGCCTGTCGCGCTCGGCGGGCAAACTTTCGGGCGGCATCGGTGCCGTGTTCACCAAGCGCAAGCTGGATGACGAGGCGCTGGAGGATTTGGAGAATTTGCTGATCTCGGCCGATCTCGGCACCGAGGTGGCACAGCGCATCATCGCGCATTTCCGCAGCACGCGCTTCGGCAAAGAGGTGTCGGAGGACGAGGTGAAGCAGGCGCTGGCCGCCGAGATCGCTGAGATTTTGGCACCCGTTGCACGGCCTTTGCAGATCAATCCGGACCGTGCGCCGCATGTGGTGCTGGTGGTCGGTGTGAACGGCAACGGCAAAACCACCACCATCGGCAAGCTGGCGTTGCAATATCGGCAGGAGGGCCTGAAGCCGATGCTGGCCGCGTGCGACACGTTCCGTGCGGCTGCCGTCGAGCAGCTTCAGGTTTGGGGAGAGCGCGCGGGCGCACCCGTTGTGTCCGCCCCTGCCAACACCGACCCGGCGGGGCTCGCATTTGATGCGCTGACGCGGGCGAAAGCGGAGGGGGCGGATGTTCTGCTGATCGACACAGCGGGACGGCTGCACAACAAATCGGCGCTGATGGAAGAACTGCAAAAGATCATCCGCGTCATCCGCAAGCAGGACGCCACGGCCCCGCACACGGTGCTGCTGGTGTTGGATGCCACCACCGGCCAGAACGCGTTGCAGCAGGTGGGCGTGTTCCGGGAGATGGTCGATGTGTCCGGTTTGATCGTGACGAAGCTGGATGGCTCGGCACGCGGCGGCATTGTGGTCGCACTTGCGGAGGAATACGGCCTGCCGGTCTATGCTGTCGGCGTGGGTGAGCAGATTGACGATCTCAAGCCGTTCTACCCGATGGATTTCGCGCGGGGTTTG
>CAIJTR010000024.1 GCA_903823665.1 uncultured Rhodospirillales bacterium
CGTCGGGGATCGACGCATCGTGGATCTCCACCAGCGGCCCGACCGCGCTGCGTGCCGCCCCCGAAAGACCCAGATCACGCCAGAACGGACGCGGATAGACCGCGACATATTTGGCCTGCCCCGCCATCCATGTGGAGGTTTGTCGCATCGCCTGTTCAAGCTGTGGCGGCAGGCTGGGCGAGAAGGCGATGGTCTCAGCCGCCAATCTCGGCGGCATGGCGATGATCAGGCGACGGCATCGCAGGGTTGATTCAATCCCGCGCGCGGACATGGCATGTATCACCATCGTATCCGCGTCACGTTCGACCCGCTTGACGCAATGATCAAGTTGGATTTGGTCTGGTGAAAGCTGGGCTGCCAGTCTTTCTGTCAGCGCCGCCATACCGCCGTTGATGCGAAACGAAGCCGGGTCCTGCGTGAAGGTCGGCACGCGTTGTGGCGGACGCAGGGCCGACCGCTCCAGCAGCATCTCGCCGGCCGCCTGCTGCTCATAGGCGTCCAGGCCGAGATCGATCACAAGGCGGCGCATCCGGGGCTGCATTCCAGGCCAGAACCAGGCAGGCCCCATGTCAAACCGGCCGGAGGCGCTGGACCGCCCGGCATCGACCGACAGAATGCGCCCACCCAGGCGGCCATCCGCTTCGAGGAGCAGCGTGTCCTGCCCAGCAGCCGCGAGCAGGGTCGCGGTTCGCAGACCGCTGAGCCCTGCACCGATGATGACCAAGTCATGGAGTTTCAAAAGCGTTCCTCACCAAGCCAGCGGCCGCCGGGGCACCTTCGCTGTAGACACAATCCAGCCGTCGCCGCAGCAGATTGCCAGATGCGCCTCCTCACGATGGATCACAAGGCGATTGACCGACATCATCGCGTCGCTCGAACTGACCTGATACGGATGAGGAGCGAGAACTGGATACACCTGGACGATCACGCCGAAGAAAAAATCCTCGACCGTCGCTGCCGCATACCCGGCCTTAGACGATGTACCATCTTAGCGGTTGTGCGGTGGCCTGCCAACGACTGCGGAACCGTCAGTTCGCGTATTGATATCGTGCGCACCGTCGCCGCGCGTGGATGCGATCGCAGGCATAGAATTGTTGCTCGGTGGCGGCACAACCACCATATCGTCCCCAGTCGGTGGGGGCGGCACGACCGGCGTTTTTGAGGCGACGATATTCTTACTGAGTGCGATGGCCGCCGTCTCGTGCCTGGCATCCATTTCGGCGAAATATTCGATGAAATGCCGGATGTCTGGATCCGCGGTACGGCTTGCCTCTTTGCGAACGATACGCAGGTTTTCGCTGTTGACGCGCCGGGCCTCACGGATGAACGCTCTATCAAAGTTCGCTCCACGTGCCTGCGCCAAACGGCTCAGCCGCTGCTTGTCGTTGGGAGACATGCCTGAAGGGATCGCTATGCCCTTTGAGGCCGCCAAACTCGTCAGTGCGCCGCTATAGGCTTCGTGATCATTGATCAGAGTGGCAGCGTAGGTCCGCACCTCAGCGCGGGTGGCGTGCGCTTCGCCGAGATGCGCGAACTCGAGTTCATAGGCGCTGCTGCGTTCTTCAGAGCGCAGGAACATGTCATCGTACGGTGCAGCGTTGGCACTTGGCGCGGCCGCCATCAGCAGCGCCACAAGCATTGAAATTCTGAGCATGGCCGTTAACCTCCTTTTGAATGGTTGTTGATCGCCGCTTCAAAGTGCCTTGCCGAACAGCGCGCCGATCCCTGTTGTGAGCGCCATTGCGAGAGCACCCCAGAACATCACCCGGATGGTCGGTCGCAAAATGCCGGCACCACCGGCCTTTGCCCCGATCATGCCAAGGAGTGCCAGAAACAAGAGTGATCCGGCGGCAACAACTGGGAGGACGAGGTTTGGTGGCGAGACCACGGTCAGGATCAACGGTGCTGCGGCACCGGTGGTGAACGTGGCGGCCGACGCCATTGCTGCCTGGATTGGCCGCGCAATTGTCGCCTCCGAAATGCCCAGTTCGTCATGCGAATGAGCAGCCAGAGCGTCCTTTGCCATGAGTTGCGTGGCGACCTGCCGGGCGAGCCCAGCATCGACACCACGCGCCACATAAATCTGGGCAAGTTCCTCTGTCTCACCGACCGGATTGCTGGCGAGTTCTATCGTCTCTCTTGCCACGTCGGCGTGTTCGGTGTCGGCCTGTGAGCTGACCGAGACATATTCGCCCGCTGCCATGGACATCGCTCCGGCCACCAGGCCTGCCACGCCTGCGAGGAGGGTGCCGCTCGCCGATGCATCCGCTGACGCCACGCCGAGGATCAGGCTTGCGGTTGAGATGATCCCGTCATTGGCACCCAGCACCGCCGCACGCAGCCATCCGATGCGGGCGATCAGATGGCTCTCTTTGTGGGTCGATCTCATGCGTTCGCCTCCTTCTTCGATACCTTGCTGGCCAGCCAGCGCCAGATGATTCCAGCCAGGTCGTTTGCCACGAGGCAAGCCAGCGCGGCACCGGCGGCCTCCCCCAAGCGGTCCAACCCTAGCGGCGCGAAGCCGAACAACCCGCGTAACCAGGGGACGGACAACGAGAGTGCGAGGGCGGCAAAGGTTATGATCACCACAAACACCAAAGCGCGGTTTGGTCGTGTCAGGGTCAGGAACGCGCTGGTTTTCAGTGAGCGGTTGGTGAGCATGAGGCCCAGATTGCCAATCACCAAAGTCACGAACGCCATGCTGCGCGCGACCTCCTCGCCGTGCAGATCATGAATGCCAAGCTGGAAAACGCCGAGCGTTGCGGCCAGCACGACAGCGCCTTGCAGCAGCCCATGCAGCATCAGGGCGGTGTCAAACAGCGCAGCGTTGGGCTTGCGTGGCGGGCGGGCCATAATGCCGTCTTCGTCCGGCTCAGCTTCGAACACGATCGAGGATACCGGATCGATGATGAGTTCGAGGAACACCACGTGGATCGGCCCGAGCACCATCGGCCAGCCGAGCAGAACAGGCAGCAGCGACATGCCCGCAATCGGCACATGCACCGCCAGGATGTAGCCCATCGCCTTGCGCAGATTATCCGCGATGCGACGGCCAAGCCGGACGGCGGTGACGAGGCTTGCGAAATTGTCGTCGAGCAACACCAGGGAAGCCGCCTCTCGGGCGACATCGGTGCCGCGACCGCCCATGGCAACGCCGATATGGGCAGCCTTGAGCGAGGGCGCATCGTTCACGCCATCTCCGGTCATGGCAACGATTTGCCCGGCCGCAGCAAACGCCTGTACCAGCCTCAGCTTCTGCTCCGGCATGATGCGAGCAAAGATGTTCGTGTGGGCGATCTGGGCTTCGAGCTGTGCTTCGTCGAGGCCGGCCATGTCCACGCCGGTCAGAACGTTATCGCCGACGATGCCAGCCTGTCTGGCGATGGTCAGCGCCGTGGCCGGATGATCGCCCGTGATCATCACCACGCGGATGCCGCCACTGGTGCAGGCTGCGACCGCTTCGGGCACCTCTGGGCGGAGAGGATCAGCCAATCCGACAAGGCCAACGAAGCTGAAATCAAAATCATGCTGCTTCTCAGGCCATGCATCATTCGGTGTATCGCCCCGCGCCACCGCCAGCACGCGCAAGCCCTGGGCTGCGAGGTTTGCGACGTCTCGGCGAACGGCTTCGAGCTTCTCCGGAGGAAGGTGACACAGGTCCGCGATTGCTTCCGGAGCGCCTTTGGCTGCCACGACGAAACCGGCGCGGCCTTTGGCCCGCCAGACCTGCGACATCGCCAGCAGCGTTGGTTGCAGAGGGTAGCCATGCACGAGTGCCCAATCCGAGTGGATGTGTTCCGTCTGTTTCAGGAACCGCTCGCCAAGATCAGAAAACGCTCGCTCCATCGGATCGAACGGGTCAGGCCTGCTTGCCAGAATTGAATACTCCACCAACGAGTGGAATTGCTCCGGCAGTGCCGCCTCAGCATCCGTTGCAACCGCCCAATGTTCGCCATCGGCCACGAGTGCGGCGACGCTCATCTTGTTCAGCGTCAGCGTGCCGGTTTTGTCGGTGCAGAGCACAGTGACCGCGCCCAGCGCCTCGATGGCCGCCGAGCGGCGTGTCAGCACCTTGTTCTGTGACATGCGCCAGGCACCGAGCACCAGGAACACGGTGAGGACAAGCGGGAACTCCTCCGGCAGCGTCGCCATCGCCAGAGTAATGCCGGCCAGGATGCCTTGCAGCCATTCGCCGCGCAGCAGGCCATAGGTGACGGCGAGGGCTGCTGACGATCCGATCCCGGCGATTGCGAATATCTTCACCAGTTTGCGCGTTTGAATTTGCAGCGGCGTGGGCGCGCTCTCGACTGCGGCGAGGGACTTGCCGATGCGGCCGATCTCAGTGCGCGCACCCGTCGCAAGCACGCGCGCGAGACCGGTGCCGCGCACAACCAGACTGCCGGACCAAACATAGGCCGTCCCGTCTCCTCCTGGCCGAACATCCCCGGTGTGGCTTTCGCCAAGCGCCTTTCGAACCGGAACTGATTCACCTGTCAGCAGCGACTCGTCGGCCTCAAGATCGGTTATATCGAGCAGCCGCGCATCGGCTGGAACTCTGTCACCTTCGACAAGGGCTATGATGTCGCCAGCAACAACATCAGAACCCGGAATGCGCAGGCGCACGCCGTCGCGGATGACGAACGCACCGGGGCTGGTGAGGTCCTTCAGTGCCGCCAGCGCACGCTCCGTCCGGCTTTCCTGAACCACGACCAGAACCACGTTCAGAACGGCGAATGCGAGCAGGATCAACGCGCCCGACAAGTCGCCTATGACAAGATAGAGAGCACCGGCACCTAGGAGCATCAGCAGCATTGGCTCCCGCACAGCTTCAAGGACAATGCGGAAAATGCCGCGCTGACGTTCTTGCGGCAGCTCGTTCCGCCCGTCCCGCAGCAACCTTGCCGCAGCTTCGGCGGCGGTCAGGCCATGAGCCGCTGTGGCTTCCTGGTCTGTGGCCTGAGTTCCAGGCTGGGCCGCACCGGACACCGGGGCAGGGTCTTTGGACCAATCGTTGCCCACCATGGCGTCTTGCTCCGGAGCCTCTCCGAGGCCGTGCTGGACATACAGAACCTCAACGGCGGCCATGAGCAAGAGTGTGAGCGGTGCGGCCAGCAACACGCCCAGCGGGCCAAACAGAATGCTGAAGGCAACTGTGGAGAGAATGGCGAGCACAGGCGGAAATGCCGTCGCCTCCGCCTGGACCATCGGGGTGATGAAATTGCCCTCGATAAAGTGCACGCCAGCGTACATGCAAATGACGGAGATGGCGTAGACCGGCCCCTGCGTCATCGCCACCAGGATGGCGGGGATTGCCGCCAGGATCGCGCCGACGAACGGGATGAAGCACAGCAGGCCGCCCATAAGCCCGAGTGCGAAGGCGGCTTCGATGCCCATCAGCTGCAGGCCTATTCCTGTCAGCACGCCAATGGTCATCATGACCACGAGCTGACCAGCAAGCCAGCGCTGCAGCACGCTGCCTGTCACGTCGAACAAGGCAACAGCGACGGGAAGCTGCGCCGGCGGCACGAGGCGCAGGCACAAATGACGATAGCGATCAGGCTGGGCCGCGAGATAGATCGCGACGAAAAGAGCGATGACAGCGTAGCCCAGTCCTCGCGTGATCAAGCCACCCAAGGCGGTGACCACGGATGTGGCCCAGCCGGTGGCTCCCACGACGTTGGCAGCGCGCACCTGGTCGAGCACCTGCATGCCGTAAGGATTGGCGGTCATCCAGCCCATGAAGAGCTTGTAGCCGGCCGGCGCGGCCTGAACCACGTCGTCCACCTGGCCTGCGACGGTGGCACCGAAAACCCAAAGGGCTGCGCCAAACACACCAAGTGCCAGCAGGAAAACCCCTGCCAGCGCAATGCTCCGATTGAGACCCGTATGCTGTGACACGAGGCGTGTCGCAGCACACAGGCCAATGGCGAGCAGGACGGCCCCGAACAGCAGAATCAGAATATCGGATAGCTGCCACACGGCGGCTGCCAGTGCCGCGATCACGAGAATAATGAGCAACCGCCCGGTGAACATACCGAGCGACATGCCTGCGGGCTCGGCTTGATCAGTTGATAGGGTTGGCTTGGATATCAGCATGTACGCGGCCTCGTGCTGCCCAGACGTGCCGGGCGGGTGATGCAGCGGCAATTCGAGCCATGAGCGGAGACGGCGCGGCTAACCCTCATCTTCGGGGCGCTTCTTCCGCTTATCATCACGCCGATGAGATTCTCCCGGTGGACGATGCTCGCCAGGCCCGCCCCGAGGATGTGCAATTGCGCGAAAAATCGCAGTGCCGTCACTGGGTTGTAGGTAAAATCGCTGAACTGGGCGTGGCGGGTGCCGATGAAGCCCCATACCAGCCTGATCGCCACTATGATTCCCACGGCATACCCGGCCCAAGCATTGAGCTGATCTGGACCGCAGGATTCTTCCTCGCCGGTGAGATAGGCGGTGGTAGACGCCACGAGCAATGCCCAATGCCCGTATCGCATAACAGGAAACAAACTTGCATCCACGCCTTTTGGGCCGTTGAAGACATCGCCAGCCTCCCTCGTTCTAAGCGCGCGCCCAATTCGAGGCGCAGGATTGGTTTCAAGAGCCACGCTGTGCCTCGCTCTGCGGCGAGCACACGGCGATCTGAACTATCTTCGGATAGGCGCTAGCGCAGGTATGTCTAAATCGCGTTGATTCAAATCAAATAGGCTGGATTGCAAACAGAGAAATCGACCGAAATTGAAAGCTTAACGCTACCTTTTGGATAAGTAATTTTCACGGTGAACCTTAGCTGGAATACGAACGGCATCTTAGGATCGGAGATTACTCATCCAATTTAGATGCGTATTTTCCGAAGCTGCTGCCATCGTCATTGTTCAATAATATGCATGTGTGCTTGGCAGGCGGCGGCGGCGCGAAATTCGAAAGGGCACGCCTTCGTCCGATCGTTTGTTGGATCATGCTGAGGAATGCCTCATCGCGTTAGCGTTACCTTCACGATTGGCATTTAAAAACCGCACTGCAATAGCGGCATTACCAAAACTGGCTGTCCCACGAGGGCCGGTTCGCCTACCAAGGTGAGAACGCAGTGAATGAACACAAATATTACAACCAACCAGCGCCGCTATCAAAGAATTCCAGGCAACGGCCTACTTGCGGGCATGGAAACTGGGGCTCTTCGTGGCGAAAAGCTGCTGGTCAAAGATATCTCGCGCAGCGGCGTCGCACTGCAGACCGACTGGCAAGCAGCTTCCGGCCAGGCCGTGACATTGACGATCGGCGGCAGTTTCAAACCCATTCATTGCCGGGTGGTGCGATGCGCGCCGGGCACCCTGGTGCTGACGTTTCGCAATGAAGCAAGCAACCTCGCAACGGTGGATGAGGCTATTTGCAGAGCGGCACGGGTGCTCGGTCTGACCAACGATCAGGCACTCGGCTTCCTCAAGGAACTGAACCCGGAACCCGCGGCCGCGTTGAGTGGCCGTGCCAAAGATGAGGCACCCGCGCAAGGTCTTAAATCCGAAGATGCCCGCCGCATTCTGACCGTCGCCATCACCGCCACGGCGGGCGATTTTGTCACACTGCGACGGAGCGACGCCCTGAGGATCCGCGAGTTTCTGCGGTCAAGCGGCCTGTAGGGCCAGGAATTTTTCATTCGTCCTAGCGATTTATTAAGCACCCGCCCCCCACACTAAGCCGCATGAACGGCACCATGCCGGCGAGCGTGCTTCGCGGGAATTTCCAATATGAGCCAGACACTGCTGCTGCCTCCGCCTACAAATCTGAGATTTCCGACCCGCGCGGGTGGCGCGCTGGGCAGCCTTTTGCCCGCTGCCTTGGCTGGCTTCATTGCGTCTCAGGCCTGGCGCATCGTGTCTGCTGACGGCATTGGTGCCGATCTGGCGGCGCTCGGTACCATGGGTCTCGTGGCCTTCCTTCTGGGTTCTGCCAAAACCAGTTCAGGCAATATTGTCAGTGCTGACGGACAGATTGAGCTACCTGCGTCGCCGGTCTTGGTTGAGACGATTGCAGCGCCCGATGCAGCGCCCGAGCTCGACCGATACCGCGAGGTGACGGAAATCCTGAAACGTCAGATTTGCGGCGTGATCGGTGGCTCTGAAACCTCAGCACTTGCTGCCATTCAGCGTCTGCGGGCACTTGATACCGAGGTTCATGCGTTGCTCGCCATGCTTGCTGACGCGGAAAACCGGGCGCACGAGACAACTGAAGCGAGCGCCCTTGACATCGCCAGTATGCGCCAAGCGGTCCGCGATCTGCGCGATCAGATCAGACACCGCACAACACAAATCAGCACGGACCGCGAGGTTTACGGCCAAATTGCCGAGGAAACGCAGGGGTTTGCCACCGCCATCGGCGCGATTGCGAAGATTGCGGCACAAACCAGGCTGTTGGCTTTGAACGCCACGATCGAGGCTGCGCGGGCGGGGAGTGCCGGCAAGGGCTTCGCCGTGGTCGCCAACGAGGTTCGCGGTTTGGCCGACGAGGCGGCACGGGTTTCGGCGTCCGTTACCAGTGGGCTTGGACGCCTGAGGGAGATCATGCGGCACCGGCTGTCTGATTCGCTCGAAACGCAAACCGAGGATGTTTTGCTTGCCACCGCAGAACAGCGGGCGGCGGCGGCTGACATGGGTTTCGCCCGATTGGCGGAGGCGGTGCGAGCAACCTTGGCGGAGGCCACCCGCGCCGGCAGGGGCATCGCAACCAATACCGTGGCCGCAATGAGCGCCACGCAAACCGACGATATCTCCCGGCAACGGCTGGAGCAGGTGAATGATGGGCTGGACCGCATGGGATCACATGCCGCCCACTTGGCCGCGGCGCTGCGCGAAGGCCACGCGATCACACCGGTGGAGGAATCGCTGCTGCGCCCGATGCTTGAGGCATACGTCATGCGTTCTCAGCGCGACGCGCATTCAGGTGGATCCGAAGGCAACGGCGGTTCATCCATCGAACTGTTTTGATCTGATCATTTATGTCGCCACGTTAGTCAATTCTTCAGATCCTTACTGTATCTCAAGCATATCTACTCAAGACCAGCAATAACTTGGAACACTCGGATAAAAATAATGTCGGATAGGCCGCCGGTCCCGTTCTTACTTCCAGCCGAGCTCGATCTTGCTGCGGCAGACTCGCTTTGCCGCGCCCTCAATGCCGCGCTGGCAGAAGGTGGGATCACTGCCGAAGGCGCGCAGGTCGAGCGCGTCTCCACCCCCTGCCTGCAGGTACTCGCCGCCGCCGCCACCACAGCCCGGATGAGGCGGCAACCGTTCCGCTTAACCAATCCGTCAGATGTGCTGCGCTCCGCCATCGCCGATCTTGGCCTGCACCAGGTCCTATCTTTCGAGGATTGATATCCAAATGGCGAAAATCGTGCTCACCGTAGATGATTCCCGTTCTATGCGCGAAATGGTCGCGTTTACCTTGCGCAAAGCCGGCTACGAGGTGCGGGAGGCGGAGGACGGCCAGAAGGCGATTGCCATTCTACAAACCGCCCGGGCGGACGTGATTATCACCGATCTGAACATGCCCGTGATGGACGGCGTTGCGCTGATCCGCGCGCTGCGTGCCGATCCGAAGCATCGTTCGGTGCCAATTCTAATGCTTACCACCGAGTCGAACGAGGCCAAAAAGGCCGAGGGCAAGACAGCCGGTGCCACGGGCTGGCTGGTTAAGCCATTCGATCCGGAAAAGTTGATCGACGTCGTCAAGCGTGTTTCGCCGTGAGGAATCCATGAACTTCGATCATCTTCGCACAACATATTTTGAGGAAAGCGCCGAATTACTTGAAAGCGCCTATTCGCATTTGGCCGCGCTGTCGGAAAATCGTGCCGATGACGACACCGTCCACGCGCTGTTCCGCGCAATCCATTCCATAAAGGGCGGCGGTGGTGCCTTCGGCTTCGACCGACTGGTGGCCCTCGCGCACGTGATGGAGACGTTGCTGGATTTGCTGCGCGATGGCGCGCTGGCCTTTGACGCCCAGCTGACCGGTTTGTTGCTGCGTGGCACCGATATGCTCGCGGACCTTGTCGCAGCGGAGCGAGACGGAAACACGCTGCCCCCCGGAGTGGAGGCGGAACTGGCGAACGCTTTTGGGCAGGCGGCGTCGAAGGGCGGTGCGCCACAGGAGATCAAAGCCAGCGTCGCCGCCTTGCCCAGCGTGCCCACCGAGGCCGCGTCAGGCTGGCACATCCACTTCCGTCCACATCCCGCACTGTTCCGCAATGCCAATGAGCCGCTGCTGCTGGTGCGCGAACTTCGCCGGATGGGCCCTGTTACCACCGTCGTTGATCTCTCGCAGCTGCCCACGCTTGATTTGCTGGAGCCTGAGGACGCCTATATCACCTGGAACTTCACCCTCGAAGCCGCGGTCCCGCGCGCCAAGGTTGAGGATGTGTTCGAGTTTGTCGCCGATGACTGCGATCTTGCGATCGTGCCAATCGCCGAGGCCGTGTTCGCAGGCGATGCGAGTGAGATCACGGAAGAACATTCGCCTGCCCTTGTTCAGCAGCGCGCTGTCAGCCGGACGGACACCCCGGCGGCGCAATCCGTTCGTGTCGACGTCGGCAAGGTCGATCGCTTGGTCAATCTTGTGGGCGAACTGGTGATCAATCAGGCCATGCTGGTGCAACTCGGTGGCCAGCTTCCACCCGATCTTTGCCCGGGGCTGATCGCCGGACTGGAGACGTTGAGCCAGCATTTGCGCGAACTGCAGGACGGCGTGATGGCGATCCGCACGCAGCCGGTGCGATCGGTGTTCGCCCGTATGCCCCGTCTGGTGCGGGAGTTGACCGCGCAGCTCGGCAAGGAAGCACGGCTAATCATCACTGGTGAGGCGACCGAGATTGATAAAAACGTGGTCGAACAACTCGCAGATCCTCTGACTCATCTTCTTCGAAATGCACTCGACCACGGCATTGAACCACCGGACACGCGTGAGGCCGCAGGCAAGCCACGTGTGGGCACCATTCATTTGTCCGCCGAGCAGCGGAGCAGCCGTATAGTGATCGAACTCAACGACGATGGCCGCGGCATAGATCGTGCCCGCGTGCTCGACCGAGCGAAGGAGCGGGGGCTGATCGCACCGGACGCGGTGCTCACGGACACGGAAATCGACGAGCTGATCTTCCTGCCAAGCTTCTCAACGGCTTCAGTGGTGTCGGCGGTTTCGGGTCGCGGCGTTGGCATGGATGTGGTCCGCCGCAACATCCAGGCGTTGGGCGGGCGGATCGCCGTTGAATCGCGGTTTGGGTCCGGCTCGCGGTTTCTGCTGTCGCTGCCCCTCACGCTCGCGGTCATGGACGGGCTGGTGGTCTCGGTGGGCGCGGACTCGTTCATCCTGCCGATCAGTGCCATCGTTGAGAGTCTTCGGCCTGCTGCTGCCGACATTCAAAACTTGCCAGATCGGCGGGCCGTACTTTGTATTCGTGGCGGCTATGTGCCGCTCTTACCACTGCACCAACGGCTTGGTGTGCGTGGGGCCGTCACCGACTTTTCGCGGGCCATTGTTGTCATTGTTGAAAGCGACCATGGCGGCAGGCTTGGCCTGGTCGTTGATGATCTGGTTGGTCAGCAGCAGGTCGTCGTCAAAAGCCTTGATGCCAATTACGGCCCGATCGACGGCATCGGCGGTGCCACCATCCTGGGTGACGGACGGGTGGCCTTGATCCTCGACATCCCCAGCCTCGCCGCCGGTGGGAACGTCCCGCCATCTGACCCGCAGCCGGCTTTCGAAACTTCAGCATCCCTGCACTAGACTCGAAAGGGGCACAGACATGGAACTCGTTCAAATGACGCCGTCACGCACGCAGGCTTTTGGTGCGGCGGCCACCCAAACCTCTGATCAAACCCGTCAATTCATCACCTGCACACTGGGTCAGGCTGAGTACGGCATTGACATCATGGCAGTACGCGAAATCAAGGGTTGGGCGGATACAACGGCGCTTCCGCATGCGCCCTCCTGGATCCGCGGGGTCATCAACCTCCGCGGCATCATTATACCGATCCTCGATCTGCGGGCCCGCTTCGGCCAAGGCGACACCGAACCGACGCCAATGCACGTTGTCGTCATCATCCAGACCGGCACACGCACGGCGGGACTGCTGGTGGATGCAGTCTCGGACATTATCTCGATCGCTCCTAGCGACATTCGCCCCGTGCCCGATGTCAGCACCGACGCCCCGGAGAGCTTGCTGTCTGGCTTGGTTCCTCTGGACCGGGGAATGGTCGCCCTCGTTTCGCTTGACCAGCTGCTTTGTTTCCCTGCTGACGCCGCCCTCCCGGCAGCGCTTGCTTCTGACGCCTGATCCAATCGAGGAATTTTGGTTATGTTTATGAGCCGCAACGTCCAAGCATTGATTCCTGGATTTACCGACCGCCGGGCGGAGCGTGACCGGCGATCTGCCATGCGCCAGCAGCAAGCGGCGTTGGCAGCGCTGGAGCGGCATCACGCACTTGTCGAGCTTGCCAACGATGGCACCATCACCGGTGCCACACCCCACTTCGCGGCCCTGCTCGGTTTGGCTGCCGACCGCTTGGCGGGACAGAGATATGCGGCCTTGCTGGAGCCTGCCGAGCGCGATAGTGCCGCCGGGCGAGAATTCGCGTTCGCTCTCTCGCGTGGTGAAACCGCCACCGCACAGCTGCGCCATACCGGCACCGAAGGGCACGCCGTGGTGCTGCGATTGCAGATCACGCCGATTCCGGCGGAGGATGACAGTCCAGCGCGCACGCTGGTGTTGGCCGATGACGTCACCGACGCCGTGGCGCAAGCGATGGCCACTGCCGAGTTGCAAGGTCAGATCAACGCCGTTCGAAAATCCCAGGCGGTGATCGAGTTCAGCCTGGATGGCCATGTCCTTGATGCCAACGGCAATTTCCTCACCGCGCTTGGCTATCGGCTGGACGAAATCAAAGGCCAGCATCATTCGATGTTCGTCGATCCGGCATATCGCCAGACGCCAGAATATCGTGCGTTCTGGGACCGGCTCGGTCGTGGCGAATACGATGCCGGCCAATACAAGCGCATCGGCAAGGGTGGCAAAGAGATCTGGATCGAGGCGTCGTACAATCCCATTTTCGATTCGGCCGGCAAGCCGTTCAAGGTGGTCAAATACGCCACCGACATTACGGAAAAGAAGAACGTCGGTGCCGACCACGAGGGCCAGCTCGTCGCCATCAGCAAGTCGCAGGCGGTGATATCATTCGACATGACCGGCCGAGTGCTGGACGCCAACGATAATTTCCTGTCGGTTCTCGGCTACCGACTGGAGGATGTGCGCGGTCAACACCATTCGCTGTTTGTCGAACCAGCCTATCGCGACAGCGCTGAGTATCGCGCCTTTTGGGAGCGACTGGGACGCAGTGAGTTCGATGCAGGCCGGTACAAGCGGTTGGGCAAAGGCGGCAAGGAGGTTTGGATTCAGGCCTCGTATAATCCCATTCTCGATCCCAACGGCAAACCTTTCAAGGTCGTCAAATACGCCACCGACGTCACCGAGCAGGTGCTGGCCGCCAAGGCGCAGGAGGAGGCGGTTGCGCAAACCGAGGAGATTGTGGCCGCAGCACAACGCAACGCATTCGAACAGCGCGTACCACTGGAAGGCAAGACCGGTGCCATCGAACGTTTGTGCCGCGGCGTGAACAGCATCGTCGAGACGTTGGAAAAGCAGCACGCGATGTCTGAGGCGCTGAAGAGCGCGGTTGCCGAGACCCAGCGGATGGTCGGTGCCGCGCAGGCCAATGATCTCAGCCAGCGCATCGATCTCGATGGCAAGACCGGAGACATTGCAGATCTGTGCAGCGGCCTGAACGGCCTGATGGAC
>CAIJTR010000025.1 GCA_903823665.1 uncultured Rhodospirillales bacterium
ACCCGACGGCATCCTCGCGGCGCGCGGTCTGGGACGGGTCCATCACCGCATCCTGTACTTTGTCGGCCGCAATCCGGACGTCGCCATCAACGCACTCCTGGAAATCCTTGCGGTTTCCAAACAGGCCCTCAACGCGCCATTGCGCCTGCTGCTGGAGCAGCAACTCATCGCCGCCCATGCCGATGCGTCCGATCGGCGCATCCGGCGCCTGTCACTCACCGATGCGGGCCGGCGCCTCGAGGCCGAACTCACCGGTACCCAGATGCGTCAACTGGCCACCGTGCTGGGTGACGCCGGCAAGGACGCGGAGCGCGCGTGGAAAAAGGTCATGAGGGCCTTGCGGGACTAGACAGATCACTGCCGAGGGTGCCTCGGTCCGATGCAGGCTGCCGTATTCCCGCCCTGACCTAGTTGTGCTTCACGAACGGCGCATCGGATCGCTTCGTAAGTGAAAAATAGAGCGTCTCGATGAAAGCATCGGCATTGATGAAGTCTCCCGAGTAACGCTCGCTCCAGGGGGCCAGAAGTTTTGCCTGCTTCATCTGGTCGAGGGTCTGCCCAGCCTTGATCGCCCGGCTGATTACCGCAGTAGTGTCCTTCAGCATCGTGACATATTCCCGGACTTCGGCGACGTTCGATAGGGCGCCATGCCCCGGAATGACCTTGACATCGGCCGGCAATTTGTCGACGGTGGCTTCACACGCCTTGATCATGCCCTCGATGCTGCCACCGGCCTGCACGTCTATAAACGGGAAACCGTAACGCACATAATCGTCGCCCATGTGAACGACGTTCGCCTTGGGGAAGAAAATGATGGCGTCGCCGTCCGTATGACCTGCCGGGAAATGCAACGCCCGCACGTCCTCGCCGTTGAGGTGCACCGATACATCATGATCGAACGTGATGACCGGCAGTGCCGGTTTCCCGGCCGGCGGCACGTCCATGTGCACGGAAGCACCATTGCCCAGGGTGCCCCCGGTGATCAGCCGGCTACGCACGTTGTCGTGGGCGATCAGGGTCGTCCCCTGGCTTGCGAACGCGGCGTTGCCGCCCGTGTGGTCGAAATGGTAGTGCGTATTGATGATGAACCGCACCGGCTTGTCGGTGACTCCGATGTCTTTCAGCGCCTTGGCAATTTTGCTGGCAAGCGGCGCGAATTCATCGTCCACCAGGACGATGCCGTCTTCGCCCACCGATGCCGCCATATTGCCGCCTTCGCCCTCGAGCATGTAGACATTGCCCGAGACCCGGGTGACTTTTATCTCGGTCTTGCTGTAATCGGGCTCCTGCGCTGTTGCGCCAAGTGCAAGGCATGCCAGGGCGGCCGTCAAAATGCGGTAACGGAACTTCATCACATCTCCTTGATCTTCGGATTGCGAGGTCACTTGCTCGAAATGCAGGCGGGGAGTTACATAATACGAACGTGAACCGAATTTTCACAGCAATTGCTGATCTTGCAAGCCGGCGTCCGCGGGCGCTGGCCGTCGCCGCCACCCTTGTGATCATCCTTGCGCTGTTGGGATATCGCGCGTTGCACCTGCCCTCGTTGCCCAATGACGTGCGCGACACGGCAGCCGCCGCGATTCCAATGCAGATCAACCCCCGCCCACTGCCCGTGATACGGCCAAGCAACGGCAGTCGCCTGCCCATCGACTGTGACGCCAGTACCCAGGCGCGTGAACCCGAACCCGAGGCAATCGCCCGGCGCGACGAAGCCCTTGCCAGGATGCTTGACGCCATTGCAGCGGAGCTTGCCGGCAGCGCAGCTGTG
>CAIJTR010000026.1 GCA_903823665.1 uncultured Rhodospirillales bacterium
ACTGGAAGTCGCTGCGTCGTCAGGTGCGCATCGAGGGTGCGGTGGAGGATGTGAGCGAGGCGGAGGCAGATGCTTATTTCGCCACCCGCGCCCGCATTTCCCGCCTGGGGGCCTGGGCGTCGCTGCAGTCTCAGCCGCTGCCGGATCGTGCCACGCTGGAGCGGCGTCTGGCGGAGGTGGAGGCGCAATACCCTGGCGAGGTGGTGCCGCGCCCGCCGCATTGGTCCGGCTACCGTGTGGTTCCCGAGCGCTTGGAGTTCTGGCAGGACATGCCGTATCGGTTGCATGATCGTTCCATCTTCACCCGCGAAGGCGAATCGTGGGTAACATCAAAGCTCTATCCGTGAGGTAGTTCATCATGACCATCCCGGCCGCACAGCTGGCAACCGCCGCGTTGCTGCGCCGTCTGGCCGGGAGCGACCCGGTGGAGACGCCAATTTCTGCTGTGTTCATCGGTGGCGATACCGTGTGGAAGCTGCGCAAAGCGGTGAAGCTGACGTTTCTGGACTTTACTGATGTGAACGAGCGGGGGCGCACGGCGCAACGCGAGCTTGAGATCAACGCGCCGAACGCGCCGGGGCTGTATCGCGACGTGGTGCCGGTGACGCGAAGCGCGATCGGTGTGGAACTGGGCGGCAGCGGCGATGTGGTGGATTGGGTGGTGCGCATGGCGCGCGTGCCGGAGGGCGATTTCCTTGACGTTATCGCTGCCAAGGGCGACCTGACGCCATCGTTGCTTGTCTCCCTGGCTGACGCGGTGGCTGAGATGCATGCCCGTCTGCCGCCGGCGGAGCGTGACGCCGCTTTGGCGCTCCGGGGGGCCATTGAGGGCAATTACAGTTCTGGCCTCGCCGCCGGCCTGCCGCCGCCCCGTCTGGCGCGGTGGCGAATGGCGATGCTGGGGCATCTTGAAGCACGGGTGGATTGGATTGCGGCGCGCGGCAAGGCGGGCTTCATCCGGCGCAGCCATGGCGATCTGCATCTGGGCAATCTGTGCCTCTGGCTCGGTGTTCCCGTGGCGTTCGATGCGCTGGAGTTCAGCGAGTCGATGGCGACCGTCGATATCGGCTATGATCTGGCGTTTCTGCTGATGGATTTGGTAGTGCGGGCTGGCAGACCGGCCGCGAATTTGGTTCTGAACCGGTATGTGGCGCGCACCGGCGATGTGGGGCTGCTGGTGGGGCTGCCGATGTTTCTGTCCATGCGTGCGCTGGTGCGTGCGCATGTTTCGGCCAGCGGCGGCAAGGCTTGGGAAAAATATTTCGATTGCGCCGAGGCGGCGTTGCGGCCGGCTCGCCCGCTGGCATTGGGGATCGGCGGTATTCCCGGCACCGGAAAATCCACCCTGGCGCGCGCTGTGGCTCCGGGTCTGCTGCCGCTTCCCGGGGCGCTGGTGCTTCGCAGCGATGAAGTGCGCAAGCGGCTCTATGGCCTGAAGCCGGAGGAGCGCCTGCCGAAATCTGCCCATGAGGAGGCTGTTAGCCGGAAGGTTATGGGGATAATTTTCGAGGGCGTGGACCAGGCGTTGCGTGCCGGGCATTCGGTGATTGCCGACATGACGTTCATGGACCCGTCGGACAAAGCGTCTCTCTCTCGCGTTGCGGGTTCAGGCCGGTGCCTAGGGGTTTGGCTGGAGGCTCCGCTGGAGGTGCTGGAAGCACGTGTGGCCGCCCGGGTGGGCGATGCGTCCGACGCGGGTGTGGATGTGGTTCGCAGTGCGGCGGCGGCCAATGCCGGGCCGGATGGCTGGCCGGTGCTGGATGCCACTTCGCCCGATCTGCTCGACCAGCTTGCCAGACTGGTCACAGCCACGGCATCAACGTGCTAGAATAAATCAGACCAACCGGAGGGGAAGAGCGCCATGGCCATTCGCAAGCTGCTGCTGCCGCTGACCGGAACTGCTGCCGGTGAGGCTGCCCTCGCAACGGCATTGAGTGCCGCACGGATTTGGAACGCGCATGTGACCGCATTGCATGTGCGTGTCGATAGTCGCGACGTGGCCCCGCTGGCCGGTGAGGGCCTGTCGGGGGCGATGATCGAGGAGATGATGTCCGCGACCGAGAAGGAGAGCCATGACCGCGCCCATGCCGTGCGCGCCATGTTCGAGCGCTTTGTGGCGGCCCAGGGTGTGACGGTGGCCGATGCGCGGGTGGGCCATGACGGCCCCACGGCGAGCTTTGCAACTGTGACCGGCCGCGAGGAGGATCTGGTGGCGCAGCAGGCGCGTCTGGCCGATCTGACGATCGTGCCGCATCCGGAATCGGGGGAGGATGTGTCGTCGTCTGACGCGCTGCATGCGGTGCTGTTCGACAGCGGACGGCCGGTGCTGATTGCGCCGCACAAGCCGCCTGAGACCATCGGGACTCGCATTTGTGTGGCCTGGAACGGCACGGCTGAGTCGGCCGCCGCCGTGCTTGGCGTGTTGCCATGGATGCAGCGCGCCGCGGCGGTGCGGGTGCTGACCTCAGATGATTATCACCGGCGTGGCCCGAAGGCCGCTGACCTCATTGATTATCTGGCTCTGCATGGTGTCACGCCCGACGTGGCGAGCTTCAAGGCCATCGACAAGGACGTGGGGGCCGGGTTGCTGGCGGCGGCGCGCGATTTCGGCGCTGACATGCTGGCGATGGGTGCCTATTCGCATTCGCGCCTGCGTCAGTTGATATTGGGCGGTGTCACCCGGCATGTGCTGGAGAAATCCAGCATGCCTGTGATGATGAACCGGTGATGTGAGCAGCGAGATTGCGGTTGCGACCTATGTGAAGCTGCTGCGCGCTGCGCGGGCCGTGATGGGTCGCGTGGAGCCTCGGCTGAACGCGCATGCGCTGACTGCCACGCAACTCGGCGTGCTGGAGGCGGTGCTGCACAAGGGGCCGCTGACGCACCGCGATCTCGGCCGCAAGGTGCTCACATCGGCTGGGAATATGACGGACGTGATCGACAAGCTTGCAGCGCGCGGGCTGGTGAAGCGGGAGCGTTGCCCGGGTGACCGGCGTGCGGTGAGCGTTGTGCTGACGCCGTGCGGGCGTGAGCTGATTGAGGAGCTGTTTCCCCGCCATGCCCACGACATCGGCGCTGCCATGGCCGGGCTGTCGCCTGACGAATTGGTGACGCTTGGCGATCTGCTGCGACGGCTGGGGATGGCTGCTGCGCAAAATTGTCCAGACGCCCGGCTTGCCACGTCCTGTCCCGATAACCAGTTGAGCGTAGAACCGTTCGATATCGAACAATCAGGAGAGTGCCATGATCCAGGTGGAAAGCTTTGAGAAGCTCGGCCGTTTCCGTAACGCTTGGCTGAACGCGCGGCATCATTTCAGCTTTGGCGGCCATCATGATCCGGCCCGTATGGGTGTGGGTGCGCTGCGGGTATGGAACGATGACGAGATTGCGCCGAATACGGGTTTTGATCCGCATCCGCACCGGGAGATGGAGATCATCACCTATGTGCGCGAAGGGGCGATCACGCATCAGGATAGCCTGGGCAATGAGGGCCGCACCGAGGCTGGCGACGTGCAGGTGATGCATGCGGGCACTGGGATCACCCATGCCGAATACAATCGCGAATCCACGCCGACCCGGATTTTCCAGATCTGGATCACGCCGAACAAGAAGGGCGTGAAGCCGGGCTGGGGTGCCCGTTCGTTCCCGAAGCAGCGCGCCGATCAGCTGCTGGTGCTGGCCGATGGGCGCGAGGGGGCGGATGGCTCGGCCTTGCCGCTTTATGCCGATGGCGCGGTGCTGGCGGGGACGATCAGCGCGGGCCAGACCATTCGCCAGACGCTGGCACCGGGTCGGGTCGGCTATCTGGTGGCGGCGACCGGCAGTGTGACCATCAACGGCGTGAAGGCGAACACGCGCGATGGGGTGACGATCACCGATGAGCGGGAGCTGGTGATTTCGGCCGATACGGAGTCGGAGATCGTGCTGGTGGATGTGGCGGCCTGAAACCTCCGCTCTGGCCGAGGCTAGACAATATCGCCCCTAAATTGTTCAAATTTGTGCCTGTCAAAGCGGCAGTGGTGTATTTGAGGGCAATTTTGGGGCGGAGTGCTCAATATTGATGTTTTTCTACCTTGCAGAATAATGACAATTTGCCGATCACGTTTGGGCTGCGTGGGATTGAATCATTCGCACGTGCCGGTCTCGCCATGTTGGCGATGCTTCCCGAAGCAATGTTGTTGGCAGGGTTAAATGTCTATGAACACATCCAAATTTGCGTTGGCACTTGCAGTCGCGTTGCCGCTCGCCCCGATCGCGGCCCGTGCCGATGATGCGCCGGCGGCACCGACCAAATGGTCGGATACGCTCAAGCTTGGCGCGCAGATTGAGGCCGGCATTGCGGGCAATCCTGCCGGCCCGAAAGACAACCTGAACTATGGCTCGCTTTACACCGATCGTGCCAACGAGCCGGTGATCAACCAGATTTTGCTCTCCATCGGCCGGCCGCTGGACCCGAAGGCCACCAGCTATGATTTCGGCTTCAAAGTGCAGGGGCTGTACGGCACCGATGCGCGCTACACGCATTTCGCGCATCTGTTCGACAGTTTCACCAGGGGGCGCTACCAGCCGGCGATCAACGAGGCGAGCGTTTCGCTGCACACGCCGTGGCTGACGGAAGGCGGCGTTGACTACCAGGCGGGCCTGTATCCGACCCTATTGGGCTATGAGACGATCGATACATCGACCAACCCGTTCTATTCGCACAGCTACATCTACAATTTCGGCCTGCCGGTGAACCATGCCGGCGGCAACGCCATTTGGCATGCAACAGGCAATGTTGACATCTATCTGGGCGTGGATGCCGGCAACCAGACCATTCCAGGCGAGGACAACAACGGTTCGGCGGCGTTCATTGCCGGCACCAAGCTCACCTTCCTGGACGG
>CAIJTR010000027.1 GCA_903823665.1 uncultured Rhodospirillales bacterium
CGATCTTTATGCTGAGAACGAGCATATTGACGGCTATCTGCGCGATAAATGCGTGTTCAGCCCAGACATCGACATCGAGGATTCGATGAACGCGATGATCGAATATGATCGCAACATCGTGGTGAATTACACGCTGACCGCCTATAATCCGCAGGAAGGCTACCGCGTGGTGTTTGACGGCACGCGCGGCCGGATAGAGTTGCTCAACATTGAGCGCAGCCATGTCGAACCCGATGGCAGGCTGGTCCGCCCGACCATTCCTGAGACGAACCGCGTGCTGGTGCAGCCGCATTTTGGTCGCATCTATGAGTTGGCGCTGCCGCCGGCGGCGGGCACACATGGTGGTGGCGATGCGGTGATGCTGAGCCGCATCTTTGGCCCGCCGTCGAATGACGAATATGGTCATACAGCCGATGATCGCGCCGGTGCGTGGTCCGCGCTCGTGGGGATTGCCGCCAACGCCTCGCTGCTTTCAGCAGGTGCAATTGCACTTGAGGATCTCTTGCCGGGTTTGGAGAGCCCGGATCAGGTCCCGCAGCCATTTGGACCTGATCATATTTGGCAGCATTTCGATCCCACGCGTTATCCGTTTCTCGCCGGTGCCACGCTGCTGTGACAACGGCGCTCGTCACCCGTGTTTGTCAGGTGCCGATTTGGTCTGCGCTGACCATGCGGCGGGCTTGTCGTCCTTGTCAGCTTTGGCCACTGCCGCCGTCGCCTGCACCTTGTCGGGCATGTGATGGGAGGGCGCGTAGATCGTGTAGACCTGCATTGGCGTATGGCCAGTATTGGTGATGTTGTGCCAGGTTCCTGCCGGGACGAGAACGCACCAGCCGTCTGACACATCCTGTTGGAATGTCAGTTGGTCCTTCGCGGTGCCCATCTGCGCTCGGCCACTGCCAGAGTCGAGGCGCAGGAACTGGTCGGTCTGCGGATGCGCTTCAAGGCCAATTTCTCCGCCAACGGGGATCGACATCAGCGTTACTTGCAGGTAGCGCCCGCTCCAGGCGACGGAACGGTAATTTGTGTTTTCCTTCGTCGCGCTGGTGATGTCGAATGATTGCGGATGTGGGCCAATGTCTTTGATCCTGTCAGCAATGCTACTCATGGCATGATCTCTTCATGATTGCCAGCGATGCACTGCATTGCATTGCAATCGACAGTTTGTTGCTCATCATGCTGGTGAGAACACCGCCAATAAAAGGGGCCATTCTTTGGGCTTCAGCACCGGGATAATATTGGGCCAGTCCTGCTAGACCTTCGTCTTTGGGCGGGGGTGGAGGATGAAGAGAGTGGAACTTTATCAGAAGGTCCGCCGCGCCGTGATGATTGATGGCATGAGCCGCCGCGGTGCTGCGACGTATTTTGGCATCAATCGGAAGACGGTCGACAAGATGTTGGTTTTCTCCCAACCACCGCAGCATGGCCGTTCCGGTCGGTCATTTTGTGGGAAGCTTTCGGGCTTCACCGATATTATTGATAGGATCCTGACGGATGACCGGACGGTGCATGCTAAGCAGCGCCATACGGCGGCCCGGATATTTGAGCGGTTGCGTGATGAGCATTTTTTTGCTGGCGGCATAACGATTGTTCGCGACTATGTGGCGAACGCGAAGCTGCGCAGCCGCGAGGTGTTTATCCCCCTGTGCCACAAGCCGGGGCACGCGCAGGTGGACTTTGGCGAGGCGGACGGGATCATCGACGGCAAGCTGACGCGGTTCCACTATTTCTGCATGGATCTGCCGCATAGCGACGCGCCCTTCGTCAAGGCCTACCCGGCCGAAGTGGCGGAGGCTTTTTGCGAGGGCCATGTGGCGGCGTTCGCCTTTTTCGGCGGCATTCCGCAGTCGATCTTGTATGATAACACCAAGCTGGCGGTGGCGCAGATTCTGGGCGACGGGAAGCGTGTGCGCAGCCGGATGTTCTCTGCCCTGCAGAGCCATTATCTGTTCGATGACAAGTTCGGTCGCCCCGGCAAGGGCAATGACAAAGGCAAGGTTGAAGGCCTTGTCGGCTATTCACGGCGCCACTTTATGGTGCCGATGCCGGTGGCCGACAGCATTGATGCGATGAACGCGCGTTTCCTCGATCAATGCGTGGCGCGGCGACAGGCGGTGCTGCGCGGGCATAGCCGGAGTATTGGCGAACGGATGCATTCCGACGTGGCGGCGTTCATGGCGCTGCCAGTGAGGGCGTTCGATCCGTGCCATATGGTGACGGGCCGGGCCTCATCGATGTCATTGGTGCGCTATCGCACCAATGACTACTCAGTGCCTACGGCCTACGCCCACCAGGAGGTGGTGATCAAAGGCTATGTCGGCCGGGTTGAGGTGATCTGCAGAGGGGAACAGATCGCGGTGCATCGGCGCAGCTATGAGCGCCAAGACTTCATCGCCAACCCACTGCATTATCTGGCGCTGCTGGAGCACAAGCCTCGCGCACTCGACCAGGCTGCGCCGCTCGATGGCTGGGTCCTGGCGGAACCGATGCATCGTATCCGCAGGCTCATGGAGGCGCGCAGCGGCAAGGAAGGCCGGCGAGAGTTTATCCAGGTTCTGCGGTTGTGCGAACGGTTCGAGCAGCCCCTCGTGGAATGGGCGGTTGCGCGCGCGTTGGAGCTTGGTGCGATCAGTTTCGATGCAGTGAAGATGATCGCACTGGCGCGGCTTGAACACCGCCCAGCACGCCTTGATTTGCAGTTCTATCCGCATCTGCCGCGCGCCCATGTCGGGCACACCGATCCGCGCAGCTATATGGGGCTACTGTCCCAGCCAGACGCTTTGGCGACGGGAGTGCTGGCATGACCGAGACCATGATGCCACTGCCCGCCATGGCGCAGACCTCCACCAGCGTACCACATGCGGTGTTGCTGGCGAACCACCTCAAGGCGTTGAAGCTGCCGACCTTCGTGCGCGAGCATGCGAAGGTCGCGCTTGAGGCGGCGCAGGACCGTGCCGATTACCCGCGCTATTTGCTGCGACTGTGCGAATTGGAACGGATCGACCGTGAACGCCGGATGGTCGAGCGCCGCATACGCATGGCAAAGTTCCCACACACCAAAAGCTTCGACACCTTCGATTTTGCCGCTCAGCCGTCGCTGAACAAGGCGCTGGTGCTGGAACTTGCGCGTGGGGAATGGATCGAGCAACGCCGCAATGTCATAGCACTGGGGCCGAGCGGCACTGGCAAGACGCATGTCGCCCTCGCGCTCGGCCTGGCTGCCTGTCAGAAGGGTCAAAGTGTGGCGTTCACCACAGCGGCAGCATTGGTGCACGACCTCATGGAAGCCCGCGATGAGCGCCGGCTACGCATGGTTCAAAAACATCTGGCCTCGGTCAAGCTGCTGATCCTTGATGAGCTCGGCTATGTGCCATTCACCGCAGTCGGCGGCGAGTTGCTCTTCGAAATACTCAGCCAGCGTTACGAACGCGGCAGCACGCTGATCACCAGCAACCTGCCGTTCGACGAGTGGACTTCTGTGTTCGGTTCAGAGCGCCTCACCGGCGCGCTGCTCGACCGCCTAACCCACCACGTTCACATCCTGGAGATGAACGGCGAGAGCTTCCGCCTCGCCAGCAGCCGAAATCGTCAGAAGAACAAGGAGGGCAGCAAGATGCCTTGATAAGAAACAGATATCGGCAGCGGGGAAGCGGCTTCCGCTGCGCTACAGCC
>CAIJTR010000028.1 GCA_903823665.1 uncultured Rhodospirillales bacterium
AATAATAAAATCAGCTGGTACCTCTGATGCAGAAAAGGAATCACAAAAAAGAGTCTTAAAATTGAAACCCCACATTTAAATTTAAAATCTGATTTATTTTGGCTCCAAAAACTTATTGAAAACAATATTTCTGAATCTAGGTTTTAGTTCTTTTTTGATGTAGACATGATTGAAGTGGATTTTTGAGAAGAATTTGTATCCATTTTCATCCATGAGATTGTCCAAATCCTGGATTTTTCCATCAAAAATTTTTCCCATTTGAATGATTTCGATGAGCAGAACTTTGATGTTTACCTTGGCCCAAGGTATTGACCTCAACACAGGCAGCAAAGCGTGATTCGCTGCCGCGTGAACTGGATTCAAGACCCACACCCCGCCTCCACGAGTGAGAATCTCCATCCCTACACACATGCTATCGAATCGTACAAGAGTTTTGTGACACAGTAAGACTAGCAGGCTGCGGAAATTCGCCTTCCCAAATCGGCATCGAGACGATTCAATAAGGTTCACTGGTTTTGGGAAACGGCTGAGTTATGCGTGGTGCCGATGTTCAGACTGCTGCGATGTTCAGCTATCTCAGCCCAGAGGCGCTGGTGCCTGAGAAGCATCCCTTGCGTGCGATCCGGCCGCTGGTGAACGCGGCGCTGGGGCGGCTTTCGCGGGAATTTGACCAGATCTATGCGCCGTGCGGGCGGGATTCGATCCCGCCGGAGAAGCTGCTGCGGGCGCTGCTGCTGCAGGCGTTCTTCTCTGTGCGGTCTGAGCGGCAACTGATGGAGCAGATTACGTATAACATGATGTTCCGCTGGTTCATCGGCCTGTCGATGGACACGCCGGTCTGGGACGTGACGGTGTTCACCAAGAACCGCGAACGCCTGCTGCGGGGCGACATCGCGCGCGGCTTTCTGGCCGCCATTCTGGTGGACCCGCAGGTCAAGCCGCTGCTGTCGGATGAGCATTTCTCGGTGGACGGCACGCTGATCGATGCCTGGGCGAGCATGAAGAGCTTCCAGCCCAAGGATGGCTCGGGCGAGCCGCCGGCGCCTGGCCGCAATGGCGAGCGGGATTTTCGCGGCGAAACACGCAGCAACGCCACGCATGGCTCGACCACCGATCCGGATGCTCGTCTGTTCAAGAAGGCCACCGGTCAGGCGTCGCGGCTGTGCCACATGGGGCACGTGTTGATGGAGAACCGCAACAGCCTGGTAATGGATGCGGCGTTGACGCACGCCACCGGCACGGCCGAACGCGAGGCGGCGCAGGCGATGGTGGGCCGCAGGCAGCACCGCCACCGGGCCACGCTGGGAGGCGACAAGGCCTACGACTCGCGCGATTTCGTGGCCAAGATGCGCAGGCTTGGGGTGACGCCGCACGTCTCGCAGAACACCAAGGGGCGGCGGTCGGCCATTGACGGCCGCACCACCCGGCATGCGGGCTATGCGATCAGTGTTCGGGTGCGCAAGCGGATCGAGGAGGTGTTTGGCTGGATGAAGTCCAGCGCGGGCTTTCGCAAAACCCGCCACCGTGGGACGGCGCGCGTTGGCTGGCTGTTCACGCTCAATGCCGCAGCCTACAACCTAGTTCGGCTGCCGAAGCTGCTGGCGTCAGCGGCTTGAGCACGCCGGGATTCTGTAAGGATTTCGTGAATTCGCCGGAAAATATGGCGGATTTTCAATCCGACGACAGAACCCTCACCAAATCGACGACTTCGGGCCTCAGAAATTGGCGGATAACCGACTCTTTCATGTAAATTTCCGCAGCCTGCTAGGCTTGACGTTCGATTCGATTAAGGTATAGTTTTATCGAAGGATATTGCTCGCTCGCGCGGCGAATGGGGACAAAAAATGGGTTCGCATCGGCCCGGCACTCTTCTCGCAGGCGTATGTTTATGCCTTGTTTCTCTTGCGGGCTGCGGAACCAGCGTACCAAGCTTTACGGAATTCTGGGGTGATCGTGATAGTTCGGTCCTCGCCGTTAACGCCGTCGCGAATCAGCTCCAGTGTGAGCTGAAGCGGTCAGTTCAGGATGTGATGAACGACGGAGTCGCAGGCCAACAAGTCACGCAGCTGATCTCCAAATGGGTAGTACAGGTCAACCTAAACCTGACAATCGAAGAGCAAACGCAGTTCAATCCGGGCGTTTCACTCAAAACTCCTTTTGCGCCGGTCAAGACCGAGTTTTCCTCCGGGACCATCACGACGAATCCGACCTTCGCGCTCGGGATTGGCGCAAATACTTCCGCAGACACGGTGAGGGTACAAAAATTAACCTTCATCTACAAAGTCAGCGATCTGGCGCAATTGCCCTATGGCACCGATCCCTCCATCAGCGTCTGCGTCCAAAACATGCCCCGTGGCTACTTGATGACACAATCTGATCTGAAAATAGAGGAGGCGCTTCGCGCTGGTATCTTACCCTATGCAGTTCAGGGAGCTGCTATTCCACCATCGGCTATCGTGCACCAGGTCACGTTCAAAATTAATGCTAATGGCGGGATTACGCCGCAATGGACATTGGTTCGTGTGACAGCAAATACAAACAGCCCATTGTTTGGTGTGACGCGTAACCAAACCCAGGATGTCATATTCACGTTCGGCCCCGCTTCGCAACAAGCCGGCCAGCAGCCGGTGCTTGCACAGCCCGCTCAAAACGCCGCGTTCGCGGCCGAGATCGGGAGTGCGATAGCTTCAAGCCTGCGGCAATTCACACCCTAAACTGACGCAGCGAAAGGAGGGACGACTATCGTGAAAAAAGAAACCGGAATACGCTCTGGCGAGCTTAGGTCCAAGGGGCCACCAAGAAAAAAAAGGGCTGTCACAATTCCTAGCGACGCAAAAGCCGCCGCCAGGAAGTGGGATAAGCTCGATGTTGCCCCGGAAACCCTCGCCGGACGGGCTTGGCTAAGCCTGGATGCGATTGCCCCGAATGAAACCAAGCCCCCACGGATCGGACCAGGGCCGAGGCCGGGGACACATACTGTCTGTTACTACAACGAAGCGTCCGGACAATATGACAAGTGTTATGTTGTCTCAGATTAGACACCCGCCAACGTCCTCGATCAGATTGCTGCCGCCCTCACCAAGATCACACCACCTTCAAAGCGCCCGCAGCACTAAACACGATCTAAATCCAAGGTTGGCAAAGTATCACAGCACTTATAATCGGGCGATCTGCCGAAGGGGTGGCCAATTCGGGAAAGAAAAGAATGAGTGCCAGTAGGTTTGTAATAATTGTGGTGATAATGGCTTCATCATCGGGCTGGGCTGCTAGATTACCCACCTCAAGTGAAGCACAACAGTGTGTGATCAAGGCAGATAAGGATCTGTTTGCCGGCATGTGGAACAAACTCGCTCATTTGTGTTCCGAGTTTTTTAGCCTTGAGAAAGTTGAGGTCACAGACATAAGCCGGGCGGCAAACATGGCTGACGTGATGATCAGTTTGCAATACCGAGTCTTGATGCCAAGTACGTCAGCTAGTGCCGACGGCAGGCTTATGTCAGCAAACCCCAGCACGGTACAACTCTGTACCGGCGCGACGGTTTCGGGTGTTGTGCTACCGGGTACGATTTTACTCCGAAAGGACCGCAAGGTTTCGATGCAGGAATGGGCGACCGGATGGAAATGTAAGGAGTAGGCTTCGTCTACCTCGTGGCCATTGTCGACTTATTCAACCGCCGGGTTCTCTCTCATCGGGTCTCGATCATCAGATTTCCTGAGCCAGCTCTGTGACGCCCTGATATTTTCGGATCATTGAGTAATCTGAGTGGACTGCCGCGTGCCGCCCTTCGGCATCACCACCTGCACATAGGCCATCATGCCTTTGTCCTCGTGCTCAAGGATGTGGCAGTGGAAAACGAAGTCGCCGACCTGCTCCAGCGCTCTGAACGGAATGGTCACAAAGACGTGCCCGGGCGTAATTTTTCCATCCAGACCCATCACCCGCGGGGGGACTGGGAGGGTATCGTGCCAAGCCTGCACCGACGGATCGCCGCCCAGCGCTTTATACCATGTAAGGATCTGACCCGGCCCATCCCCACCGCCACCCACAGCATCCGTATCTTTGTAGCCCGGCGGCAGGCCTGGATCTCCCGCCTGTGCCAGCCGAAACTTCCCTTGATGGATATGAAAGTTGTGCGCTTCCGACGTCCAGTTCTGCAGCTCCCAGACTTCCTCACGGCCAAGCACAGGACAGACATGGGCGACGGACGGCGGCTGATCCATCGACATCTCTGCCGGCATCGTCACGTGTGGACCCATGCCCGGGTATGGCGCCGGGTCGATCGCCGATCCCTGCAGCACATTGCCCGTCCGCGTCACCACCCGGCTCCCGAGCGCGAAGCCTAGCTCGGCCGGAGTACCGTATGTTGGCCGTTTGCCAAACGATCCCCGCGGCGGAGTGCCCTCGTCTTCATCGAAGATTACTTGCCGCCGGTAGTTCGCGCCGAACGGCATGAACCGGCAATTCGGATAGGCCCGCCGCATAGACGCCAAATCGAACGGCACTGCCGGTGCCACCATGCCTCCACCGAGCATCGCATCTGGCCCCAGCCGCGGCCCCGCCGTGCGCACCAGGTTTGCGCGCATCGCTACTAGCGCGGTCGCCGTCGGCGTCGGCCGCGCCTGCACCACCACACGTAAGAGTTCGATAGGCGGCCAGACGTCGCCCTGGGTGCTCGCCTCCGCATTGCCCATGTTGGGCCCGACCGTGCGTAGGATCAGTACGCGATCGACGCTCCCGGCTAGCTCATCATACGGCAGAAAAACCTCTGTTCGGGCAGCCGGCATCAGCAGCAACTGCTGCGACGGGAAGCCCACATGCGCAAATGGTCCCGGACTTGCTGGCGCCTGTCCCGGGCACGTCGCGCCTTTCGTCCCGCTGACTACCCCGTCCATCGCGATCACACAGAACGGCAGCGTCTTCGACGTGTCGCTCTCATCGACCAGTTCCAACACGTAACTCAGCGAGGCGCTTAGGTTAGCGAACCTCCAGAGCTGGTTCCGCGCGGGCGCGATTGTGGCCGTTGGGAAAAGCTGGCCGTTGAGCGTGAACAACCAAACGCCGTTCATCTGGCTGCCCCCGTCGTTCACCGGCGCGGCACACCAGCCCGAATTGAGCGGACTTAGGTCCGTTCCGATGTTCGGGTCCGTCCGCGCAGTAGCACATAACGCGGGATCGTAGCCGGCCCGGACCGAGATGCCGATTAGCCCGGGAGTGGCCCCCGCATGACCGGGCAGCGTGTCCAGCCCGCACCCGCCGCCGCTCCCGCACGGCACCAGCAACTGAATGTCTCGCAGCCCGATTGTCTGCACATCCGTCTGGGTCCGCAACGCCTCCGTCGCGACTTCGTCCACCACCGAGCTGTTGCCCAGTGTCCGGTCGACCCGTAAGTGCGTCTTTGGGTCACCGATCGAAATCAAGCCGGAAAAGCCAGAGGTCACCTGAGGCCGCGCCACACCGTGGAGATGCGCGTGGAACCAGAATAGACCGGACGGATGTGGCACTGTGCCGCCAAGCTTTCCCACCGCGAAGAACGCGTTCGGCAGATCGTTCGGCACGTCGATCCGATAACGGTGCTCCGCGTCCGGCGTGCCGGGTACCGTCTCCTGAAATACGTTGTCGCCCGGACACGGTCGCGCGCTTGTGTATGGTGTCGGACGGACGATCAATCCATGAGTGTGCAAGTTGGTGGTTGCCAGCCTTCGGCCCGCCGCATCGCCAGGCGGGGCCACCGTCAGCTGGTTGTCCAGGTCGAACCGCAGCGTCGTGCCCGGCTCCGCCTGCAGAAGCATCGGCCGCGTCGTGTCCGGTAGTTCTGGCGTCCCGTATCCGTCGAGTTCCACGCGATATGGGCCGACGTTGCGCATCTGCGTCTGCAGGAGCAGGTGTACCGCTGTTACCGTGCCTGGTAAGTCGGGTCCGCACCCCTTCGGGTTGAAGTCAACTCCCTTGCTCGACGGCGTCATCGGCGGCAGCAGCTCGTCCGCCCGGGTCGTCCCGGCCGCCATCGATGCGCCGAGCAGGACCGCTAACATCAACAGGTACGAACCTCTCATCTAAATCTCCAGCCTGCTTTGGCTGGTTGACAACCTAACGAACTAGGCCCGTGTTGGAAAGGAAAGCGAGTGGCCGCATCTCCCGGTGCAAGCATGTCGGAACTCCCCCATTTTGCCGGGAACGAATCGACCTCACGGGTTTACGCTTAGACAACGGAAATCGCCGGTACCGCAAAACACACACCGAATGCGGCCACTTTGGTGCAGAACCCGGCGTATTCCTGGGAGGTTCACGCTTTGTCCGTCCGGTGCATAATCCAGGTGAATACGAGCGCCGAATATCCGATCGTAGAACCGGCAGATCTCCCTCCAGGTCGCGCGCAGCAAAGTAAGCGGAGCGTCGGCGCCACGTTGAGCTGCGCGGGACGTTGGTGCCAGATTGTGTTTCGGCGCGTCATCGGGACTCCCAATAGGCTTCCAAAAGTGACCCCACAAAATCGGGCATTTCGTTCATCTTATCAATGGGATATAGGCTGTCACGAGGGGTCACAATTCAAAGCCGATAGTGAGTCGGAACGAACGACCGAAACGATCATTGTTTCAAACAGATAGCTCTAAATTAGGCGGGGTCCCACTTGGAGGCCGATTCACAGTATCGTCGATCTGATCCTGCACTGCTGCGTCCTTAGCCCATCCGCTGGCCATGGTCGCCTTCCCACCTCTATGACGTCTCAGAAAAGTGACATGGGCACGACCGCTGCCCGTTCCAAGGACGGTGGCCCTACCGCAGACCACGGGCCTTGGAGAAGGCCAATGTTCCAGCATGGCCGGTTGCGGCGTGCCTCGATGGAATGCTGCCATTTGACCAATCTCGGCCTTTCGGCTGCTCCCGACCCAAGTCGGACCCACGGCAACCATACGTCGGGCGCCGCAAGCGGACGTCTAGGCGCTAGTGCCAATTGACCGCCAATGCACAAGTCGACACTTTCGGACTCCCCTGGATGTCTGGCGTTTGATGCCGTATCAGTCCGGCTACTATCTATCGATGGAGATTTGATGAGTGGTCGCTTGGCACCGGCTTCTTGGATTCGGCCGCGCCGTCGACGTCACTCATCCGCTTTTGCACATCCATCCGCGCTTTTTCAAACGCTTCAGCAACGCTCGCCACAGCGTCTAACGTCGGGGGAAACGGAAGTCGGAACTGAAGCCGGAACAGAAGGGTATCGATGTAACTAGTGAAATCGAACCAGATTGCGGTTTTTGCCCGGAGTCCAGCCTGCTTAAGCACCAAAAAGCCCCCAGTTGAGGCCGCAGCGCATAAGCTGATCCATGGCTCAATTGTGCCATCTGGAACACCTAAACGCTTACTGCCGAGCAGCCCAAGTGCAGTCCCGATGCCGCCAAAGGCGACTGACGCCCAGTAGAGAACTTCAGTGAAGACGCCAAGCTGGACTGCTGTTCTTTTCGCCTTGCGTTGTTGATCCTTCAACTGTTGTGCAAGATTGTTCAAACGTGCGTTTGCTTCGCCAGTCAAATCGGTCATTCCCGTCCTCTCGCCGCGTTCCCGTTCATGGGTCGAATGGATGTCTTTGGGCAGAACACTGCGCGACGCCCTCTGTCGAGCATAATCGCGGCCCGCTCCGAATGCACAACTAAGCAACGCTGACCGACCCAAGACCAAGTGGCATCGGAGGGTTAGGCGTTGCGCATATCCATTGCGGAATGAAGCTGACAAGGCACATTGGAATGTGGGTACTCTGAGCGACCGCTTTTCGTATCGAGCATCCCGAACCCGACAGACCGCTCGCCACCAAACCCAGCCGTTCGCCACTGCACCCATGATTGACCGCTCTGGAGAAACGGGGCCGCGTGTCTGAGCGTCCATGATGGGCAGACAGCAGTCGCCCAGGCACTCCCCATGGAAGTGCTCGCGCGACAGACGCGTGCTCCGGCGTCCCATGTTCCGCCCTCCCCTTGCATCACTCGGAATTTCGCGCTGACCATGCGGACGACAGAACCTGAGGTGGACTTGGCAGCCCTGGCGACTTTGCACACCATTGACGGCCTCATGTCGTGGGCTGGCCGCGAGGAGTGGCGCGGCGTTCTGGCGGACTACGTTCAACGGCACACGGCCCAAGCCTTCGCCGCCGCGGGCATCGACCTGCATGAGCTCGCCGAGGTGATCGGCGACGACTATTTCCCAGCCATCTGGGGCGCCGCCTTTGAAGATCTCGTTGCAACGGTGCACCCGGACGGTCGCAATCTCGCTGACGACTACCTCAAGCGGCGCGGCTGGAAGGAGAGCGTCAGCACGCGGGAATACATCAGCGGCCTCCGGCACGCGGTCGTCAGCCTCTATGAGGTGAGCGGCCTGGTGCCTGGCGAGTCGATGCTGCTCAGGGACCTCGTGCGACCGGACGAGCCGATCCGCGTCTTTGAGAAGTCCGGTTCACGCGGGTTGCGTCAATGGGACCGGGTTGCGACCAGGGTTATCCCGATACGAGGGCGCGCGATCATCAGCGGCACGCTGATGCAGTTCGACCATGACGCCAGTGAGGTCATGCTGGCCTCGCTGTGCCAACGGGCGACCGAGCCTTCCAGCAACCCCAATTCGGTCCTGGCGCAGTCCGCCGCCCTGTTCACCAACGCTTGGCTGGACGCCGCATTGAAAGCCGCCCAGGGACGCAATCATCCACAGATTATGAACAGCGACGGCGAGACGCTGGATTTCGTGACGCTGCGTTTCCCGCTGCTGCCGGGCATCACAGTTGCCCAGGCCCGGTCGGCTCTGGGATCCATCCCTGCGCTGCGGCAAGAGACAGCGAGCTTTTGGAACTGGCTGTCCGTTTCAAAGCCGAAGGGGCGGAGCCGCCAGGCGAAGGCACACACGTTCACCACGACGATGGATGACGGCGCGATCGTCCTGGGCAACGTCGAGATCAAGGGACGCCGGGTGTCCCTGACGGTGAACTCGGAGGCGCGGAGCGCGCATGGCCAAGCGATGCTGGAGATTGCGTTGTCCGGGCTGGTGCGAACACCGCTGACTGAGCGGACTGACCTCGACAAGATGCTGGCTGACCAGCGCGAGACGGCACCTCCCCCGACAGGGCTTTCGCCGGAGGAGGAGAGAGCCGTAATTCGGCAAGCGTTGGACGACCACTACCGCGGGGTCCTCGATGAACGGATCCCGATGCTGGGCAACCGATCACCAAGGGCGGCGGCGCGAACGGCCAAGGGGCGCGACCTAGTTGTGGGATGGCTCAAGTCGCTGGAGAACCACAGCGCGGGCCTTGGCACCGACGACCCGATGGGAGGCTATGACTTCGGATGGATGTGGCGCGAACTGGGTCTCGAGGAGCTACGGCGGTGACCACGCAGCGCAACAAGGTCCATCACGTCCGCACCGTCGAGCGCGTCGCCAAGGACCTCGGTGCCGATGTAGATCTTATCCACCACCTCGCCCTCGGCCTTGAACCCGAGGACGGCCTGATATGGGTCTATGGCCTCGACAACGACGGCATCTTGGCATTCACGGATGATGGCATAGAGGAGGTTCGACGGCTGCTCGACGAATACCGGCGCGACACCAGCTCCCAGTCTTGACCTGATCGCTGTCGCCGCAGCTAACTTCCTTACTGGTGTCGAGACGCGGGCTACCACCCTCCCGATCGAGGAGCGCAATCGGAGATGCTCTGCCGGATGAAGTCGCTGACGTAGACGGGAGTTGAACCGTGGAACATGCCGACCGGCGGAGAACACGTGTTCCGGTGTTCTGGTGTTCCGGCCAAATGCGGCAATTCGCTGCATCCTGCGGCATGTGTTTTTCGGACACCAGCCGGACACAAAAAAGACGCCTCGGACTTGGGGTCCGGAGGCGGCTGATAAGCATCTGTTATCATTCGTGAATTTGGTTGCGGGGACACGATGCCACCTATACCGAACAACTCTCCGAGCCGCGTGAGCGATAGTGGTTGCGGGGACATGCCTTGGCCGAGACCGACATTTGCTTGCGGTGGCCATTTGACCCGGTTTAGCGGGCGACGGGCAGCCTGATTACACAGTAGCATTGGCCAAAGGGTTCCTAATCCGGGGGACATGGGTTGAATCCCGTCTGGGATCGAGGAGCAACTTGCTTCGCGCCTCGGCAGCCGCCGGCGGCGTAAAATCCGCGGGTGGCGACGCGCCCGGCTTTGTTCCGAGTTGGCGGGCCACGCTCAATGAAGATGAGCACTTTGCCTACGCTATAGCACTATGAACGGCAGATCGTTGGAAGCCGGAACGGCCTCGCCCTCCGTGCCGATTTTGCGCCAGGAACGATGCGTATCATTCCAGGGTATATCCGAGGGCTCGATATCCCGTTCTTCGCTTTGCCGCCATTCGCGCCAACATGGGCACCGCTTCATCGACGTAATCGACGACAACAACCTCGGTCTTTCCGCCATGTTGGCGATGCAGGCGGCCAACATACTGGGCCAGAGTGCCTTTCCAGGAAATGGGCATCGTCAGGAAGAGCGTGTCGAGTCTGGGATCGTCGAAGCCTTCCCCGATGTAGCGCCCGGTCGCCAGGATGAGGCGTTCTTGATCGTCAGGCACACGCAATGCCGTCTCGGACGCCTTGCGTTCGGCGGCCGACATCCCGCCCCGAAGGACAACGAGATGGCGCACAAAGCTCGAGAAGCGCCCTTGCAGATATTCGAGATGATCCCTGCGCTCGGTCAGCACGATTGGTGAGCGCTTCGCCTCCAGCGCCTTGAGCACATCGTCGAAGATCATCTCGTTGCGCGGCTCGTCCCGGGCGAGGGCCGCATAGACCGCCGGCATGGCGGGACGATCCGAGGCATCGAGTGGCGGCGGCAACTGAAACCTTGTCGACCGATGCTTGGCGCGGTGGGCAATGCCCCGCTCGGCGGCCTGCGCGCGAGCATCAACTCGGTGTCGAACGGGGCCGCATTGCATAAAGATTATGGGATGATGCCCATCCTTGCGCGCGACAGTCGCGGACAGGCCGAGGACATATCGCGCTTTCGCGCGCCTCGCCACCAGCTCAAAACTCGCCGCGGACAGATGATGACACTCATCAAAGATGAGGTGGCCGTAATCCGCAACCAAGTCGGAGACTTCACCCAGACGCACAAGACTCTGGATCAGCGCGATATCTATGACGCCCGTCGGCTTACGTCTGCCGCCTCCAATGACTCCGATTTGCTTCGGATCGATGTCGAGGAATGTTTTGAGACGCTCAACCCATTGGGTGAGCAATTCGCGGCGATGGACGAGAACCAGGGTATTGCGCGCCCGCTCGGCGATGAGGGCGGCAGCCACGACCGTCTTGCCGAAGGCGGTGGTCGCCGCCAGCACGCCGGTATCATGCGGCGAGAGCGCGTCGAACGCCTTGACCTGCGGGCCATATAGAGCGCCCCGGAAGCGGACCCCAGCCGAAAGCGGCACCCCTGAGGTTCGCAGATCCTCCATCACAGCTTCGGCCCCATGGGCGCGGATCAACTCAATGGCCTCGTCAAGACACCCACGTGGCAAGCCCACATGGCGTGGGTGAAGTTCGGCGCAGGAGATTATCCGGGGCTTGTCGAAGGTCGGGAAGCGCATGGATTGCGCGCGGTAGAACTCTGGGTTTTGAAACGCCGCCAGACGCATCAGCCGCGCCGTCATCGCCGATGGCAGTTCGGTCCGATCAATGTAGACCTGATCGGCGATGACGATGCCGACCTTGCTTGGCATGGGCGCATTGATCAGTCCGGGCTCCCGCCGCCGGGAAGGCGTCATGCGCCATGGCTCGTCGGCGTCCTCATCCTCCACCGGCATGCGCACGCCCAACACCCGGCCCCGCGACTCCGCGTCTGCGACCAGGTCTAAGACCGCGTCGGCGGACAGACGCGGAGCCGACGACAGAAACGCCCATTGATCGTCGTAGGGTCGAAGGGCTTCATCGATAAAGACGCTGTTGCCGTGCTGGCGGGCCCTGCGTTGCAGGGGTAGGGCGATCAGATTGCCGAAGCCGCCGACCGGCATGGTATCCTGGCTTGGAAAGAAGCGGTCATAGGAGGCGAAGCCGATTTCTGGCCGCCTTTCCATCGTCTCCGTCATGATCGCGGCGCCGAGCTGACGGGCGGCGCGCGCCGGGACCGGCTCCGAAAAGAAGATCCAGACATGTGCGCCGTTGCCGGACCGGGAGCGTTCGAGGGCGGCGGGCACGCCTTTCGCCTTGCAAGTTTCAACCATCGCCGTGGCGTCGGCCGCCCAGCTTTCCTTGTCGAAATCGGCGGCCAGAAACCAACAGGTTTCATCCGGCAGCATCGGATAGACGCCGACGACAAAGGCGCGCGGACCATCGCCGCCCCGCAGATGCTTGTCGCTGATTTCGTCCGTGACGGGGATGAAGGCTTGATTGGGGCACTCCCCGCATTTGATTTGCGGCTTGCCGCAAACGCCTCTGATCCATTCATTGGCGCAGGCGGGCGCATAGCCCGCCTTTCCCGTCTTTGCGTTCTCCCAGCGGAGCGGAAACACGTCGGACCGGCCGGCGAAGAGCCGACGAAAGAGCGCAACCTTGTCGGCCGCTGGCGACACCGTGGTCACGGTCGGAGTGTTCGCGGCCAAGATCAAGGAAGCACTGGCAGCTTGCGCCCCCGCCTTGAGCCGCTCGATTTCCGCGAGTGAAGCTTCCAGTTCGGCCCGTTCGGCTTCGAGCGACGCCAGACGGGCTCGGATACGGTTGATCTCGAATTCTTCATCCCGATAATCGACCACCAACGGCGCCTCCACTATAAACATAGCGGTTTTACATCATCGCTGGTGGAAGGGTGACGGGGACTGCTATCCCAAACGAAACTGCGGTTTTCCGAGAACCCGAACCGCAAGGCCGATCGCGAACCAAGCATCCTGCTCGGTCATGGCTTCGGATCGACGGCCGGCTATGATCGCCCGGCGGTCAATATTCTGGTCATCGGCGACGCCCCGGAAGTGGCTCAGTGGATTGCGGAGGCTCATCAGCCGTTCGAGGTCGCCGGAGTCCTGGCCGGAGATCAGATTGCGATCCCGGCAGCGCTTCAATGTGTCCTTGAAGGCGATCCGAGGCGGCAGTTCATCCGTCATCAGGCCGGCGTGGAGAAAGGCGGCCAGCAGGTTTTCGACGAGGGATTGGCAGAGAAGGATCGTAGCGGCGAAGTTGCCGTGGACAAATGAAGAGCGCGCCTCCGTCCAGGCGTGTAACGTCGCTGCACCACCGAAAAGCATGGTCCCCTGAGTGCCAAGCGCGCCGCCAAGGTCTGCGAGATGGCGAAACCGGGTAACCTTGCCGGGTAAATCGTCGTGCAGATTGGCCAGAAGATGACTGACCGCATCGAGATCGGAGATGCTGGAAAGGAGGTCTGGCTGTGATTTGTCGCCCCCGGAATCGGTCATTGGGCGGCTGCCGCCAGGGCCGTGCGATATCGGTCAGGATGTTGCTGGCATTCCTCGCGCACGCGGGTGAGCCAGGTTTCGTACCATGACCAGACCTTGCCGACCGCCACCGCGCCATAGCCTTTCGTGGGGTTTCGGGCGTCAAGGCGTTTCCATAGTTGCGTGTGGCTAACCTCCCAACGTTCGAGTTTATTCCCCCTTCTGCGCACCGGCATCGCCGTCATTCCTGTCACAAGTCGTTATCGAACCTCGATATTGGTCTTATTCTTACGGAGACGCAGGCGCCGGCCGATCATATGTCGCCGAGAAGATGGTATCGGCCAGCCATCGCTTGAATTCGGGGTTGTCGCTGAACTGCTTGAACAGTTCAGTGTCGTCCTTCATCAATCCGATAATGACGCTACCGAGCGCCTTGTCATGTTCGATGCGGGCATTCTGCTTGTCCGAATTCTGCTTCGCATTCCGATAGGCGGCGTTTGCCGCCACCTTGTTCGGAATTTCGGTCGCAATCAGTTGCCGGATGCGATCGCCGTCCTCCCAGGCGATGTTCCCAAACAGGTCGTTGAAACCGCGGATGATATTGGAAAGCCGGTCAAGTTCAGGATCCGCCTTGTGCCCGCCGCCATCGGTGGGGACAGGGTCGATCTCGACATCGTGATCCGCCAATTGCACGCGCTGTGCGGCCTGCTTCTCGACCCTGTAGCTGTCCATGTCGATCGCTTCGAGAATGCCCTTTGATAAATCTTCCTCGCGCGGCGCCGGCAGCTTGGGCACCAGGAAGTTGAGGCAGATCGAGAGCTTCTCCCAATCCGCATTCGTGAAGGGAAGAATGGCCGAGATGAAGGCGTAAGTCCGGGCGAAGGCTTTCGCCTTGCCCTTGAAATCAACCTGCCCGTCCTCGTCCAGGTCCGAATTGTAGACGGCGACGCACGCATCCAGGATGGGGTCCAGCCGATCCCGGTCGGCGCCGCCCAGATAGAGCTCCACAAGATGATCGATCTGGCTGGTCTGATAGACCTGATAGCCGTCGAGAACCGCCTTGAGGTCATGCAACCGGTTGGGGTCGGTTTCGTCGCTGAGAATGGTTGTCCGGTAGAAGGTCTCGAACGACGCGCGGATCGTCTCGCTATCGTTCATGAAGTCGAGCACGAAGGCGTCATGCTTCTGCGGGTGCGCCCGGTTCAGCCGTGACAGCGTTTGAACCGCCTTGATGCCCGACAGCGCCTTGTCGACATACATCGTGTGCAGCAATGGCTGGTCATAGCCAGTCTGAAACTTGTCGGCGCAGATCAGAAAACGGTAGGGGTCCTTCTCGATCTGATCGACGATATCCTTCGAGGGAAACCCGTTCAGGCTGGCCTCGGTCACCTTGGCGCCGCCGAACTCGTGCTCGCCCGAGAAGGCGACAATCGCGCGGTAAGGGCTTTTGCGGTCGAGGAGATAGGCGCTTACCGCCTGAAAGTACTGGATCGCACGCTCAATGCCGGAGGTCACCACCATCGCGCGGGCCTGGCCGCCGATCTTGTTCAGCGCCAGCACCTGCTCGTGAAAATGATCGACCATGATTTCGGCCTTCAGCCGGATGGCGTGGTCATTGCTCTCGACATAGCGCCTCAGCTTTTTGGTGGCGCGCTTGGTGTCGAATTCAGGGTCTGTCTCGACCGTCTTGACCAGGCGGTAATAGCTGTTGACCGGCGTGTAGTAGCGCAACACGTCCAGGATGAAGCCCTCCTGGATCGCCTGCTTCATCGTGTAGCTGTGGAAAGGTCGATGCTTCACCGCGTCACCTTCGGTGTAAGCCTCGCCGAAGACCTCCAATGTCTTGTTCTTCGGGGTCGCGGTGAAGGCGAAATAGCTCGCGTTCGGGAGCATCTTTCGGCTCTCCATGATCGCGTTGATCTTGTCCTCGGTCGTCACGTCCTCGTCGCCATCATCCGACCCGGTTAGAGCGGCGTTCAACGCAGCAGCCGCCTTGCCGCCCTGGCTCGAATGCGCCTCGTCAATGACGATCGCGAAGCGGCGGTCCCGGTGCAGCGCGCCGATGTCATCGAGGATGAAGGGGAATTTCTGAACCGTCGTGATAATGATCTTTTTGCCGTCAGCGATGAAGCGACGCAGGTCCCCGGAATGCTCGGCGTGGCCCACGGTGGCGCCAACCTGTGCGAACTGCTTGATGGTATCGCGGATCTGCTGATCGAGAATGCGCCGGTCGGTCACCACAATCACCGAGTCGAAGACCTGGCTGTCGTCCTTGGCGAGGCTGACCAACTGGTGCGCCAGCCAGGCGATCGAGTTGGACTTGCCCGATCCCGCTGAGTGTTGAATCAGCACTCGCCGCCCCGCGCCCTTCGTCCGTGCGTCGGCCAGCAGCCTGCGGACAACATCGAGTTGATGGAACCGCGGGAACAGCTGGTCGCGCTTCACCTTGCCGGTTTTCGGGTCCCGCCGCTCCACGATCTGGGCGTAGTTCTCGATGATGTCTGTCAGGCCGAACGGTGTCAGCATGTCCTTCCAGAGATAGTCGGTCTTCAACCCGCCAGGGTTCGGCGGGTTGCCGGCACCGTCGTTGTGCCCCTTGTTGAACGGCAGGAACCACGACGCCTTGCCCTTGAGCTGGGTGCAGAACATCACCTGCGCATCATCCACCGCGAAGTGGACCATGCAGCGGCCGAATTCGAACAGCTTCTCGCGCGGGTCGCGGTCTCGCTTGTACTGCTCGACAGCGTCAAGGACTGTCTGCTTGGTCAGGCTGTTCTTCAGCTCGAACGTTGCAACCGGCAGACCGTTGATGAACAGCGCCAGGTCGAGGGCATGGGCCGTGTCGTCCCGGCTGTAGCGAAGCTGGCGCGTGACGGAGAAGCGGTTCAGCGCGAAGCGTTGCGCAGCTTTGGTGTTACCTGGCGACGGTGTGCCGTAGAACAGGTCGATATCGTGCTGGCCGTGCTTGACGCCGTGGCGCAGCACATCGATGACGCCGCGCTTGCCGATCTCGCCCTGCAGCCGCGCCAGGAATTTCTGGCGCGACGGGCTGTCGTGTTCGAGATCGAGTGCCGCGACCAGCGGTGGCTGAGTCGCGGCGACGAAGGCGTGCAGCTGGCTCAGATCAACAGTCCAGGCCCGGTCATAGGCCTTCGGATCGCCGAGCAGCCAACTGTGCAGGCCAACAAAAGGTTCCTGCTCCTCGGAGTAGCCGCCGCCCGCCGGCGCGGCAATCCGCCCCGTCATGTCGGCGACGATCAGGGCCTCCAGGCCCGTCTCCGAGGTGTCGGTCTTCATGCCACCGCCAGCCACCCATTCGCCCGAAGGGTCTCGAAGGCAATGCCGATCTGTCGCGGCGAGAAGCGCTTCTTGCGCTCGTTCCACGCATAGACTTTCGCAGCGGCGTCTTCCGCGTCGGTGGCGTTCTCACGCGTCGCGACCCAATGCACGGTCGCCAGCAACTCAAGTCCGAACGGCGTCTCGAACCCTTCGACGAGCTTTCCCACCCGATCGAACCGGCTGACTGTCTCGCGCTTGTCGGTCAGGAACGCCTCGGCGTCGTGTACCGCGCCGGGGACAAGTTCTATCTGCTTGTCTGGCGCATCGCCACCATCCGCGTACCCCGAGACGAGATGCCCCTCGATGGCATGCAACACGTGCCGGAGGTTCTCAGCATAGGGCCCATAAGGGGCCTTGGCGTATTTCAGGCGAAGCGGCTCGCCGGCTTCCTGCATGAAATACATCATCTTGTGAATTTCGAGCAGCGAAACGAACGGGTCCATCAATCCGCCGAGATAGCGATGGATCAGCACGACCAGCGCGGCACGCCCGGGGCTCATGTTCGGAACTTCGCGCGACTTCGTCGCCACCGGGTCGCTGTTCGGCTCGAACACAATGACACGAAGATCGTTGACGCCACGCAGCGCAGCTTCGATCCGCGGGCGCACCTCCGCCCAGTTCAACCCGCCCAGGCCGCTACCGAGCGGCGGGATGGCGATGGAACGGATGTCGCGATTCCGCACTTCGTCCACCAACGCCTTCAGGCCGGAGTCGATATCCTCCATCCGGCTCTTGCCGCGCCAGTGTCGCTTGGTCGGGAAGTTGATGATGAACTTTGGCCCCGTCAGCTCGCGCGTCTCGAACACAAACATCTTGCCGGGCCGCACCTCGTCCAAAGCGCAGGCGGCTTCGTAAGCCTTGAAGTTGGCGGGGAAGGCATTCTTGAACTGCAGGGCGATACCACGGCCCATGATGCCGACGCAGTTGACGGTGTTCACCAAAGCTTCGGCGTCGGCCTTCAAGATGTCTCCGGTCGTGAATTCGATCATCGCCATCTCCCTCAGTAGTACCAGTCTCGTTTGATCTCGACAGCCGGCCGATGCGCGGCGCCGTGCATGGCGCTCGCCACTTTGGGCGCGAAGGCTTGCGAATGCACGCCGATGCGTTCAACCAGATGCCAGGGGAACGAGTCCTGGATCAGAAACTCGGCCTGCTTGGCTTCCTTGACATCCGCCGGGCGGAAATCGGTTGCTGCAACGGCATTCCAATTGATCTCGTCCAATTGATCTAGCCGGGCCCGGAATTCGGCGTATGTTGCACGCGCATTGGCCAGCGTGAACGCCCACCGGATACCCTGTGCCTCCGCCCACTTCACAGTTCGGTCGAAATCCGCTTCGAGGTGAACTATGGGTTGCTGCCCACCACGATAGCTCAAATTGGGATGGTTTCCATACCAGATCAGATTGAGCATCACGGACCGGGGGCAGAAATTGAACGGAACATATTCTCCAACAAAAGTGCCCCGGTGGCACCGGACAGGCATCGTAAGTCGAGCGGACTTGATGTTCTGCATCCCGATAGTCGTCGGCGGACCGCCACGCCGAACCATCACAGCGTCCGAGAACAGGCATCCGTCCGCGACGATCGACGCGAGGTTGTCGATATGAACGATGTGGTAGATCTTCAGAGGGGCCGGAACGGGCATGGTCAGGCGGCAACCTCCTCGTTCTCTGCGGCCTCGATTGCTTCGTCGAGCTCATCACTCTCGCCCAGATCGTTGGGCTCAATCTCGACGACTTCGGGCAGGTTCGCCGCAGCGGCGCGGACATCGAGCTTGCCGGTGACGACATCGGAAATCAGGCGTGTACGGATTTCCTGGATGAGGGCAATTTCCCGCTGAGACATCTCGATGCTTCGGTCAAAATCCATCGTAGCGGTTCGGAGATGGCTGATGATCTCTTCTTGCTCATGTCTCGACGGCGGGAGACAGATATGTAGCGAACCGAGGCGTGTTTCACTGATGGCTGGGTAAGCAACTCCGATGGAATTTGCGACAACCTGATCAACGAATGTCTTGCTTTGAAGAACAAAGCCGAAAAATCGAGCGTCGATCGCAGGCCCTGGTGTTAAGACCGCGAAGCCCGTCGAAGCGATCAAGTCTGGCCATGGTCTATCGACGTGGTAGATCGCTTTCAAGTATGTGCGTACAGTTGAAATTAGCGTGTCGCCTTGTCGGACTATCCGCCGAGCCCGCGATGGCGAGGCTTCGAAACGCATCCGCTGAGGTGTCGAAGAAAGGTAGCCAGTCCCAACTGTGCTGATGTCCAGGTAGTCGAAGCCATAGCCTGGGTCGGTATTCTGAGACAGAGCTCGCCGGTTGATGCCGGCCCAGTGTTTGAGGGGCTTTACGTCCCATCCTTCGGGCACATCGCCGAGCCAGGGAATGCCGGAGGGTTCGAGTTTGGCGCGTGGGTCAAGGCCACGGGTGACGGCTCGATCAATGATCGCCTGCTTCTGCTCGTTCAGCAGAGCAATGAACTTTTTCTTGGCGCGGACCAGCTTCGCCGTCTCCCCGCCCTGCCAATTTAGAAACCGCACAATCAGCCGCTGCTCGTCGAGCGGCGGGGCAGGCAGTTTGAGTTCTCCAAGATCGGGATACCGTAGCCGGGGCGCCCGCTCTCTGACTGCCGGATATGCCGCGAGGATATATTGTGTCCGCGCCACATAGCGGAGAAGCCACGCATAGTATGTCAGTAGCGTTTCCGGATCACGTGGATCGCAAACAATGTATTCCGGCGTGCACTTGCCGTCGGAATCAGAAATCCCAACCGCGCCTGCAAAAGCGTCCATCGAATGAACGACGAGTTGACCAACTCTTACTCCCTGATACCCTTGCTCAAGCAGGGCAATCATGAATCCATTAGACCGCCGGTTCTTCCTTAATGTCACCTGTCCATCCCGAAAGCAGGTCACAATATCGTCGTCGGGCCGAACTGGAAGCTCTGTCGGTTTCAAAATGCGCTTGGCGCGCCGAAGGTCCCAATATGCGGGGATTTCGCCAAGCCAGGGGAGCCCGCTCGGCCTTGTCTCCGAATAGGGGCGAAGCTTATCGATCATGGCTGCTCCCCGTTCAAAGTCGCCTCGAACCATAGGATGGCGGCTTTACCATCCGTCTGGACCACAAGCGTGGTGGTGCGGCTGTGACGGATGGCGTTGCGCAGCTCGGCTAGCTGGTTGAACCTTCCCCCAAGTCCCTCTTTCGTGCCGAATCGAGGCGCGAAGCTTGCCCAAAGATCCTTGCCGCAAATCGCATCCTGAAGTTCGCGCAGATCGGCATACTCCAGGCGTCCGGCCAGGCTCTTCATGTGCTTGGCATCGAGCGAGGGGTTTTTCTTCAGCTCCCGCTGCACACGCTCGTCCATCTTCAGCAGCACGTGCGGCGGCAGTCGCGTGGGGTCATCGACCGCGGCCTCAGCAATCAAGGCACGCAGCCGCAACTCGACGCGTTCGATCCGTTGATCCAGATCGCGAAGTGCCGGCGGCAGGTCCAGCCGCTCATGCACCAGCAGGCTCTCGATCGCGTCCATCAGCGTCCGCTGGCGCTCCTGTATGAAGGCCTCGAAGTCTGCCGGCGTGAACGGGTCGCGCAGCAGAATATCGAGCGCCACAGAACTGATCGAATGGCTGGCCATCTGCCGTTCAACCTCGGTGCGTCCAGCATGGGCGATCAATTGAGGCAGATAGTCCTTGGGAAGCCTGTCGTTGATGACCTCCCGGTTGGTCGTCGAAGTCAGTGGCGATCGATTCAGAATGCTATTGATCAGCGATCCCATACTGTTCTTGGCGCCCCAGGACGCCGGCACAATGTGATGATCGTCGAGGTCGTCTGGCTGCGGCACATCGCCGGTCATCCAGTCCCTGGCGCCCTGGACGACGAGCAGATTGAAGATGGCGTTGTAGATCGAGGTTCCGCGCTTCGTTTCGCCACGCAGGTCCAGCGAGTTGAACCGCTGCTTGAACTCGCCGATCAGCGCAGGCTCGGCCAAATCATCTGCCAGCCAGGCTCGCACGTCCTGAAAATCGCGTGCGCTGGTGGATTCGACGGAGCCGGAATAGCGGTTGGTGAAAACACTTGCCCAGTACCAATACCGCAACCGGCGTCGCCCAACCAGGCGCTGTTCCGGCGGGAGGCTGTTGTCCACGAGGCTTTGCAGCGCGGCAAACACGGGAAGGATTGACACATAGGGCAGGTAGTCTGACGCCGTGACGCCATATTCCTGCGGATGCCGCAGCAGTTGAATTGTGCGCTCGAAGGCCGCGACCGCCGCGTTCCATCGCTTCTCGAAATCGGCGACGTCGGGGACCAGCACTTCCTTCTGGAGCTTTCCGTCTACCCCACGGATCGGCCGCTCAGCGCCAGGCAACAGGAAATAGAGGTATTTCGGGGAACAATAGGCCTGCCGAAGGATCGACATCGTTTGCAGCAGGTAGATGTTCATCCGCTGCGTCTTGACGAACGCGAGCTTTGGCGAAGCATCGCGCCACATGGCCTTGAGTTGAAGGCCACGAGGTTTCAACAGAGCGTTTATCAGATCAAAAACGTCAAGACGAATGCCTTGGCTGTTGATCTGGGTGAATATGTCGCAGACCTTGTCGATACTCAGAGCCTTGTCAAGTTCGACATAGGTAACTTGAAACTGCTCGACGACCTCGCGCAGTTGCGCCCCGAACGACTTCGCGTTCACAGCGTGTTGCAGCTCCGCGGTGGCGTCCTCTTCGGCATCCTGCTTCTGCGTGGCCTTTGTGGCCCAATATTTCTCGTAGCCCTGAACCCAGTTCCCAAGGTCCCACCCGCCAGCTCCCACGACGGAGAGCGGGAAGATATGTCGATCGAACTGCGTTTCAGTGCTTGCCAAGACAGCGGGCCAGTCGCCTCGATACCATTCGTACTCAAAGCTTTCATCATGCCGCTCGGCCAAGAAGTGATCGACACGAATGTAATAATGGGCGCGATGCTTCCGGTGCGGTAATTTCGCGTTTGGTGAGACGAAAGCGTAGTACATCGCTGTCAGACGCTGCTGACCATCCAGCACGATATATTCTGGTTTCCCGGAGCCCTCATAGCCGTATAGCGGCTCGCAAGACAGATGCTTGAGGTGCTCATCGGTCGAGCGCCACAGCAGCAGGCTGCCAATGTAGTAGTCGAGGAAGATGGAGCGCATCAGGGCGAGGATGTCCCACGGCTCCCACTCGAACTCGCGCTGGAAGTCAGGCACGACGAAGCGCCCATCCTTCATGCGGCCGATGAGCGCATTCAGGCTGACATGGTCTGGCTTTTGGGCGTCCTTCACGATGAGGCGCCGATGATATCAGCCATCAGGCCTTCGGTTTCGCGTTCCAGCGCCAGAATATCGGCGCGGATCGCTTCCAGCGGGCGCAAGGGCTGCGGCTTGTAGAAGTAGCGGGTGAAGCTGATCTCGTAGCCGATGGTTGTTTTGGTCTCATCAATCCATGCGTCAGCCGCGTGCGGCAGCACCTCTCGGCGAATGAAGGCCTCGATCCCGCCGGGCTCCTTGAGCGGCACTGTCTCGGTGTCGCGCAGATCACTGTCCGGCTCGTATTCCACCACGCCACGCTTGCCGTCGATCGTCACCGAAAATAGCCCGCGCAACGGATCGGCGACCACTTTGCCGGGCTTGTGAATGCGGCGAATGACCGGCGTGCCATTCTCGGCAATGCGGCCCTCCTCCTTCAAGGCCTTGATCTCTTTCGGCGCATAGGCGCGCGTCGCGTCGATGCCGATGGCGCGCAAGGGCCGCTCAACCGTCACCTTCGAATAGCCGAATTCGGCATTGTCGAAGAGGCGCGACTGCTCTGTCTCCTCGAACGCGAGGAACGTCTCAACGATGCGCTCGATATCGGCGTCGACCAGTTCGCAGTTCTTCTTGCCAAGGTTCTTGCGCAGCGGCTGGAACCACGCCGTCGCGTCGATCAGCTGCACCTTGCCGCGGCGATGGCCAAGCTTGCGGTTCGACAGCACCCAGACATAAGTGGCAATGCCGGTATTGTAGAACATGTTCAGCGGCAGGGCGACAATGGCTTCCAGCCAGTCGTTCTCGATCACCCAGCGCCGGACATTGCTTTCGCCGCTGCCGGCATCGCCGGTGAACAGCGACGAGCCGTTGTGCACCTCGGCGATGCGCGAACCGAGCGGAGTATTGTGTTTCATCTTGGACAGCATGTTCGCCAGGAACAGCATCTGCCCGTCACTGGATCGGGTGACGAGGCTGTATTCGGGATTATCGGCATGCTCGATCATGAAGCGGGGATCGCGCATTCCGGCCTTGCCGCCCATGCGCTCCTGATCCCCCTTCCAGCTTTTGCCGTAAGGGGGATTGGACAACATGAAATCGAATTCGCGCGACGGAAACGCGTCGTTCGCCAGTGTCGACCATTCCGGCCCGCCGACGATGTTGTCAGCCTCCTCCCCCTCGCCCTTCAACAGCAGGTCGGCCTTGGCGATGGCGTAGGTCTCGCCGTTGATCTCCTGCCCGAACAGGTGCGTGGAGACCTGCTTGCCGTGCTGTGCGGCCAGTTCGTTCAG
>CAIJTR010000029.1 GCA_903823665.1 uncultured Rhodospirillales bacterium
CGCAGCTGGGGATGAAGGTGGCGTGCGTGGAGAAGCGCGCCACGCTGGGCGGCACGTGTCTGAACATTGGCTGCATTCCGTCGAAGGCGCTGCTGCAATCCTCGGAGAATTTCGAGGAGACGAGCCATCATCTGGCAGAGCACGGCATCATTGTCGGTGAGATCAAGCTCGATCTGGCGCGGATGCAGGCACGCAAGGCGGAGGTGGTGGGGGCGAACACCAAGGGTGTGGAGTTCCTGTTCAAGAAGAACAAGGTGACGTGGCTGAAGGGTGCGGGGGTGATCACGGCTCCCGGTCGCGTGTCGGTGGATGGCACCGAATATGCGGCGAAGAACATCATCATCGCCACCGGGTCCGAGAGCATGCCGCTGCCGGGGGTTGAGGTGGATGAGAAGGTGATTGTCACCTCGACCGGTGCTTTGGAGCTGGAGAAGGTTCCCGGCCATCTCGTGGTGATTGGCGGCGGTGTGATTGGGCTGGAGTTGGGCAGCGTTTGGAGCCGTTTGGGTTCCAAGGTGACGGTGATCGAATATCTGGATCGGCTTATTCCTGGCACGGACAGCGAAGTGGCCAAGGCGTTTGAGCGGGTGCTGGCCAAGCAGGGCTTCAGCTTCATGCTCGGGCATAAGGTGACGTCTGCGCTCAAGACCGATGCGGGTGTGACGCTCTCGGTGGAGCCGGCGAAGGGCGGTGAGCCGAAGACCGTTGAGGCCGATGTGGTGCTGCTTGCGATTGGGCGGCGGGCTTATACCGATGGGCTTGGGCTGGCTGCGGTGGGCGTTGAGACCGATGCGCGCGGGCGGGTGGTGACGAACGGACATTTCGCCACGAACGTGGCTGGTATCTATGCCATTGGCGACGTGATCGCGGGGCCGATGCTAGCGCATAAGGCGGAGGATGAGGGTGTGGCGCTGGCGGAGATGCTGGCGGGGCAGGCTGGGCACGTGAATTATGGCGTGATCCCGGGCGTGATCTACACTTGGCCGGAAGTGGCCAGTGTCGGCAAGACCGAGGACGAGCTGAAGGCTGAGGGTGTTGCGTATAAGGTTGGCAAGTTCCCGTTCACGGCGAATGGCCGGGCTCGGGCGATGGGCATGACGGATGGGTTTGTGAAAATCCTGGCCGACAAGCGCACCGACAAGCTGCTGGGCGCGCATATTCTGGGGCCGGATGCGGGCACGCTGATTGCTGAGATTGCGACCGCCATGGAGTTCGGGGCCTCGGCTGAGGACGTGGCGCGGATTTGCCATGCGCATCCGACGCTGTCGGAATCGGTGAAGGAAGCTGCCCTGGCCGTGGACGGCCGCGCGCTGCACATCTGATGAGATTGCCACTCGCGCTGACCATGGGTGACCCGGCCGGGATTGGGCCGGAGATCACGGTCAAGGCGTGGGAGGCACGCAGGCGGGGCACTCCGTTTGTGGTGCTTGGCGATCCGGCGCTTTATCCGGGCGCGCGCGTGGTGGGTTCGGCGGCGGATGCGGTTTCGGTGTTTGCGCACGCGCTGCCGGTGTTGCCGATCTCGCTTGCCGTGGATGCTGTGCCGGGCAAGCCGGATGGGGCGAATGCGGCTGCGGTGATTGCCTCCATCGAGCAGGCGACGCGCTTGGCGATGGCAGGCGAGGTGGCGGCGGTGGTCACCAATCCGATCAGCAAGGCGGTGCTGTATGACACCGGGTTCGCGTATCCGGGGCATACCGAGTTTCTGGCGGCGCTGACCCACACGGCATTGCCGGTGATGATGCTGGCGGCCCCGATGCTGCGGGTGGTGCCGATCACCATTCATGTGTCGCTGCGGGAGGCTTTGGCGAGCCTGACCACGGCTGCGATCATTGAGACGTGCCGGATCACTCATGCGGCTTTGCGGCGGGATTTTGGGATCGCACGGCCTCGTTTGGCCATTGCGGGCCTCAATCCGCATGCGGGTGAGCAGGGCGCGATGGGCGATGAGGAGGGGCGGATTATTCGCCCCGCGATGGATGTGCTGGCGGGCGACGGGATTGATGTGTCGGGGCCGTGGCCGCCGGACACGATGTTCACTGCCCGCGCGCGCCCGCAATACGATGTGGCGATGTGCATGTATCACGATCAGGCGCTGATCCCGCTGAAAACGCTGGACATGGATGGCGGGGTGAATGTGACCTTGGGCTTGCCGATCATCCGCACCTCGCCAGATCATGGAACGGCGTTCGGCATTGCGGGCAAGGGTGAGGCGGAGGCGGGGAGCCTGATCGCGGCACTTGATCTGGCGGCGGAACTGGCGGCTCGGAAGGGACACAACGCGTGATCAGATTGGGTGTGAACGTTGACCATGTGGCAACCCTTCGCAATGCGCGCGGTGGGCTGCATCCGGACCCGCTTGAGGCGGCACAGTTGGCGATTGCGTCGGGGGCGGACGGCATTACGATCCATCTGCGTGAGGACCGGCGGCATATTCGGGATGCCGATGTGGCAGCAATGCGCCATGGCATCACCGCACCGCTGAATTTCGAGATGGCGGGCACCAATGAGATGGTGCGGATTGCGTTGGAGACGATGCCGAATGCGTGCTGTCTGGTGCCGGAGAAGCGCACTGAGGTGACGACCGAGGGCGGGCTTGACGTGGCGGGGCAGCACCATTCGCTGCGGCCGATGGTGGTGGCGCTGAAGGCGGCTGGCATTCGCGTTTCGTTGTTCGTGGACGCCGATGTGCATCAGTTGCAGGCAAGTGCGGATATTGGGGCGGATATCGTGGAGCTGCACACCGGGGCCTATGCCCATGGCAAAGAGGGCGAGCTGGCGCGGCTGACGGCTGGGGCACGGATTGCGCACAAGCTTGGGCTGGAGGTTCATGCGGGGCATGGGCTGACCTATGAGAATGTGAGCGCGGTGGCGGCCATTCCTGAGGTGATGGAGCTGAATATCGGCCATTTCATCATTGGGCAGGCGGTACTTGAGGGGCTGCCTGCGGTGATTGCGCGGTTTCGTGCGCTGATGAACGCGGCGCGCAGCTGAGCCAGGAGCCTCCTGCTTTTTTACCGGCGTTTCGCGATCAGCTGCATGAGCTGTTCGTGTGGCGACGGGATGTGCGGCATTTTCGGTCTGATCCGGTATCGGCCGAGGTTTTGGAGACTTTGCTGGCGGCGGCGGATTTGGCGCCCTCGGTGGGGTTGAGCCAGCCTTGGCGGTTTGTGGTGGTGGATGAAGTGGCGCGGCGGGCGGCCATTCGGGCGAATTTTGAGCGGGCGAATGCGAAGGCTTTGGCCGGGCAAGGTGCGGAGCGGGCGAAGCTTTATGCCGGGTTGAAGCTGGCCGGGCTGGATCAAGCACCCTGTCATTTGGCGCTGTTCGTGGAGCCGGACCCTGAGCAGGGGCATGGATTGGGGCATGCCACGATGCCGGAGACGTTGGCCTATTCGGCGGTGATGGCGCTCTACAATGTGTGGCTGTCAGCTTGTGCGGTGGGGCTGGGGCTGGGCTGGGTGTCGATTTTGGACCCGGTGGGCGTAGCGGCGGCGTTGGATGTGCCGGCTGAGTGGATTTTCATTGGGTATTTTTGCGTGGGTGTGCCGGCGGAGATGGCGTGCGTGCCGGAGTTGGAGCGGCTCGGCTGGGAAACGCGGCGGGCTTCGGTGATTTTGCAGAGGTAGGGTGCAGTACGCCTGGGGACTGCACCGATTTTGCCGGGAAGGTGGTGCAGTCCCAAAGCGGACTGCACCCTACGTTAATTTCGCTTGCATTTGAGTCGGCCATGTGTCATAGAGAATAACTCACTCTCCGACACAGGAACCCAAGCCGCATGACCGCTTCTCGCTCTCCCGCAACACCCGATCCGATGGCGCTGCTCTGCCTCATCGGCGGAGCTGTGCGCGGGGCTGCGGAGTGGAATTTGCTGATGCAGTTGATCATCATTGCCAATCTCTGCCCGGCGATC
>CAIJTR010000030.1 GCA_903823665.1 uncultured Rhodospirillales bacterium
AACACCGAACGACCACATTCGAAGCTGGGCTGGCTGACGCCCGTCGCCTACGCTTCAACGATAGGGACGCGGCGTGATCGGGCGCTACGCTCCGCAAAAGGCTCCGCGCCAGATCACGCCGCTGCTGTCCCCTCAAACCCCAACCCAAACCGCTGGAGCGAACTCAAAGCTGGATAAAAGTTCGGGGCAACGTCACATTCCGCAAGGGTCGGCTGTATCCTCTTTGGTCGTCGAGATGTTGTTGGCGCCAGTGTGCATTTCGCTACCCGCGTGCGGTCAGTGGATTGTATACGCCGATAACTTTCTCGCGTTGGCTAGAACTGGAGAAGATGTGGTGGCGATGACTCTAGCCTTGAGGAGTGCTCTAGGAGCACACCCTGCCGGGCCGCTTGGGTCAAAGGAACCCAATATTTCTGAGAATGGTGCTGGTATCGAGTTCCTAGGTCACCACTTGCGGCGTGTTGGGAAGGAGATTCAGATCGAGGCATCGACCAAAAACATCGATAAGTTTTTACGTGTGGCCCGTTATAAATTGGCTCGTCTCAAAAACCCCAAGCTAAGCCTTAAAGCGCGCCTAAAGCACGCTAAAAAAATTCGAGCGTGGGCAAAAGGTTGGGCTCACGCTTTTAAACACTGTCCAATTGTGAAAATCAACGCGGAAAAAACTGTCAAATATACCTATCATCTGTATTGAATTATCGTCAGGCTGGATTTCAGCTTTTATGTGGCTTGGGGTTCCGACGCCGATCGGCGTGGCAATCGATTGCTTTGCAGGGGTATGCTGCGGTCCCGTATTGACTCTTATTTACACACCGAAAGGCCGGACATATTACTGCATTTGACCGCAGTGCCAAAAAACGTGATCAAACCCTCCGCAGGCGGGGGCGTCCACATAGGAATTATGGCCTGTCGACATGCCATGCAAGAGCCACTCGGTCGTGCAATTGGTTGCAAAGGACGTTCAAAAAATCGTAAGCGTCCGAAAGTCACACGCTGGTTCGAGCCGTCTACTACTGAAATGCGATTCTCATCAGTGCGCGTCTCTTTGACTCGGCTTTATTTGGTAAGGTCGTTACATCTGAAACAGCCTGGACGATACATTCAAAAGTGGTGTCGTGGAACGTGAAGGCGAAGTGCCGTAGCTGCTCAAAAAGCGCAGCATTGTGCTGGACATGGACGCGATTCATTTGCTCGAGAGATCTAACCCAGGAAGAGTCGGCGATTTCAAAGATCCCGTAATGCTGAAGCCCGCGAGAGTTCAATGGGTGACCGTGTAAGGCCTCGTCATTTGGTGGCCCAAAATAGTGCGCCATCGGCAGGACAAAGGTCAGAAGGGCTACTTCTTCTCCAGCGGGCGCTATTTCGTATAAAAGGTATAGGTGACTGTCTGTCGCAAGAACAGTAGGCATTGATGCGCCAGTGGATTGCGGTGGGCCAATTGTGGAAACCATGACTCGATCGCGATCATCAACAGTGTACATCGAAGTTCCAGGGAAGGAGTTGCTCAAGCCTGCTTGCGAGGTGAAGGGATCATGTATCTGGCGTCGGCACGCGCGAGTGAGGTTCTGATGGCCGCCCAGGCTGGCTTACGCGCAAGAGCTTCGTCGAGCGGCAATGGCCGTGTTGGCAACCCATCTGGGCGCGGCCGATAGCTCCGAAGCCAAGTGGTGGCATCGGTCAGCCCCCAGGTCAGCACTTCACGCACGAGGCCCGGCACCGCCAACACCTTTTGCAGGAAGGTCGCATAGGTCGTCGCGACTGCGGCATCCCGCGCCGACACCGGCTGTCCCGGTACAGGCACGTCTGACACATCCAACTCGGTCACCGCCACCCGAAGACCGAGACCACGAACCTGCTCTAGGAAGCCGATCAGACTGTCGAAACGATCTCCGACGACAAGATGTGACTGCAGCCCAAGACCTTGGACCGGCACACCCGCATCCAGCAACCGACGTAGCAGCGTGAGCACGAGCCCGCGCTTCGCATCCGCCGCATGACCGTCCGCCTCCAACCCGTAATCGTTGAGGAACAGCACGGCGGCAGGATCAGCGGCGCGCGCAGTGCGGAACGCGGTGCCGATGTAACCGGCGCCCAGAAGCCGCCACCATGGTGTCTCGCGAAGGCCGTGAGCCGCGCGCGGGTCAACAACTTCGTTTACCACGTCCCAAGCCTGCAGCTGCCCGGCGTAGTGCCCACACACGGTTTCGATATGCGCGGCCAGGAGGCTGCTTGCATTGCCCGACCCGGCCGATGCGGCAAACCAATCGGGCAGGGCTTGGTGCCTGACCAGGGTGTGTCCGCGGACGCGCTGCCCGTGCAGCGATGCAAACCTCACGATCGCATCGCCGCCGCGAAAATCAAAGCGGTCCGACGCGGGCCGCAACGCCCGCCATTTCAGTGCCCCTTCGGGGACAAGGATGGCGCACTCGCGCGCCACGGCGCCCGCCAAAGCGGCATCCTCACCAAGCTGTGACGCCTCGACGGCCGCCCCGTAGAGCAAGCCAGAGCGAGGGGGCGTCTCCCTTAGACCAGGGCCGTCCAAGGGCCCATAATCGACTTGGGTGTTATCCAGCGCACACGCCCCGAGCGAGACGGAGCATGCGCCCAAAATCGCATCTCTTCGTGTAGCCGACGCCAGATGCCTAATCCCTTCCCCTCAGCATGCAGTTTTGAGCAAAAGGTGAGGTCTCGCCACTGCCACAAGTGTGTCGCTACCTGCACCGCTCGTCAAATTCTCCTGCGAGCCAATCCACGGACATAAACCATATGCGGACAGCCCCCATTCAGCGAGCTCTCGCCGAATGTCTTGGACGGGTCGACAGCGGCCGATCACCCTATACCGAACGAAAGGCAGGTTTCCCGCGTATCCCGCTCCCGACCTGCCGTTCCGCTCTCGGCCAATCCCGGCCAGCGGGCGAAGGTCCGCTATCGCGTGGCAGATGCCCAAAAGCTGCCAGACCGCTCCCCACGACAAACCGACTTCCGGAACCAATACTAAGTGTCAGATTTCATCCACTAGCGCACGTGATGCGCGGGGAGGAAGTGTCCGCAGCGTCAACAGTGTCAACGCCGCTCAATCTGCAGAAGGGGCTTTGCCTCCGCCTATCACCCGTGCGGAGGATGGCAGAACGGGAAGTGTCCACAGAGTCAACAGTGTCACGCTCAAGCAAACAGAACGCCTGGATATCGTCATGTGCGGGGTGCGGGTGAGTGTCGGCATTGAACATAGGGGCGGGCGCATCGTGTCGATCACGGTGCCGCATTCCACAGACCGGGTGCGAACGAACATTGCCGCATCGTGAACGGGTGGCCGGCGCAAGGGCCTGATCTGGAAACCCAGGCTCTCCGCGTGGTGGCGTTCACTGATCTGTATGATGGGTTGATCGAGTGGAGGAAGGCCGCCGCCCCGCCCGGCGATTAGGTGCGTAAACCGCGCGGTGATAGTCCTAGCGTGTTTTTCCGGGCAACCTGCCTAGCATATTCAAAGCGAGCCAACCTATGTTCGATGAACCCGGTTTTCCACGCGACTCTGACCCAGACTATGACGCCACCGCGCCCACGCTGTGCACTTTCGTATATTGCAGCCGTGCCGCCGTGGGCGTGGACGACGCGGAGGTCAACCGCCTCATCGAGTGGTCGCAACGCCACAATCTCACCTGCGGCATCACCGGAGTGCTCGTTTTCGGTAGCGGCGTCTTCTTCCAATGGATCGAGGGGCCGGAAGACGAAGTGCGGAAGCTGATGGCGAGCCTGCATAAAGACCCGCGCCATTACGATATCGTCTCGCTGGAGCAGAGCGAGGAAAAGCGTGAGCGTCTGTATCCGAATTGGCAGATGGAGCGGGTCAGTGCCGACGACATCCGCGAAGTGCTCCAGGACGCGCTCGAAAGCGCCGAAGACCAGAACAATATCGCAGCACTGAGACGTATTCTCGATCACTTGGCTACGAGGTCGCTGGATTCGCTTGGGCGAGCTAATTAGGTCGGCAACGCCTCTGCAGATCGTAAGTTTCAGAAAGCTGAGGCCCAAAACGACGCGCGCGGTATTCGGTGGGGATTTCCCGCCATACAAAGCAACGAGGCCGCCCGACCGATAGGGCAGCAACCCAGCCGCATCCGACGCGTGTGCGGTCAAACGGCTGAAACCAATGGCCCGCGCGCCCGGCGGTGCGGATCGCTGTGAATGACGCTGAAAGCTGGCGAATTTTCTCTTGAACATAACTCTATATGGACCCAAATCTCGATCTTGCTGGATCGGGGTTGCTGAAATGCAAATTCCCAGGCGATTGGACGCTGTGAAAGTTTTTGCGCCCTTGGTCAGGCCGCCTTCACCTCCGACAGCCTCCCTTGGATCGCCTGCAGACGCAGTCCCTGCGAGCAGCACGGGGCGCAGCGGATTTGGAGGCGCTGTTCGAGCGGGTAGCGCGCGTCATAGTCGGCCGCGTTGGCGAATTGGCCGCGGCCGTCTTCGGCCAAGTAGGATTCGCTCGGGGCACCCTCCGCCAACAGGATGTCGTGCGTGTCCAGCTCAATATGGAAATAGTCGATCTGGTCGAGGCTGTGGTCCTGGGTGATGCCGTCACCATTGACCAAGCACCTGGCCGGCACCAGCACGCCATCGAGGAACATCGCATGTTCGGGGGAGACGAACAGGTCGCGCACTGGCAATCCATCCCCGAGGCTGCCGGCGCGGAAGCGGATCGGGGCGGCCTTGCGGTTGTTTGCCAGGAACGGGGCCGCGAGGCTTCGATGGCCGATCCAGCGGATCGGGCGCTGGCTTCCGTCCGCCGTGGTGACGAGATCGCCGATCTTGAGGGCCTCGACAGCGCAACTGCCGTCTGGAGTGGTTATGGCGGTGCCACGCACGAAGCAGGCGAGGGTGGCCGCGTGAAAGATGCCTGACGTGAAAGTAGTGAAGAGGCCGACGACCAACAAGTTACCCGTCACATCTAAAACCGGGTAAGATTCGTTGCTGCCGTTTGGGGTAAATGTGCCCAAATACTGCGCTAAGGTGTCTGTAGATCCAATTACCACGTAATCTCCGGGAGTGAAAACTGAAACGCCGAACTCAGAAAACGACAAATTCCCGACAGAATCATAAAAAACGTTGTAGGTGCCGCCGTCTGTTGGCACCCCACCGAGTTTAGCCGCCGAATTCCCATTGTTGTATACCGCAGTCATGCCTATCTCCGGGCGTCGCCGAAGCAGTGACATATTACCGTGAGTGGAAATCTCAAGGCAGTGGCAGGCCTATCAAAAATTTGTTTTTGCCATTCATGGCCACGCATCACGATCTCATGAACCGGATGCTGCTTGTCCTATATGACCGGCTAAGGAAGGCGGTTGGCGCACCCGAGGTTGTGGCATTGTTCGACCAAAGAACGCCATTCAGAGATCTCTGACCGTCGCCCCAATAGCCGCCAATCCGGATCGGTCAGTTTTAGCCAAACCCTGCCGTGCGGCTTGGCTCCGCATTTTTCAATGGCTTTCGTTCCAGTCACATCGCGACGCCTTTATTCGCACCCTTAACCACTTGATCTCGATCGGCAAGACGTTTGATACATGCTTCACCTTTGAGCGTGACGTTGTGCATCTTGGCCGAGCGGTTGTGTCTTACTCACATCGCCCGCTCACACCGGGCGCTGCGCCTTGCGGCAGTGCGACGGCACGAAAGACGTGGATGCCCAGCCGTCGGTGGCCACGGAAGTCCGGTGAAAGGTTACAGATAACAGCGCTTGGTGTAACGAAAATTTCTTTGTTCCAAACTGTCGTTTAGACATGCTAATTTAAGGTATAAAATGGGCTGAGTTGGCGTCCACCGTGGATGCCGAAGCATGATGATCAGGAACAGAGTTGGGCCATCGATACCTGAATCTTCATTCGCCCTTGAGACAACTGTAAGCTTATCGGTCAAGGATTTCAGGGGGTGAGATAAAAGCTTATGGCAACAGCAAAAGCAAAATTTGACCAGATTTTTGTCAGTAACCCAGAAAGCTGGGGAATTGATGAAGCCGACCCGGATGCGGCAAATAAACTTGCACGTATTTTAAAAAATGACTTAAATCGTCGTATTGCTGAACAAAAAGCATTACTTCTTAAAACGGGTGGATACGCAAATTCTAAGGCAGGCTTAGCCCAAGCTGAACAAGATCCTATTTTGACTAACTATTATGTTAGCATTGCTTCTACTGGCGCGCCAGCCAACGATCTAATTGGGCTAAACCCCGAACTCGCCACATATTTTACTAATATAACCTACTCAGATTACTCATATCCGAATTTTTATTATAATTACCAAGTCTCGCTATTAAATGGCGACTTGAACGTTGTCGTCACCCCGGGCGTGCAGGCGTCGATCGAGGTGGGTGAGGGCGGCACCGCAACCGTGGTCGGTGCCACCAATTACACTGTCGTGCATTTGTGGCATCAGAAGAATCTGATCTGGCAGACCACGGGCACCGGCAACTATATCTCCTTTGGAGACAGCCTCACCGGCCTCCCACCGCAACAGGCGGCCACCAACGCGCTGATCCTGAATCTGCTGACCGGCCAGGGCACGAACCCGTTTGGTGGCACAATTCAGGTTAAAGGTGTCGATGGCGTGAGTGGCACCAAGGCGCTTGGAACCTTTGTCGTCGCCAACAATCATGGGGACAGCATCAAGGCGGGCCCTGCCGGCGGCAACGCGCTTATCATTGGCGGCACAGGGGCGGACACGCTCACCGGGTCCGGCTCCAAAGGTTCCACCAGCATTATTGTCGCCGGCAGCGGCACGTCGAATTTGGTCGCCAGCTCTGGAGCCGCCATCTTCGTCTATACTGGCGGCAACGACGCGATTTACGGATTTAACAGCACAGTTGGCGTCGCCGATACGATCGACCTGTCGAGCGTCGCGGGTGTCTCTGATTTCGCCGGGGTCATCGCCGATGCGACAACAAGTGGTTCCAATACGGTCCTGACCTTTGGCGTGCGTCAAACAGTGACGCTCGAAGGTGTGGCTTCGACGCAGCTCACCTCCGCCAATTTCATCTTCGCACCCGTGGTGGGCTTTGCCTTCACGCCCCTGAGCACAGCAACCGCCGGAACCGTTGTCCCGATCACGCTCGCAATCACTGATGCTGTGACAGTCAACCTGTCTGGCGGAATGCCGACCCTCGCTCTCAGCGACGGTGCCACTGCGACCTATGATATCGCGGCGTCTGATCCTGCCGGGCATTTGCTGGTGTTCGACGCCACCGTGGGTGCCACCGACCAATCGGCCAATCTGGCAGTTACTGGCGTCAACACAAATGGCGCGACCTTCACCACCGCGAATGGCAAGGCTGTCAATTTTGCTTCCGTGTCGAACCTGTCACTTGGGTTGCAGGTGGGCACGCCGCTGACCGTGAGCAGTGAGACGGTTTCGGCGTCGGGCGAGGCCGATGCCGGACAAACGCTACTGATCACGCTGCAGATGAACCAGGCCGTCTCCATCACCCTCGGGCAGGTGACATATCCTGCGACGGGCACGGTGTTCGGTCTTCAGTTGAACGACGGGGCGGTGGCAACTTACAGCGCCAGTCTGTCGAATTTAGCGGCCGGCACCATCGTGTTCACAGACGCGGTGACGAAAGCCGACCACACTCCCAACCTTGCCATTTCCGGTATCATTGGTCTTACCCCGCAGGCCAATCTCAGCAGCCTGACCACCGTCAAGAACACAGGCGGCTACACCGCTGACTTCACCGGCGCGATCGGGGCATCGACCGGCCTTGCGATCGGGCCGCCGGTTTACGTCAGCGCACTCTCTGCGAATGCTGCTGCAAGCCCAACCGGTGTGGGTGAGGAGGCCGATGCCGGCGAGACGTTCCAGCTCACGCTTGTGATGAGCGAGGCGGTGACGGTCAACACCGCCAGTGGTTCCCCCACGCTGACGCTGAGCGATGGCAGCATTGCCACCTATGATGCCGCTGCCTCCACCCCAGCGACGGGCGTGCTGGTGTTCGACGACACGGTTGCCGCCGCCGATCACGCAGCGAATGTGACGATTTCGGCGGTCAATCTGCATGGTGCGACAGTTCTTTCCGGCAGCGGAGTGGCGGCAAATTTTGGTAGCGCCATCGGCACCACGATCGGTGCAGGTGTGCAGATCAATCCGTCCCCCCTTACGGTGACGGGAGTTTCCGCCACATCTTCCACCAACAGCTTCGGCGTTACGTCCACCACAGTTACGCTAACAATGAGCGAGGCAGTGACGGAGAACTCGCCCAGTTCCAGCGACCCCAACCAGAGCATCACGCCTGGGCTGGTGCTCAACAACGGTGACGTCGCTGCGTTCGCTGGCGCTTCGGGCAATCAGCTCACGTTCAATGTCTTTTTCTCGGCGTCAGACAACAGCAACATCTCTGTCGACAGCGTCGTTCTGGCGCTGGGGGCCGGCCATGGCAGCGCCATTGCGACGTTCACCGACGCCCTCGGCTACAACGCTGACTTCACGAAAGCCCTCAATGCTCCGACCGGCGTGGTCGCCGGAGATCCGCTCTATGTCGTGAGCGTCACATCGAGCCCAATATCGGGTGAGAGCCAGGGCGGACAGCCCCTGCAGATCACACTCGGCCTGAGCGAGGCTGCCACACTTTCTGGAGGCACGCCCATCCTGGCGCTCAATGACAGCGGAACGGCGACCTACGACGCCTCGGCCTCCAATCTGAGCGCCGGCTCGTTGGTGTTCGATTACACGCCGAAGGCCGGTGAGGAGTTCGTCTCCCCGTTCATCAACACGCTCGACCTCAAAGGCGCTACGATCCAGGACAGCGCCAGTAACACTATCGATTTGACAAACTTCTTCGGTGTGCCGCTGCAGTTCCAGATCGGCCCGTCGCATATTCTCACCGCGGCGATTTCGCAGATTGGCGCGCTCACGGCGGGAACCGCGACGGAACTTCTCCTGGTGATGAGCCAGAACGTATCGATCGACACAACGGGTGGTCTGCCGAGCCTCACGCTCAGCAATGGTGCCATCGCGACCTATGATGCGGCCCTGACGGCGACAACGGCGGCGGTGAGTCCGAGTTCAGTCGGGCAGGTGGTGTTCGACTACACGGTCGGCGCGAACGATGCGACGAGCAACCTCAAGATCACACGCGTCAATCTCAACGGTGCAACCTTCACCGACGTGGTCAGCGGTGCGGCGGCCGATCTCGCATTGCCGTCGACACAGTATCTCGGTGCATCAGTGGCGTGCTACGCCACAGGCACGCGCATCTCCACTCCGTCGGGTGAAGTGCCGATCGAGACGTTGCGGGCGGGCGATCTCGTGGTCTCGGCATTCGGCGGTTTTGTTGAAGTGGTATGGCTCGGCCATCGCACCGTGGATTGCGATCGCCACCCCAAGCGGCTGGATGTTGACCCTGTTACGGTGAGCGCCGGAGCGTTCGGGGCCGGACTGCCGGCGCGCGATCTGGTGCTTTCGCCGGAACATGCTGTGCATGTCGATGGGGTTCTCATCCCAGTTCGCTACCTCATCAACGGCACCACTATCCGCCAAACACGTGTGCCCGGCGTGACCTATTGGCATCTAGAACTGCCGGCGCATGACGTGGTGCTTGCCGAAGGTCTTCCCTGCGAAAGCTACCTGAACACTGACGGCTATGAGCAGTTCGATAACTGGAGCAGTGCTCCTGCAGTGGATCATCTTTCTAAGCCATGTGCCCGAATTGTGACCCAGGGCTCGAGATTAGAGGGGGCCCGCAAGAAGCTTCGTGAAATTGCCGAGCAGCTTAGGCCAGACGAAGAACCTTTCTTGCATCAGAGGCCAAGACTTTTGGTTGATGCATAGCTCGGATCTTTCGCGATTGCCGGGTTGGCGTTGAGTCGGCCCGTTAAGAAAGACGGCTGTGTGTCGGGTACGAACCAACAGCCAGGAACGGCGAACGGCGAACGGCGAACGGCGGCTTCTTGCCCCCGGCCAACTCAAACCCGCCATTCCGGTTTCGGCCAAAACTTGTCATTATAACCGGGGCACATCGGCTTATCGCCGAAGACTAAAATCATAAAATAGCCCTTATCTAAAAACATCTTTATTGACCATAATAAAATTTGCAAGAGATATCTGGTTATAAAATAGGTTTTTATTGATATTTGTTTATAAATTACTATATATATTCAGCAGGCTAGTTGCCTCCCCTCCCCCACAATTTACATTTCCGACCGGCCAATATCAAGCCGCGAGGAAGTGTGTTCATTCGCCTGCAACACCCTGACTGGGTGGTGCGGGAGGGCGGCGCTTTGTTGAAAGCACACACTTATGAACACCCCAAAAACACCCACCACTTTCGACTCCGAGCCCGATGCTGACGGCATCCCACGCTATCGGCTCATGCGCGATTCGAGCGGACGCCGCTGGCACGAACGCATCCCTGAGAGGGTTCGCCGCGAGCTGCGGATCTGCATTTTCATGGATCAGATCGAAGCCAACCTGGAGGAGGGCTACAAGGCCCTCGCTGCGGAAGGCATCCGGCTGATCGAGCATGGCGATTCGCAGGACAACGCTGTCTTGCTCAAGCAATGGCAGGAAGCTGCAACGACGTTCCAACGAGAAGTGGAACGCATTGCTGGGCCCACCAAGCGTCTCGTTGCCGCACTGAAGGAGCTGTTCCAGCTCTAATACTGAGATCCCCCATCTGGTTCGCCAGATGGGGGATTTCTGCGTTTGGGGCTTGACGCGGCAACAGCAGCACATGGCGTCATGGGCTGACGGGGGCGGACGATCTATGATCGTGTTGCGCGGGCAAGCGGTTTTGATTGAATTCTGCCGCAGCCTATGGCTGGGCTACCGGCTGGACCAGCATCCGCACGTCCGTCACTTGCTCGATCGGGACGCCACTGGCGACAAGGGCGCATGCCGCCCATCTCGCATGGTCAAGACGGTTGGCGATAGTGCTCGCCGCCATGGGCCTGCAGGCCGGCAACGGCGCCTGGTCGTCTTCATCACTGAAGTCTGCAGCGTCTTCTCGATAAAGGTCATCCAAACTCGAACCGCAGAAGTGTTTCCGCAGATCGCCGATGCTGGTCTGGAAGGCGTCGTGGAATGCGGTGAGTGGCAAGTAAAAGTCGGCAGGATCCTTCTCTCTTGGCACCAGCATCTGCGGCCAGCCTCGCGGACCGCCTGTATGACAGCCCCCTTTGCTTTGGGTACGAGACCACCCCGCGTGCGCTCAGCAAGGACACGCGCCGGTGAATTCGTCGCCATCGGTCGGCCAGGTCCCCCTACATCGAGCGGAGCGAGAAGACCGACGCATCTAAGCCCCGTCTCGAGCAATGCTTTCAACCACTGCCAATCGAGAACGCTGACAGCCTCGCCGCCCTCGAGGTAATTTATGAACCGTTTGATCAGATCCTGCGTCGCAGCCGCTTCGGCCTGCCGAGCAGGAGGCCGACCGCGTCCTTGCCGCGTGGCGATGCCATGGCCCAGCCCGCGATGCTCTGCGCCAATCTCAATGAGCAAGACGCCCAGCATGTGCTCCCAGGGCTCTGCTGGCTCTCCTGCACGGATGCTCCTAAGCCACGCGGCCATGCGTTGCGAAGCCGGCTCAGCCAAGCCAAAGGCTTCATACACGCGCGCGAAGAGCTCTTGAGCCGCAGGATCAAGCTCGCCTCTGATTGTGGGCGCGGGCGTTTTTGGTGGCTTCGTGTGCTGCGTGGCACGAGGTGTGTGGAAAATCTGACCATCGGCCACGAGCGCCAAAAATGATGGAGCATGCCACTCGTAGAAACAATGGGCCCCGACGGTCTCTACCTTCGCGGCGCTCACGGCGAGTATCTTCTCTGGATTGCCGCGGTAGGTGAAGACCGCACCTGGCTGCGCCCATCCTTCGAGTGGCTGCGCTGTGATGTGATGACCGGGTGCGTTCCTAAGCGTCGCCAATTGATCTGCTTTCCATCGAGTGCAGCTGCGGAGTGGATGCTGCTTCATCTGCTGCTCGTGCGTCTGCACTTTGCCGTTCAGCCGTTGCTTTTCACCTTCTCCGCCGCTGCGCCTCAGCCTTTATCATCGCATAGCTGACGTCCATGATCATCCTCCAAGCCGGTTGGTTTGCTGGTGAGTCTCAGAGCAAAGGCAGAGCGGGACCAGCCCCGCGACATGCGCGAGGTGGCCGCTTGCCTTCCCGATCGGTTCGCCGGAGCCGCCCCGTCGCGTCAGGCCCATTCATGCCGAGGAGGTGCATGAACGGAAGGTTGACAACTTCTCGACGGCACCCTGTGCCGCCGGGCGTCCATGGGCTTCCAACCTGCGCGGTGCCCTTCGAGTGTATGACGCCAGCCCCACGGTGCTCGTCTCAGCCAACGCGCCGCGGTCAAAACCCACCACGTTGGCCCAGTTGAGCAGCCTCAGCCGGCTGGTCAACATTAATAATAAAAAAGTCTGTACTCGTGATATTATTCAAAATAAAAATAAAATAATAATATATGGGAGATTTCAGTATGTTTTTTGATGTATCGGCGAGCCTTGATCGCGCGTAGAATCAGGGGCTGATATTATCCCGCTGGTCTGCGGCCTCCTCACTCGTTACAGCCATCGTCGACGAAGCGCGTCCAAACACTGTCGGACAACAGCGAGCGCAAAAGCTTCGGAAAATACGCATTTGAATAGACCGAGTAATTTTTTATCTTAAAATAAAAAATTTTAGAAATTAGAATCTTTGAAGGAAAATGATAAAAATGGTTGGCCAACAATTTTAATTATTTCAATTTTGGACATATTTTAATTTATTAAATTTGATTTAGATCAAGGCGATTTACACGTATTGGTGATAGTGGCTTCGGAAAATAGGTCAGATCGCTGCGTGTTCGCCCGTGAGCGAGGCACGGCGCGGGCCTTGAAATCAATTTTGCGCATCGAAGTAGGCGGGCGCTTAGAACGAGGGAAACTGGCAATGTCTTCAACGGTGCAAAAGGCGTGGATACAGGTTTACGATCGCGTTGTGCGATACGGGCATAGGGCGTTGGTCATAGCATTTGCCAGCGCCTATCTTGCCGGTGAGGAAAAAATCGGTGGTACAGATCATCTCCACGTTTGGGCGGGATATGCCGTAGGAACCATTGTAGCGATCAGACTGGTATGGGGTTTTATTGGCACACGCCACGCCCGGTTCAGTGACTTTTCCTACAACCCTGTGACGGCATTGAGATATTTCGCGCAAATGCTGCATGCCTGGGGCAACGCTATATCGGGCATAGTCCGGCCGGAGCCTATATGATCGCAGCACTGCTCATCTCACCTACCGCAACCGTGGGCGCTGGGCTTGTTGCATACGGCAACATCGGCAATGGGCCATTCGCGAGCGCGGGTGGTTTGGTCATCTCGGTGGCAAATGCAGAGGAACATGAAGGCGGCCATGAATCGGGCCGCATACGTGCTGAGTGTGGCCCGGGCATCGCTGGCAACCTCCATGGTGCACTGGCCAATATCACGCTCGGGCTCGTTGCCTTGCACATTCTGGGGGTGGGTCTTGCTAGCGTTGTGCACCGGGAGAATCTCGTTGGTGCCATGCTAAGCGGAAAAAAAGCGCCCTAAAGATGAAGGGTAGCCGCACAGACTCCGCCGACGGCAAAGGTGCGCCTTATGACCAGACCAGCACGTCTGGGCAGCACGCAGGTCCGAACGTGCTAATATCCAAGCCATCGTTGTCGTCTGACCAACCCGCTTCTCCCGCCATATCGCTCGGCACATTCACCGGGCGATTATTGGTCGTCCTCGTCATTGCAGCACTCGCCGCCGCGTTGTGGCAGCTGTCTGATATTCTGGTTCTGCTGTTCGGTGCCGTTCTGCTCGCCATCGGTCTGTGCGCGGCCACACGACTGATTGCGCGGCACAGCGGCATCAACCGGGGCTTGGCACTGGCGGGCGTGTTCGTGCTCGGGCTTGGTATCTTCGGCGCAGCCCTTTGGGTATTTGGTGCCACCGTCGCGGGGCAGCTGGATGATGTGATCCAGGCCGCACCGGCCGGATACAAGCTGGTCATGGCCTGGCTGACCGGCAATCCCTATGGCCGACAGCTGCTCGATCAGGTGCGTGCCGCCAACGTCTTGGGTGCCACCGGCTGGGCCACGTCGATGGTAACGTTGATCGGCGGTCTGCTCACCCGTGGGCTCGGCTATGCGGTGATCGCCTTGTTTGTGGCGATCTATCTTGCGGCACAGCCGGAGCGCTACAGGCATCTGTGCCTGCGCCTTGTGCCACCGGCGCAGCGCCCCGTTGCGGAGGCACTGTTCGGCGTGACGGGCCGCGTGCTGGAGCGGTGGCTGGCGGGGCAACTCGTGGTCATGGTGACCATCGGCGTGCTGACCGGCACTGGTCTGCAGCTGCTGGGCATTGAGGCAGCTTTCGCACTCGGCCTGATGGGGGGGCTGCTGTGCTTCATCCCCTTCGTCGGCGCGATCCTGGCGGCGATCCCAGCCGTTTTGGTGGCGATGACGCAAGGGCCGGTCTACGCCATCTCGGTCATCTGCATGTATGCTGGCGTGCATTTCATCGAGGGCAATTTCATCACCCCGATGGTGCAGGCGGAGGCGACATCGTTTCCGCCCGTGCTGGCCATTCTGTCCACGGTGGCGTTCAGCATCCTGTTTGGCCCGCTTGGCGTGTTGCTCGCCGCACCTCTTACGCTCCTGCTGATGGCAGCAGTTGAGGTTCTGTATGTGCAGCACGGCCTGGGGGAGGCGCCGCAACACAATGCGATGACGGGCACCAGCCCATCCGAAGCGGCGGCCTCGCCCGTCACTCAAGCCACAGATCGGCAAGTCGCGGCGGATCATGGCCTGACTGCTGCCGAGGCGGCGGCGAGGTTGTTGCGGGACGGCCGCAACGAGCTGCCGCAGGAACGGCAGCGCGGCATGGCGCGTATTGTCCTGGACGCGGTGCGCGAGCCGATGCTGCTGATGCTGCTCGGGGCAGGAGTGCTTTATCTCGTCATCGGTGACCTTGCGGGCGCGCTGATCCTGCTCGCATTCGCGGTTCTGAACGTCGTGCTGGTTGTGGTGCAGGAGAGCCGGATGGAGCGGGCGCTGGCGGCCTTAAAGGACCTGACCAGCCCGGGTGCGTTCGTCATCCGCGACGGCCTGCGGGTGCGCATTCCGGGCGGTGACGTCGTGGTGGGCGACATCATCGCCCTCGTCGAAGGCGACCGTGTTCCAGCCGATGCGCGCCTGCTGGAGGTTGCGGACCTTGAGGCCGATGAGTCTCTGCTAACGGGTGAGTCGGTGCCGGTCCGCAAGGCGCTGCGTGAGAGCCACACCGGCGACGTTCGGCCGGGTGGGGATGGCACGGCCTATGCTTGGTCGGGTAGTTTGGTTGTGCGCGGCACTGGGCTGGCGCGTGTGCTCGCCACCGGGGCGCGGACAGAGATCGGCCGCATCGGTACGTCCCTTGGTGCGGTCGAGAGCGCGCCCACACCTTTGCAGGTCCAGACCCGCAAGCTTGTGAAGATATTCGCCATCTTTGGGATCGGGTCGTCAGCAGCTCTCGCCGTCACCTATGGTCTGATGCACGGCGAATGGGTCAAGGGTATCCTGGCTGGCATCACGCTGGCGATGGCAACGCTGCCGGAGGAGTTCCCGCTCGTCCTTACGGTGTTCCTGGTGCTCGGTGCCTGGCG
>CAIJTR010000031.1 GCA_903823665.1 uncultured Rhodospirillales bacterium
CGACCAGATGATTCCATCTGGTCGAAACGTGCTCTAGGACTGCGTTGCCTGCATCAAGGAAAGCGCCACGATATGGTTGTGCGCTGTCAGGAACACACCGATCCGGTCCGCCCCCGGGTTGGCGCGCGCATGTGCAACAAACTCGGCGAAGGTTTTGTAAGGGGCCGCGCTTGAAGCCGTCAGCATGAGGCTTTGGCCAGCCGCGCGCGCAATTGGCGTCATGTCGCGGTAATCAAAACCGAGGGTGCCCTCGGAGGAGGCGATCAGGAAGGCCTGGTGAATAACCAACAGAGTATAGCCATCCGGTCCCGCGTCGTGCGCCGCGCGGTCGCCAATCGCGGTGCCGCCGCCCACAATGTTGCGCACGATGATTTTTTGCGAGACCGATTTTTGCGGGTTCTTCACCACGGTGCGCGCAATGATATCGAGCGGACCGCCGGCTTTGTTGGGCACGATGACTGTTATTGTTCGCTCAGGATAGAGCGCATGGCCGGGCGTGACACCGATCAATCCCGCGCCAAGGGAAACGATAAACGCAAACCGCGCGACACGAGCGGCGAGCGACGGCAGCTTCCCCAAATTGACCTGTCCTGGCATTTCGTTTGTCCAACATGCCTTATTTGATCAGATGTTAGGAGGTAGTGAGATCCAATCAAGAAAAGTTCGGTGTATTTGATCAAATTTTATCGTCCAACGGTGCGGCTGGCCATGATCTGGTTCGGCTCCGGCAACGGTGCCAACTCCTTGCGGGTGCTGCGCGAACTCGTGCTGCCGGGGACCCTCGTGCAGATCATTGTCGGTCTGCGCAACTCGCTCACCTATGGCTGGCGGGCGCTGGTGGCGAGCGAAATGATCGTCAGTGTCAAACGGCTTGGCACCATGACGATGGAGGCCATCCAGTGGTATCAAACAGCGACGGTGATGACTGGCATGATCACGATCGGGCTCATCTGCTTGCTGCTGAACCGGCTGCTGATCCGTTTTTGACGATAGCAAGGAGTTTTCTGGTGCCGGTTATTGCTCAACGTTTGGTGAATGCCCCGATCATCGGTCCGGAACTGGACCCCAGCATCGGCGTCAACATCCAGGGGCCCTCCCTGATCCGAGTGCCGGACTGGGTCGAGGGGCGACTTGGGACATACTATCTGTATTTCGCCGATCACAAGGGCAGCTATATCAGGCTGGCCTATGCCGACGCGCTGACTGGCCCTTGGCACATCCATGTGCCGGGTGCGCTGCGCCTTGCGGATTCCGGCTTTCTGGTATCCCCACCCGAGGTGAGCCCGGAGCAACTTGAGCGGTTCGAGGCGCTGTTCCGTGCCCGCAACGTGGCCTATTCGCACGACGTGCTGTCAGAGGTCACGACCCCCCATATTGCGTCACCGGATGTGCATGTTGATCCTGTCGGCCGGCGTATTCTGATGTATTTTCATGGGCTCGAGGCAGCCGGTCATCAGGTGTCACGGCTTGCCGTCTCGGCCAACGGCCTTGACTTCACAGCGCTGCCGGAAGTGATTGGCCGGCCCTATATGCGGATCTTTCAGCATGGCGGGATGCACCACGCCCTCGCCATGCCCGGCCTGCTGTCACGTTCGGCGGATGGCATCGGCGGGTTCGAGCCCGGCCCGACCTTGTTCAACCCGAATATGCGCCATTGCGCGGTGCTGAAGCGGGGCGACGAACTGCTGGTGTTCTGGACGCAGGTTGGTGACGCGCCGGAGAGCATTCTGCTGAGCCGCGTCGACCTCCGAGGCGACTGGCAAGGCTGGCGGGACGGGCCGCCGCAGACCGTTCTGCGGCCGGAATTTGACTGGGAAGGCGCTGCCGCCCCGAAGCTGGCGTCGAGGCGCAGCACCGCCTATGGCGTGGTGAATCAGTTGCGCGATCCGGCGATCTTCCAGGAGGACGGCCAGATCTATCTGCTCTACGCCGTGGGCGGCGAGGCCGGCATTGCCATCGCCCGCCTGGACATCACCCCCGACGCACATTGAAGAACGGGGCGTGACTGCGTTCAACGCCGGTGAACCGCCGGTCGAACGCTGTTAGCCCGTAGGTGGTGCCGAGCGGCAGGAATGGCGCATCGCGAAACACCAGTAACTGAATCTGGCGCGCGATTGCCTGACGGTCGGCCAGGTCCTCGGCGTCGAACCAGCGGTCGCGCAGCGCCTCGATCTCATCGATCTTGGGCCAGCCCGCCCAGGCGCTGGACAGACCCAGATGGGCTGCCGGATCAAGCCTGCTGTATCCGGAAAACGAGTTGAAGAACACGTTCCAGCCGCCCTTGCCGGGCACCGCCTTGCTGGCTCGGCGTTGGGTGTAGCTGCCGTAATCCAGCGTCAGCAGTTCTACGGTGAAGCCAATTTTTTTCAGGACATCGACGCCCACCATCGCGGCGGCGAACAGGGCAGGATAGTCGGCGGCCACCATCACCACGATTGTCTCGCCCTTGTAGCCGGCCTGCGTAAGCAGCCGTCGTGCCTTGCCGACATTGGCTTCCATGATCTCGACCCCGGCATCGGTGCTCATTGGCTTGCCAACGCTGAAGGCCCCGACATGGTCGCGCCACAAAGAGCGGTCATCGCCCGCGATGGCGGTCATGAAGGCGGACTGGTCGATGGCCGGCAGGATCGCGTGGCGCACGGCCGGGTTGTCAAACGGCGGGTAGAGTGCGTTGAAGCGCATTACGATGTCTCCGCCCAGCAGGTCCTGCACCTGAACCTGTAGGCGACGATCCGCGCGCAGCAGCGGGGCCAGATCGGGCGGCACGTCGCCCCACCAATCCGCTTCGCCTTTTTGCATCGTCGCCGCGGCCGTGGAGCTGTCGGGGATCACGGTCCAGATCACCCGGGGGAAGTGCGCAACCTTGCCGCCGGCATGCCAGTTGCCGGGTTCCGGGCGGGGCTGATAGGCGTCGAAACGCGCATAGACCACCCGCGCGCCAATGACACGCTCGTCCGCGACGTAGCGATAGGGCCCGCTGCCGACAATCTCGGTGAGCTTGCCGGTCCCTGCAAGCGGGATCAGCCGGCGCGGCATAATGAACGCGGTGAAGGTGCCGGGCTTGGACAAGGCGGTCTTCATCAGCGGAAATGGCCGTTTGAGGCGGAACTCCACCACCCGATCCGACACCGCGGTCAGGGCGTCAGTGACCGACATCAGCTTCGCGCCGAGCACATCGATCGTGCCCCATTTGCGCAGGCTGGCCACAACATCCTGTGCCAGCACGGGCTCGCCGTCATGAAAGCGCAGGCCAGGCCGCAACGTCATCGTCCAGCGCCTGCCGTCGTCCTCGACGGCTTCGCTCTCGACCATCTGGCGTTGCGGGACCAGGTCGCGGTCCATGGCGTAGAGCGTTTCGAACACGTTGGAGGCATGCAGGCTGGTGATATCCGGCCCCGCGAAGAACGGATCAAGGACTGTGAGATCGGTGACCGGAATATAGGTCAGAGGCACCACCGTCTGTGCTGATGCGATATGGGGCGCGGCAAGCTGTGTCGTCAGAGCGAGCGAGGAGGCGAGCAAGGTTCGTCGCTGCATGTGGCCACTCCCGATTGTTCAGGTGTTTTTTGACAGTACAGGCCGGAATTCGCGTGCAGGCAAGCGGCTTCTCCGGCGGAATGGGAGGGCCTGCCCCATGCGCCGCTGGACCGCGGCTTCACGACGCTGACACGAAAATCAATGGCGTTCTATGATCGGCCGCATGTGCGGTACAAACAGCCGCGGTTCGGTGGCGTGGGGCTCTTGCACCATCACAGCCCCTCAAACGCTTCCGGCCGAAGGAAGTGCTACCAGCGCTGATGCACCTGGGCTTTGGCGTGATGGTCGTAGATCTGTGCCAAAGCCTGCATTGTGCTCTGGCTGACGGCCGGCATGCCGGAGGATGATGCATTCCCGCTTGCCTGTTCGGCGTTGCGGGCACCCGGGATCGCCACTGTCACGGCATCATGCATCAGCACCCAGCGGAGCGCGAATTGCGCCATCGTCATGCCTTCAGGCACCAGCTTGCGGATTTCCTCCACCGCCCGCAGCGCCACGTCGTAGTCCAAACCCGAGAAGGTCTCGCCCCGATCGAAAGACTGGCCGAAGCGGTTGAAGTTGCGATGGTCCTTCTCGTCGAACACCGTCTGCGCGGTCATCTTGCCAGAGAGCAGGCCGCTCGACAGCGGCAGGCGCACGATCACCGAGACGCCGCGGCGCTTGGCCTCAGCAAAGAACAGCTCGGCCGGGCGTTGGCGGAACATGTTGAAGACGATCTGCACGCTGGACAGGTTGGGATATTCGATCGCCTTCAGTGCCTCTTCCACCTTCTCGACGCTCACGCCATAGGCGCGGATCTTGCCGGTGGTGACCAGGCCATCGAGCGCCTCGAACACCTCGGGCATGTAATAAACGGAGGGTGGCGGGCAGTGCAGCTGCACCAGATCGAGGATCTCGACCTCCAGATTGGTCAGGCTGCGCTCAACGAAGCCGGTCAGCGTCTCGGCGGTGTAGGCCTCGGCCACGTGCGGGCGGGAGCGGCGGCCTATTTTGGTGGCGATGAACGGCGGCGTGCCGGATCGTCCGCGCAGCGCTTTGGCGATCAGCTGCTCGGACAGGCCGTTGCCATAGACGTCGGCTGTGTCGATGAAGTTGATGCCAGCGTCGAGTGCTCCATGGATGGCAGCGAGCGCCTGGGCCTCATCCACCGGGCCCCAGGCACCGGAAATCTGCCAGGCGCCGAAGCCGATCTCGCTCACCGGACGATGGGTCCGGCCGAAATTGCGATGCTGCATGAAACTCTCCTGGAATGAATGAGCCGTGTCAGACCGGCGTGAAGGCGCTGCCGTTTTCGGCGAAGAGGTGGCAGCGGCGCGCCTGGGTGAAAATCTCCACGCTGTCGCCGGCCTGTGTGCGCGCCTGGTCTTCCACCTGCACGGTGAGCATCTGACCATCCGCCAACTTGCCATAGAGCAGTGTGTTGCCGCCCAAATGCTCCACCAGGATCACCTCCATCCGCCCCAGCGCGATGTCGCCGCCGGACAGCATGGCGTGCTCAGGGCGAAGACCCAGTTCGATGCGGCCGGATTGGGCAGAGGCGAGGCCACGCGGAATAAGCAGGCGCTGGTCGGCGAGCTCCACCTCGGCCCCCGCTCCACTCACGCTGAGCAGTGTGGCGTTGAGGAAATTCATCTTTGGGCTGCCGATGAAACCCGCAACGAAGCGGTTCACCGGTGCGTTGTAGAGATCAAGGGGCGTGCCGATCTGCTCGACCTGGCCCAAGCGCAGCACCACGATCTTGTCTGCCATCGTCATCGCCTCGACCTGGTCGTGGGTGACGTAGATCATCGTCGCCCCCAGTTCCTTGTGCAGCTTGGCGATCTCAACCCGCATCTGCACCCGAAGCTCGGCGTCGAGGTTTGAGAGCGGCTCATCGAACAGGAAGATTTGCGGATCGCGCACAATGGCCCGCCCGATCGCCACGCGCTGGCGCTGGCCACCAGAGAGCTGCTTGGGCTTGCGGTCGAGCAGTGCTTCGATCTGCAGAATACTGGCCGCCTTGCCGACGCGGGCAGTGACCTCTGACTTCGGCATACCCGCCGTCTCCAGCGCGAAGGCCATGTTCTTGCGCACCGACATATGCGGATAGAGCGCGTAGGACTGGAACACCATGGCAATGCCGCGATGCGCGGGGGCGACGTCGTTCATCAACGCGCCGCCGATCATCAGCTCGCCGCCCGAGATGCCTTCGAGCCCCGCGATCATCCGCAGCAAGGTGGATTTGCCGCAGCCGGACGGGCCCACGAAGACCACGAACTCGCCCTTCTCAACGGACAGGTCGATGTCCTTGATCGCGTCGAACACGCCGAAGCGCTTGGTGACCTTGGACAGCGTCAGGCTTGCCATCAGGCGGCACTCCTCATCGTTTCATGCCGGTGGTGGCGATGCCTTCGATCAGCAGACGCTGGAAGAAGACGAAGAAGATGAACACTGGCACCAGGGCCAGGGACGACATCGCGAACAGCCCGCCCCAGTCGGACTGGTTGGAGCTGTCGATGAAGCTGCGCAGCGCCACCTGAGAGGTATAGTTGCCGGGATCGCCGAGATAGATCAGCGGCGCGAAGAAATCGTCCCAGGTGAAGATGAACGAGAAGATCGCAGCCGTCGCCAGCACTGGTATGGAGAGCGGCAGCATGATTTTGTAATAGATGCGCCACGCTGAGCAGCCGTCGAGGCGCGCCGCCTCATCCAGCTCGCGCGGGATGCCGCGGAAGAACTGCACCATCAGAAAGATAAAGAACGCATCGGTGGCCATGAATTTCGGCACCACCAGCGGCAGGAACGTGTCGATCCAACCCAGGTTCAGGAACAGGATATATTGCGGGATCAGCACGACGTGATACGGCAGCATCAGCGTGCCGAGCATGATCGCAAAGCACAAATTCCGCCCGGGAAAGTGCAGCCGCGCAAAGGCGAACGCGGTGAGTGAGCAGGTCATCACGTTGCCGATTACCGACAGCACCGAGACGATCAGCGAGTTCAGAAAGAACGTGCCGAAGCTGACATCAAGCCCGAACCAGCCGCGCCGGTAGGAGCTGAAATCGACATGGCTTGGGATGATCGAGGCAGTGTTGAGGATTTCGGTGGACGGCTTGAGAGATGCCGCCACCATCCACAGCAGCGGATAGAGCATCACCAGCGAGACGCAGCACAGAAATGTGTGCTTGCGCACACCGCTCCAGCGTGACCGCTGCATGCCGGGCAGCATGTCTGGTGCGGTGTCACTCATCGTAATGCACCCAGTAGCGCGACATGAAGAAGGAGATGGCGGTGATGCAGCCGATGATCATCACCAGCACCCAGGCCAGCGCCGCTGCATAGCCCATGCGGAAGAACGAGAACGCCTCCTGGAACAAATAGAGCGTATAGAACAACGTCGCGTTCACCGGCCCGCCTGTGCCGTCACTGATGATGAAGGCGGAGTTGAATGCCTTGAACGCGTCAATCGTCTGCACGATGGCGTTGAAGAAGATCACCGGCGTCAGCAGCGGCAGGGTGATGCGAAAGAACTGCCGCCGCGGGCTCGCGCCATCGATGCTGGCGGCTTCGTACATATCGGCTGGGATTTGCCGCAGACCTGCGAGGAAGATGATCATCGACGAGCCGAATTGCCACACTGTCAGCAGCACCAGCGTGTAAAGGGCGGTCTCAGGCGTGCTCACCCAGCCCATGCCCTTGATGCCCAGCATCGCCAGCACCTGATTGAACAGCCCGCCGGAGGAGAACACCTGACGCCACAGAATGGCGATGGCAACCGAGCCGCCGAGCAGCGACGGCAGATAGAACAATGCGCGGTAGATCGGCAGGCCACGCAGCCCTTTGTTCAGCATCATTGCGATCGCGAGCGCGAAGCCCAGCTTCAGCGGCACGGACAGAAACACGTAGGTGAATGTCACCTTCATCGCGATCCAGAATTTCGGATCGGTGGAGAAAATGCGCACGTAATTGCCCATGCCGATCCACTTCGGATCGCTCACCAAATCATATTTGGTGAAAGACAGATAAAGCGAGAACAGCGCGGGCCCCAGCGTCAAGCCGAGCAGGCCCGCCAGCCATGGCATCAGAAAGCCGTAGCCTTCCCGGATCGATTGCAGCTTGCTGGTGCGCGGCGGCCGCGTGGCACCGCCGAACGACGCAGCGCCTGTCATGCGCTCGCGCATAGTTGCGGCGTCAGGCCGTGCCTTTGGATAACCATCTGCTCGCCCCCCTTTCACCGCAGGCTCTTGTGAGGCACCGCCGAATATGCGGTACACCTCTGGCCCTTGTGCCCGCATTGCATTTTATGTGCTTAGTAACTGGCAGGTTATAAATATGCTGGCCTTATTTCGCCGGTCAATGCTCAACTTGTAAATGAGGGTGCATGAAGTGGCCTTACGTGTGGAGGCGTGGATGAGCGACGAGCTGACTGGCAGTCAGGTGCCACCGCGCACGCCATCCGCCCGGCCGCGGCGCAAAGCCGCAAGCGGTGCAGGCACGCCGCGCACGAACGCCACGCGCGACCCTGAACGTACGTCGGCCGCGATTTTGGAGGCCGCCACGCGCGAGTTCACCGAAAAAGGCTTTGGCGGTGCCCGCATCGATGCCGTGGCCGCCCGTGCCAAGATCAACAAGCGGATGATCTATCATTATTTCGGTGACAAGGAGGCGCTCTACGTCGCCGTGCTGGAATCGGCCTATGTCGCCATCCGCACCGCCGAACACGGCCTGCACCTGACGCAGCGGGGCCCAGCCGAGGCGATGCGCGAACTGGCACTTTTCACCTGGCAGTATTTCCTGGACCATCCGGAATTCCTCAGCCTGCTGGCCACCGAAAACCTGCACAAGGCGGCCTATCTCAAACGCTCGGCACGCATCTTCGATCTGCACTCGCCGTTGGTGGCAACGATCAAGGGGTTGCTTGAGCGCGGCGTGGCCGAGCGCGTTTTTCGCGCCGATGCGGACCCGGTGCAGGTCTATATCTCGATTGCCTCGCTTGGTTTTTTCTATTTGTCCAACCGCTACACGCTCTCGGTTATCTTCGGCCGCAACCTCACCCGCGCCGATCAGACCGATGCCTGGGGCGAGCACATTGTGCAGGTCATCCTTGGCTATCTGCGGCCCTGAAGGCGCTTGACGGGGTGGTGCTCTGGTTCATAAGGTAAGTAACCAGTTATATACAATCGGCATCAAGCCGGGGACGAGAGGCGCTGCGATGGCACAGATCCAACTCGGCCAGAAAAGCTTGCGCGAGTGCCGCTGGACCGACGTGCTGGCGCTGGATATCTGAGCCATGCTCTCACTCACCTTGCCGCACGGTGCAGCCCTTGAGACCTACACGCTGACCGGATCACCGTTGCCCGCCACGCGCAAGCCGGTGTTCAACCGCATCGCCTATGCGGCGGCTCATGTGGTCTCCAACCCGCTGGCCGAGATCGACCCATGGCTTGAGACGGCGGTGGACTGGGACCGCACCATGGCGTTCCGGCATCACCTCTGGGATCTCGGCTTCGGCGTTGCCGAGGCGATGGACACCGCCCAGCGCGGCATGGGCATGGACTGGAAAGCCTCACTCGAACTGATCACCCGCGCCCAGCGCGAGGCCCGCAGCCGCGACGGGGCCGTGATCGCCTGTGGTGCCGGCACCGATCATCTGCAGCCCGGCGCGTCCGTCACGATCGATGATGTGATTGCCGCGTATGAGATGCAGATCGAGGCCGTCGAAAAGGCCGGTGCGCGCATCATCCTGATGGCCAGCCGCGCTTTGGTGCAGGCGGCCAAATCGCCCGATGATTATGCCCGTGTTTATGACCGCGTGCTGTCCCAGGTGAAGCAGCCCGTCATCATCCACTGGCTGGGCGAGATGTTTGACCCGGCGCTGGCCGGCTATTGGGGCCACGCCGACCACAACGAGGCGATGGATGTGTGTCTCGCCATCATCGCCCACAACGCCGCCAAGGTGGACGGCATCAAGATCTCGCTCCTGTCCAAGGAGAAGGAGATCGGCATGCGCCGCCGCTTGCCTGATGGTGTGACAATGTACACCGGCGACGACTTCAACTACGCCGAGCTGATCGCGGGCGACAATCACGGCTATTCGGACGCATTGCTGGGGATTTTTGACGCCATCGCGCCGGTCGCTTCCTCAGCCCTATCGAGCCTGGCCGCTGGCGATGCCGGCACGTTCCACGCGGTGCTGGAACCCACTGTTGCCTTGAGCCGCCACATCTTCAAAGCGCCGACCCGCTTCTACAAAACTGGCGTTGTTTTTATGGCGTATCTCAACGGCCTGCAGGATCATTTTCAGATGATTGGCGGGCAGGAGAGCACACGCTCGCTGCAGCATCTGGCCGAGCTGTTCCGTCTCGCGGACAAGGCGCGCTGCCTGCACAATCCGGACCTCGCCACCGCGCGCATGCAGCGCCTGCTTGCCGGGCACGGCGTCGGCTGATGGCACGCGCGTTTTCATGCCATCGTGAAGGCGTTCGGGTGATGAGTTGCGAAAAACCTGCATAACCCGCAACGAAACCCTGTGCGCTGCTCGGTCTGGCGCGCACACGGACTGACGATCAGACCGAACCGCTTTCAATCCGCCGGGATAACACGGCACCAACAAACGGAGCGAATGTTCATGTCGATCTCAACCACGCGTCGCGCGATGTTCAAGGCTGGCCTCGGGGCCGGTGCCATGCTCGCCGGTTCCTCGCACTTCGCGCCCGCTCGCGCCGAGGACGTTCGTCTTCGCATGTATTGGTGGGGCGCGCAGGAACGCAACCGCCGGACCCTTGAAGTGGGTGCCAAGTATCACGAGCAGAACCCGGACATCACCATGGTGGGTGAGTCAGCGTCCGCCGATTATTGGCAGAAGCTGGTGACCATGATGGCCGGCCGCAACATTCCCGACGTGTTCCAGCTCGAACCGAACACGCTGGCCGACTACTCCAAGCGCGGTGCCTGCGCGCCATTGGATGGCTATATCCCGAGCACGCTGAAAATCACGGAGTTTGGCGACAACCTCAATCTTTGCAAGGTGAACGGCAAGATTTACGGCGTGGGTCTGGGTCTGAACTCCTTCGCGCTGGTGGTCGATGAGACGGCTTATGCCAAAGCGGGCGTGCCAATCCCGAATGAGGCCACGACCTGGGAGCAATACGCCGAGGGGGCGATTGCCATCACCAAAGCGGCCAACAAGCCGGATTTCTGGGGTGCTCCGTATGGCGCGCGCTACCATAACGGCCTGAACGTGTGGCTCGAACAGCGCGGCAAGCGTCTCTACACCGCCGAAGGTCAGCTGGGCTTTGACGCCAGCGATGCTGCCGAGTGGTTTGAATACTGGGACAAGCTGGCCAAGGCCGGCGGCTGCGTTCCGGCGGACGTGCAGGCGGCGGACCATCTGGACATTGACAGCTCCCCACTCGGCCAGGGCAAGGCCGCCAGTGGGCTGCAATATTCCAACCAGCTGGTGGGCTACCAGGCGCAGAGCAAGAACAAGTTGTCGCTGACCTCCTATCCGAAGACCAAGGGTGCTGCCTTGTCTGGGCATTTCTACCGCCCTGCGTTGATTTGGAGCATTGCCGCGAACTCCAAATACAAGGATCAGGCCGCCCAGTTCATCAGCTACTTCGTCACCGACCCGCAAGCCGGGGCCATTCTGGGCGTGGAGCGCGGGGTGCCGATGCTGCCCGCCATCCGCAAGCAAATTGCCCCCACGCTCAACGCGGTTGAGCAGGCGACGGTGGATTACGTCAACAACCTCGCCACCAAAGTTGTGCCGGTGCCGCCGGTGGCACCGAAGGGGGCCAGTGAGTTCGACCGCAATGTGCTGCGCCCGATCAGTGATCAGGTGGCCTTCGGTAAGATCAGCGTGGCTGAGGCTGGCAAGCGGCTGATCTCTGAAGGCAACGCGGTGATGTAACGGCTGGGCCCCGGGGTTCGCCTCGGGGCCATTTCCTCGCGTGATCCAGACAGGGGCGGAATGATGACCAAATTGCGGGCGGCGATTATTGGGTGCGGCTGGGTGGCGGATTCCCACGCGGAGGACGGGTTTCTGGCACTGCCCGACCAATTCGACCTCGCCATTGCCTGTGATCTCGACGCCCAGAGAGCAACCGATTTCGCCGCACGGCACGCCATCGCCGAGACCAGCACAAGCTTCGCCGCGGTGCTCGCCCGCGCCGATATCGACGTCGTCAGCATCTGCACGCCGCCCAGCCTGCATTTCGCCATGACCATGGCAGCGCTTGACGCCGGCAAGCATGTTATCTGCGAAAAGCCCTTCGTCGCATCGCTCGACGAAGCCGACCACATCATCGCCCGCCAGCATGAGAGCAAGGCGCGGGTGATGCCGATCTTTCAGTACCGCTTCGGTACCGGCATCAAACGCGTCAAACACGCCATCGACAGCGGCCTCGCCGGACGGGGCTATGTGCACGCTGTGGAGACTGCCTGGAAGCGTGGGCCGGATTATTACGAGGTCGCATGGCGCGGCAAATTCGCAACCGAATTGGGCGGCGTGCTGCTGACCCAGTCGATCCATATGCACGATCTGATGATGTATCTGCTGGGCCCAGCCGAGGCGGTTGCCGCCTTCAAGACCACGCGCGTCAACCCCATTGAGGTTGAGGATTGCGCGGTCGCCAGCCTGAAAATGGCCGATGGCTCGCTGGTCTCACTCACCGCAACCCTTGGCTCACAGCTGCAGATCACACGCATGCGCTTCTGTTTTGAGAACGTCACCTTCGAGATCGATACTGGCCACCAGGGCGATGGCGGCCCGGGTGCTGCCGGCCGTCCCGGTGATCCGGAATGGGTGATGATCCCGAAAACCCCCGAGATCGGTGCCAAAATCCAGGCAGTGATGGACAGCGTTGCCCCTTACGCGGAGCCGCGCTTCGCCCGTCAATTCGCCCTGTTCCACAAAGCACTGGAGACCGGTGGAGACTTCCCGGTGACGCTGGCGGATGCGCGCCGCTCGCTGGAGTTGATCACCGCGATCTTTCATTCCAACGAAACCGGGCAGGCCGTCCATCTGCCCATCGGGGCCGATCATCCGAAATATCGCGGCTGGGTGCCACGCGGCTGATCAGAGGAGAGCAGAATGCGCAAAGCCATCATCGTCTGGGGCGGATGGGAAGGCCATGAGCCGGAGCAGGGGGCGCTTGTTGTGCGCGACATGCTCGTAGCCGAAGGCTTCGACGTGCGCGTTGAGCAAGGATCGGACGCATTTGCCACGCCCGATCTGGCCGAGATGAGCCTGATTGTGCCGATCTTCACCCGTGCGACCATCGAAAAGGCACCGCTCGACAATCTGCTGGCGGCTGTCAAAGGGGGCTGCGGCCTGGGCAGCTACCATGGCGGACTTGCTGGGTCCTTCCGCGAAGAGGTGGCGTTTCACTTCATGTGCGGCGTGCAATGGGTGGCGCATCCCGGCAATATCATCGACTTCCGTGTTGATATCACCAACCAGACTGACCCGATCACCGCCGGGCTTCAATCGTTCGACTACCATTCCGAGCAGTACTATCTGCATGTTGACCCGGCGGTGGAGGTGCTGGCCACCACCACCTGCTCCGGCGAATACGCGGAATGGACGGCAGGCGTGGTGATGCCGGTGGTGACCAAGAAGAGATTCGGTAAGGGCCGGGTGTTCTACACAGCACTCGGCCATGTGGCGCGGGAGTTCGAGCATCCGACCATGCGCGAAATCCTCCGCCGTGGCCTGCTTTGGGCCGCATGCTGACGTGAACCCAACAGTGTCAGTGCGAGGACACCGTTGGGTCAGAGGTTAAGCCTCTTCGTTTGAAAGACATAAGGAGTTGTTCATGACTTTGAGCGATAAACTTCGCGCCAATCCGCTCGCCTCGCGCGAGGACACGTGCGCCATGCTGCTGGATATGACCGCCCCGCTGCTGGAGCATTTCAGCCCCGGCCGCGCCTTCGTGGTGCTCGGGCCGGAAGCCGCCCATTTCAACCGTCAGGCTGCTTATTTCGAAGGCTTCGCCCGCCCACTCTGGGGCTTGGCCCCGCTGCACGCCGGCGGCGGCGATTTTGGCCATTGGGAGCTGTGGCGGGAGGGCATTCGCAACGGCACCAACCCGGCACATCCCGAATACTGGCAGCCGACGACCAATCACAATCAGCGCTCGGTGGAGATGGCGGCCTTAGGCTTCGCGCTGGCGTTGGCGCCTGAGAAGCTGTGGGATGGTCTGGATGAGGCGTCACGCGCCAATCTGATCACCTGGCTGTCTGAGATCCAGAACGTCAACATGGCAGACAATAACTGGCATTTCTTCCCGGTGATGGCGGGGCTGGGCCTGGAGCGCATCGGCGTTGTCATCGATCAGGAGTCCAAGGCCCGGCATCTGGCGCGCATCGACGAGATCTATCGTGACGAGGGCTGGTATGGCGATGGGCCCGGCGGCTATATCGACCACTATAATGGTTTTGCGATCCATTTTTACGGGCTGATCTATGCGCGCCATATGCGCGACCGCGATCCGGAGCGTTCCAACCTTTATATCGAGCGCGCCACGAAATTTGCCCAAAGCTTCCGCGAATGGTTTGGAGCGGATGGCGCGGCTCTGATCCAGGGCCGCTCGCTAACCTACCGGTTTGCCTGCGCCGGCTTCTGGGCAGCGCTCGCCTATGCCGGTGTCGAGGCGCTGCCTTGGGGTGAGATCCGCGGCATCTGGGTGCGTCAGATGCGCTGGTGGATGCCCAAGGAGATGTTCGATGCGCGCGGCGTGATGACGGTGGGCTTTGGCTGGTCGAATTATCTGATGAGCGAGGAATACAACTCGCCGGGCTCGCCCTATTGGGCATTCAAGGCGTTCCTGCCTTTGGCACTGGGCGAGGCGCACCCGTTCTGGACCGCCGCCGAAACCCCGCTGGAGCAGAACAGCGCGCCGCGCACCAACGCCCCTGCCTGGATGATCACGCGGCGGGAGAATGGCGACGTTGTGGCGCTGATGGCGGGGCCACCGCGGCTGCAGATGCGCAACGCTGCCGATAAATACGCGAAGTTCGCCTACTCCACCCGCTTCGGCCTCTGCGTGGAATCCGACCGTTGGACCGAGGGCGGCTTCTTCGGCGACAACATTCTGGCATTCAGCCGCAACGGCTACAGCTTCTCCGCGCGCTCGCGCAATTTGGACCAGCATGCGGGCGACGGGTTCCTCACCTCGCACTGGCAGCCGATCCCGGAAGCCACCATTCACACGTTGCAGGGTTTTGCCGGTGGCTGGGAACTGCGGGTGCATCGTATCTCGGCCACCGAAAACCTCAGCACGCTAGAATCCGGCCACGCTGCCCCCGCGCGCTGCGGCACGCGCCGTGGCAAAACTGCGGGCGGTCCGGCCCCCACGCAGCACGGCCTGACGCTTGCGCTGAACTCTGGCCATGTCTCGACCGTGGTCGATCTTACCGCCACACGCAGCGCCATTCCGCTGGACACGGCACCGAACACGAATCTGATCGCCCCGCACGCGGCGGTGGGCGTGCTCGCTGGCGACATCCCGGCGGGTGAGACCGTGCTGATCACCGCCGTGCGCGCATTTTTCGGGCCGGGCTCGGTTGGCTCCGTGCCGGGTCGTGCCGAGGTGGCTGAGTTGCTGGCGAGAGCCGGCTGGCCCGCGCAGATCGCCGATCACGTACGATCGCCGGTGCTGGAACAGCTCAATCTCGAATTTGTTGCATAGGGAATATGACCATGCAGAACATCATCGTGACCGGCGGCACCGGCAAGGCTGGGCAGGCTGCCATTCAGGAACTCGTTGATCACGGCTACAACGTGCTCAACGTCGATCTCACGCCGCCGGCCAAGCTGATCTGCCCGTTCCTCAAGGTCGATCTGACCGATATGGGCCAAACCATCGACGCCTTCGAGATGAACCCCGGCGTGATCGATCTCGGCCTGCGCAAGCCGGTGGGTCGCGCTGACGCGGTGGTGCACATGGCCGCCATTCGTGCCCCTGGTCTGGCCACCGAGGAGGTGACGTTTCGCACGAACATGCTGTCCACCTACAACGTGTTCAGCGCCGCCACCCGGATGGGGCTGAAACGCGTCGTCTGGGCCTCCAGCGAAACGCCGTTCGGCATTCCGTTCACGCGCGAACTGCCCGCCTATCTTCCGGTGGATGAGGATCATCCGCTGCTGCCGGAAAGCAGCTATGCACTGTCCAAGGTGTTGCAGGAGGAGATGGCGCGCCAGATGCATCGCTGGAACCCCGCCACCAGCTTCGTTGGCCTGCGCATCGGCAACATCAAGGATCAGAGCGAATACCACCTGTTCGCCGACTGGCACACTGACCCCGAGAACCGGAAATGGAATCTCTGGAGCTATGTTGATGCGCGTGATGTGGGTCTCGCGTGTCGGCTTGGCCTGGAGGCGGATTTTGTTGGTGCTGACCATTTCATCATCACCGCCTCCGACAGCTGCCAGGCCTATCCAACCGCCGAGCTGATCGCCAAATGCTACCCAAGCGTTCCGGTTCGCCGTACGTTGGGGGAGTATGAATCGCTGCTCAGCAATGAGAAAGCAAAGCGCGTGCTGGGCTATCAGGCGCAGCACCTTTGGCGCGACAATGTCTGACCTATTCCACCCTCAAGGAGCGTTTGACCATGAAATATCTGCACACGATGATCCGCGTGACCAATCTTGAAGACAGCATCGCCTTCTTCAAGGTGCTGGGACTGCAGGAGACCCGCCGCAGCGTCAATGAGAAGGGCCGTTACACGCTGGTGTTCATGGCAGCCCCTGGCGATGAGCAAGCCCCCGTCGAACTGACCTTCAACTGGGACCCGGAACCCTATACCGGCGGGCGCAATTTCGGCCATCTCGCCTATGCTGTCGACAATATCTACGACACCTGCAACGCGATGATCGCCCATGGCGTGACCATCAACCGTCCGCCGCGCGAGGGCCGGATGGCGTTTGTGCGCACGCCGGATGGCATTTCGATCGAGTTGCTGCAGGCAGGCGGTGCGCTGGAGCCAGCCGAGCCCTGGACGAGCATGCCGAATATCGGCAGCTGGTAGACGACAGGGCCGGGGTTCGGCATACGCGTCGCCGCCGGTAATCCTTCGGGCGGTTGGGTTGATCTGTTCATGGGCTGGGCCAAATCGATGGGTCAGTTTAAAGACGGGGACGTTTAGATAAGCCGAACCCCAAAGGATCACGCTCGATGACAACCCATCCCGCCTTGGCACCTGGCCGCGTCGCTGTCATCACCGGTGGTGCCAGCGGCATCGGCCTTGCCGCCGCCAAGCGCTTCGCGGCCCTGGGCATGCGGGTGGTGCTGGCCGACCTGCCGCGCGAACAGCTTGCCCAGGCGGAAGCGGATGTCGCGGAGATCTCCACCGTCAACGCATTTGGCGTCCTCGCGGTGGCGACCGATGTGAGCAAGCTCGATCAGGTGCAGGCCCTGCACGATCGGGTGTTCTCGGAGTTCGGCGAAGTGGCCGTGCTGATGAACAACGCCGGCACCGACCATGGCGGCGGTCCCTATGATCGCATCGCCGATTGGCGCCGCGTGCTTGAGGTCAATCTGTGGGGCGTGATCAACGGCACCCAGGTCTTCACACACTCCATGCTGGCGCAGGGTAGCAAATGCGCCATCATCAACACTGGCTCCAAACAGGGTATCACCTGCCCGCCGGGCGACACCGCCTATAATGTCAGCAAGGCCGGGGTGAAGGTGCTCACCGAAGCGCTTGCACATAGTCTGCGCAACGAACCCGGTGCCAACATCACCGCCCATCTGCTCGTTCCCGGCTCCACCTTCACCGGCCTCAGCCGCGGCTGGCCGGACGCCAAATCCCCCGGTGCCTGGTCTGCCGATCAGGTGGCCGAGATGCTGATCGAACGGATGAACGCAGGCGATTTCTACATCATCTGCCCAGACAACGACGTCTCACGCGAGACGGATAATCTGCGGATGACCTGGGCCATGCAGGACATCACCGAGAACCGACCGCCGCTGTCGCGTTGGCATGATGATTACAAGGATGCGTTTGCCACCTATCTGCGGGGCGGGCAGGCCAAAGGGTAGAGCAGGGTCGCCTTGGGTTGAATGCAGCCGTTCACCGCCGTAGCGCCCGCCGCATCAGGGCGTTGCAGGCGGGCACGTACATCAGCATCGTCACCAGCGTTACAATCGCGAACCCCAGGCAGATTGGTCGCGTGAAGAAGGGCGCGATGCTGCCGTCTGACAACACGAGGCCGCGCCTGAGGCTTTTGTCGAGCAATTGCCCGAGCACCAAGCCGAGCACGAACGGGGCCATGTGGTAGCCGCGCCGGCGCAGGAAGAAGGCGCCAATGCCGACCGCCAGCATCACATACACATCGAACAGCCGTGCGGCGCTGGCATAGGCGCCGACGGTTGCCAGCACGAAGATGATCGGCATCAGCACGGTGCGCCGTATCCGCAACACCAGCAGCAATGGGCGGACCATGAACAGGCCGAAGAACAGGATGCTCATGGTGGCCAGCGACGTCATTGCAACCACGTCATAGATGAACTGCGGATGCTCGATCATCAGCATCGGCCCCGGCTGGATGCCGTGAATGATCATGGCCGCCATCAACACCGCCGAGGGTGCCGAGCCCGGCACGCCGAGGGCCAGAGATGGGATGATGTGGCCTGGAATGGACGACATATCGCCGGTCTCAGCCGCCATCAGCCCGTCGATGGAACCTTTGCCAAACTCCTGCCGCTCGCGGCTTACGGCCTTGGCCGCGGCATAGGACATCCAGGCCCCTGAATCCTCGCCAACACCCGGCAGCAGCCCGGTCAGCACGCCGATCGCGCCGGAGCGCAGCACTGTGCGCCAATATTGGGCGACCTCGCGGAAGCGGGGCAGTGTCGAGTCTCGCAACTGCACCAGTTGCTTTTCCACTGGGTCCGCCAGATTGGTCAGTACCTCGGCAAAGCCAAATGCGCCGATCAGGGCGGGGATCAGCGAAATGCCGCCGGCCAATTGATCCCAGCCGAAGGTGAAGCGATTGAAGGCGTAAAGCCCTTCCTGACCCATCTGCGCCACGAACAGGCCCAGCAGCCCGATCAGCCATCCCTTCAGCGGATCGTCACCGACGAGGCTGCCGGAGATCACGATGCCGGCAACGCCGATCAACGTGCGGACGCGGTGGCGAAGCAGGTTCGTCAGGATAAGTTTTAGAAAGAGCATCAGGCAAACTCATTTCTGGCGATTTGAAGCCCGGCGAGTTCTTCCCGGAAACGGCCGCGCAGTTCGGGCAGGAACACCAATGATGGCAGGCGTTTCAGCAAGCGTTCCAGCGTGCAGTCGCCAAAGCG
>CAIJTR010000032.1 GCA_903823665.1 uncultured Rhodospirillales bacterium
AACCTCCTCCGGTTGACCTTTGCCGGGGCTGAAGATCTTTTGTACGATAAAAAGCCACAAGAGAATCCCAATAGCGACTAATAGGAAGGAAAATAAAAAAGAATCAATATTCATGTATCGCCACCATAAATTAACGTCATTATAAATAATTATGAACCATAATGATAACAAAGCCCAGCTTATGACTGCCGGTGGTAGATCTCCAAAAAAGTGGACCCAGGTAGCTGATGTCAAAATCTCCATTTTTTTCTGGTCGTCGCACATATTACGCCATTTCCGTATTGCAAAAAATGCAGCGAGGAAACTAGATGTAAAGACAATACAAAAGAATACACCACAAAATATAATTTCAAAGAAAAAAGCTGAATATTCCTCCAAAAACACTTCATTATGCGGTTTTCCTATTTGAAGTCGTAGGTTGACATATGCTGCGATTAAAAAAGCCTCAGATAACATCATCCAAGTCATTCTATGATTTATCAGATTATGCTCATGCACTATCTTAGCTAAAGCTTCGTCAAACCGAATTTTCTGCTCGTCCCTTTCTGATGGCGCTGGCACGAATAACTCCTTTAATCAAAATACACCTCAAAGCTATCTGGCCGACGACATCATCGTCAACGGCAAATGAAATCATCCTCGCTGCAGACGCCGGCCGCTAATTCGCGTACGGTGTGGCGCGAAGATTGCCTCGGGAGAACAAAAACATGCGACGCAGAACGTTGCTCACCGCCGCCGCCGCCAGCCTCGCCGTCCCCGTCGCATTCCCGACGCGCGCCCGCGCTGCCGGTCCCACGCTTCGCATCGGCCTGCTCAGCGACATGTCCGGCCCCTATCGTGACGACACCGGCATGACCGGCGTCATCTGCGCCCGCCAGGCCCTCGCCGATTTCGGAGCCGCCGCCCGCGGCATCGACATTGAGATCATCTTTGCCGACCACCAGAACAAGCCCGATGTCGGCTCAGCCGTTGCCCGTCGCTGGCTCGACCGTGAAGATGTCGATGTCGTGCTCGACGTGCCAACCTCGTCCGTGGCGCTGGCGGTGAACACCATCGTGCGCGAGAAGAACAAGGTCTATCTCAACTCCGGTGCTGGCACCGCCGATCTCACCGGCCCGCAATGCAGCCCCAATCTGGTGCATTGGACCTACGACACCGTCGGCCAATCCAAATCCACCGCTGGCGGCCTGCTCAAGACCGGGGCCGACACCTGGTTCCTGCTCGTCGCCGATTACGTGTTTGGCCAGAATCTGGAGCGAGACACCACTGCCGTCGTCAAAGCCGGTGGCGGCAAAATCATCGGCCGCGCCGCATATCCGTTCCCCGACACCTCCGATTTCTCCTCGCTTTTGCTGCAGGCGCAGGCGTCTGGCGCGAAGGTTCTGGCCCTGTGCAACGCGGGTGGTGACACGCTCAACTGCATCAAGCAGGCCCGTGAATTCGGCCTGCTGGACACGATGAAAATCGCAGCCCTTCAGTTCCAGTCTAACTCCGTCCACGGCGCTGGGCTCGACGTGGCCCAGGGCATTCTGACCTCATCGGGCTATTACTGGGATTTCAACGACCGCACCCGCGCCTTCAACGACCGCATCCGCGAGAAATCGCCGAACCTGTGGCCAGACATGACGCAGGCCGGCTGCTACGGGGCCACGCTGCATTACCTCAAAGCCGTCGCCGATATGGGTGTCGCCGCCGCCAAGGCCGATGGCCGTGCGGTGGTGGAGCGCATGAAGCGCATCCCCACCGACGATGACGTGTTCGGCCCAGGCCGCATCCGCGAGGACGGGCGGCACTTGCACGACATCCACCTGTTCCAGGTCAAAAAGCCATCCGAGAGCAAGGGCGAATGGGACGTGATGAAGCTGATCTCCACCACCCCGGCCGACCAGGCTTTCCGCCCGCTCAACGAGGGTGGCTGCCCATTCATCAAGGCCTGATCAGGCCGCCAGCTCTCGCATCACGCGGATCAGGTCGGACTTACCCTCAAACCCGATGCCGGGCAGTTCCGGCATCGTCACAAACCCATTCTCCACCCGCACGCCATCGGGGAAGCCGCCATAAGGCTGGAACAGATCCGGATAGCTCTCATTGCCGCCCAGCCCCAGCCCCGCCGCGATCATCAGCGACATTTGATGCCCGCCATGCGGAATGCAGCGCGTGGGGGACCAGCCGAACTGCGCGAGAACATCCAGCGTGCGCAAATATTCGACCAAGCCGTAGGACAGCGCACAGTCGAACTGCAGCCAATCCCGGTCCGGCCGCATCCCGCCATAGCGCAGCAAATTGCGTGCATCCTGATGCGAGAACAAATTCTCCCCCGTCGCCATCGGCCCTGGATAAAACTCGCTCATCGCCGCCTGCAGCGCATAATCCAGCGGGTCGCCAATTTCCTCGTACCAGAACAACGGATACTGCCGCAGCATCTTCGCATAGGCGATGCCGGTCTCCAGATCGAACCGCCCATTCGCGTCCACCGCCAGTTGCGCCTGTGAGCCGATTTCCTTCAGCACCGCCTCGATCCGCGCCTGATCCTCGGCCAGCGACGCCCCGCCGATTTTCATCTTCACCACGGAATACCCACGGTCCAGATACCCGCGCATCTCCGCGCACAGCGCCGAGTTATCCTTGCCTGGATAGTAATAACCGCCCGCCGCATACACGAACACCGAAGGGTCCGCCTCCCGCCCATGCCGATCCGCCAGCAGCCGGAACAGCGGCTTGCCCTCGATTTTCGCCACCGCATCCCAGATCGCCATATCAAGCGTGCCGACCGCCACCGACCGCTCGCCATGCCCGCCGGGCTTCTCGTTCTGCATCATCGCCGCCCACACTTTCGCGGGGTCGATATTGTCGCGCCCGGTGTCCAACAGGCCCCGCGGATCAGCCTCCAAAATCCGCCGCGCAAACCGCTCGCGGATCAGCCCGCCCTGGCCGTATCGCCCGTTCGAGTTGAAGCCATACCCCACCACCGGCCGCCCATCGCGCACCACATCCGTCACCACGGCAACCAAGCTTGTCGTCATCTTGGTGAAGTCGATATAGGCGTTGCGAATAGGCGACGAGATCGGCTGGGTGATTTCGCGAACATCAACAATACGCATGGGGCGGCTCTCTTTCCGGCGAATAATGTGCGGCAGGACTAATGAACCCAGCCCCGCATCCTGTCGAGCAACCGCGCGCCATCAACGCCCGCCTCACCGTTTCCGGCCAGTCCTGAACCAGAACCGCTTGCCATATCACCGCTATTCCGGCGTTATCGGAAAACTGCCGCTATGAGCGCCGACCGCCTGCAGAGACGTGGCCATTTGTCCGTCATCTAAGCCTTCGAAGCACTGGATCGCGCATTATGCCGGCATCAAACAATCTGCCGGGCCACGTAGAGCTCACCAGCTGTGACCGTGAACCCATCCACATTCCTGGCTCCATCCTGCCGCACGGTGTCATGCTCGTGCTGGATGGCGGCACGCTCGAAATTCTTCAGGCCGCGGGAGACACGCTGAGCCTGCTCGGAGTCAAACTCGAAAACCTGCTCGGCCAGCCAGCTGCGTCGCTGTTCAGCCCGGCACAGATCGCAAATCTGCAGCATCTCGCCGCCACGTTCGAGCTCGCCAAGCCGCGCCATCTGCTCGACCCGTTCCTCCGCGTCTTGCCCACTGTGCCGCTCGACGCCAGCCTGCATCGAAGCAACGGCGCACTCGTGCTGGAGTTCGAAGCCGCCGACCTTACCGACCGCCTCGCCACCGACCCCCTCGCAGGTGTGCAGGAAATGGTGCGCGGCCTGGAACAACCCTTCACGCTTCATGCCCTGTGCCAACTCGCCGCCGAGCGCGTGCGCGGCGTCGCAGGCTATGATCGCGTGCTGGTCTATCGCTTTATGCAGGACGATTCCGGCTGGGTGATCGCCGAAAGCCGGCAGCCGCATCTGGAGCCTTTTCTTGACCTGCATTACCCGGCCGCCGACATACCGCAACAGGCCCGCGCGCTCTACGTCAACAACTGGCTGCGGCTCATCACGCAGGTCAATTACGACCCGGCACCGCTTATCCCCACGCTCAATCCACACACCGGCCTGCCGCTGGACATGAGCCAGGCCATTCTGCGGGACGTATCACCCATTCACCGCGAATATCTGCGCAACATGGGTATCGACGCGTCCATGTCGATTTCCATTATCCGGGACGGCAAACTCTGGGGCCTGATCGCCTGCCACCATTACAGCCAGCGCATTCTGCCCCGCCATCTGCGCGCGGTGTGCGAATTGTTCGGCTCCATGTTCTCCCTGCAGCTCGAAGCGCGGGAACGTGGGCATGAGTTCAACGAGCGTTTGGCCAGCCGCATGGTGCTGCAAAACCTCATGCTCAATCTCGCCGCCGCCGATGACTACGCAATCGGGTTGACGCAGGAATCGCCCAATTTGCTCGACTATATTCATGGCGGCAGCACCTCCACCGATGCGAGGCCGCACTGTGGTGTCGCCGTCAGTGTCGACGGACAGCTGACCTTCCTTGGCATCACGCCCAACCACGAGCAGATCGAAAGCCTCGTGGCGTGGCTGGACACGCACGTGCCCCAGGGTAACGGCGTTTTCTCCACGGACCGGCTGGGCGAGATCTGGGACGAGGCCACTGCCTTCGCCAACGTCGCCTCCGGTATCCTCGTCATCTCGGTGTCAGAGGATACATCTGACTACATCATCTGGTTCCGCCCCGAACTGGTCGATACCTCACGCTGGGCCGGTGATCCGAAAAAACGGATGGAGAGCGGGCCAAATGGCGACCGTCTCAGCCCCCGCAAATCCTTCGAGGTCTGGAAAGAAACCGTCCGCGGCCGCAGCCTGCCCTGGAGCCCCGCCGATCTCGACGCGGCATTTGATCTGCGCGTCTCGCTCCTGCACGTCGTTCTGCGCCGTATCACCGCCGCCGCATCCGAGCGCAAACGTGCCGCCGAACGCGACCAGCTGCTGATGGCCGAACTCGATCATCGCGTGAAGAACACCATCGCCAACATCCAGGCGTTGGTCGGCCAAACCAGCCGTGGTGCCGCCAACCTCACCGAATTCGTGATGGGGCTGGAGGGCCGCATCCAATCCATGGCCAAGGCGCACAGCCTGCTGTCGCAAAGCCGATGGGAAGGTGTGTCCATCGAGCGCCTGCTGCAGGAGGAGCTCAGCTCCTACGCCAGCACGGTGTGCGATATTGTGCTGCAAGGCACAGACGTTTTGCTGACCTCTAAATCAGCCCTCTCGCTGTCCCTTGCTGTCCACGAACTCGCCACCAACGCCGCCAAATTCGGAGCCCTCTCGCGTACCGGCGGCACAATTACCGTCGCTTGGTCGTTCGACGCGGATGGCGGGGTCGAGCTGTCATGGGCCGAAAGCGGCGGCCCCCCCGTGGCAGCGCCCAAACATCGTGGCTTCGGCTCCACGCTGATCGAGCGCGCGCTGGCGATGGAAACCGGTGGCACAGTCAAAGTGCATTACCTGCGCTCCGGTGTGGTCTGCGAAATCTCACTGCCCGCGTCATCGGTCTCGGATGCCGCGCTGGCGAGCCTCGCCGTTGCGCCGGCCCCAGCCACCGCAACCGCAACGGCGCAGCCCAGCGAGCCAGACGCATTCCGAATCCTCATCGTTGAAGACTCATTCCTGCTTCTCGCCGATCTCGAAACCGTGTTCGACATCCTCGGTTGGAAGATCGTCGGCACCGCGTCACGCAAATCCGAGGCGCTGGAGATGATCGAGGCAAAATCCTTCGACGCCGCCCTGCTCGACGTGAACCTCAACGGCGAAATGTCATGGGACGTCGCCACCTGCCTCAAACAACGCGGCATCCCGTTCGTGTTCAGCACCGGCTACGACGCGTCGCGCATCCTCCCCGCCAACCTCGTCGGCAGCGCTATCCTCGGCAAGCCGTTCAATGTGGACGATCTTGAGACAAAACTTCGTCAGGTCATCATGAACGCGCGGCACGGCAAGATTTAGGCGCGTCCCGCATCGCGTCGCCCTCCGCTCTGGCATCCCCAAAAATCCAGCCTATAACGGTGGGTGAAGCGGGCGCGCGTAATGCCCCAGAGGAGGATATGCCATGAGTGACACGCTGTTTCCGGTCCGCCCCGAGATTGCCGCCCACGCGCATGTCACCAAGGCGCAGTATGATGACATCTACGCCCGCGCCAAAGCCGATCCCGCCAAGTTCTGGGCGGAAGAAGGCAAGCGCGTTGCCTGGATGAAGCCTCCCACCAAAATCCTGTCCGGTGATTTCACCGGCGATGTGCGGGTGAAGTGGTTCGAGGACGGCACGCTCAACGCCTCCGTCTCCTGCCTCGACCGCCATCTGGAAAAGCGCGGCGATCAGGTCGCCATCATCTGGGAAGGCGACAATCCCGACCACTCGCAGAAAGTCACCTACCGCGAACTGCACGAAATGGTCTGCCGCCTGTCCAACGTCCTGCTCGGCCTGGGCGTGAAGAAGGGGGATCGCGTGTGCCTCTATCTCCCAATGGTCGTCGAAGCCGCCGTCGCCATGCTCGCCTGCGCCCGCATCGGGGCTGTCCACACCATCGTCTTTGCCGGTTTCTCGCCGGACAGTCTGGCCCAGCGCCTGCAGGATGCCGGGGTGCAGGTTCTCATCACCGCTGACCAGGGCCGCCGTGGTGGCCGCTCCGTTCCGCTGAAATCCAACGCCGACGCCGCCCTGAAAACCTGCCCAGATGTGAAGCACGTCCTCGTCGTGAAAATCACCGGCGGCGATGTGGCCTATGAGCCCGTCCGCGACATCGACTACGCCACCGCCTTGGCCGCCGCATCGCCAGTGTGCGTCCCCGCCGAGATGCACGCCGAAGACCCGCTGTTCATCCTCTACACCTCCGGCAGCACCGGCAAACCGAAGGGTGCCTTGCACACCACCGCCGGCTACCTCGTCTGGGCCAGCTACACGCATGAGAAGGTGTTCGACTATCAGGAGGGTGAGATTTACTGGTGCACCGCCGATGTCGGCTGGGTCACCGGCCACAGCTACATCGTCTACGGCCCGCTCGCCAATGGTGCCACCACGCTGATGTTCGAGGGCGTGCCGAGCTATCCGGACGCCAGCCGGTTTTGGCAGGTGGTGGACAAGCACCAGGTCAATATCTTCTACACCGCCCCCACCGCCATCCGCGCCCTGATGCGCGACGGCGAAGGCCCCGTGAAATCCACCTCGCGCAAATCGCTCCGCATCCTCGGCAGCGTCGGTGAGCCGATCAATCCCGAAGCCTGGCTCTGGTATCACCGCGTGGTCGGTGACAGCCGTTGCCCCATCGTCGACACCTGGTGGCAGACCGAAACCGGCGGGCTGATGATCGCGCCCTTGCCCGGTGCCACCGCGCTGAAACCCGGCTCCGCCACGCTGCCACTGCCAGGCGTCATCCCGTTGCTCGTCGATGCCGAGGGTAAAGAACTGCACGGTGCCACCGACGGCATGCTCTGCATCGCCAAGCCCTGGCCCGGCATGATGCGCACCGTCTACGGCGACCATGAACGCTTCATCCAGACATATTTCTCCACCTTCCCCGGCCTGTATTTCACCGGGGATGGCGCAAGGCGGGACGAGGACGGCTATTACTGGATCACCGGCCGCGTCGATGATGTGATCAACGTCTCCGGCCACCGCATGGGCACCGCCGAGGTCGAATCAGCCCTCGTCGCCCACCAGCACGTGGCCGAAGCCGCCGTCGTCGGCTTCCCGCACGACATCAAGGGCCAGGGCATCTACGCCTACGTCACGCTGAACGCCGGCATCGAGCCGACCGAGGCGCTGCGCCGCGAACTCGTCGCCTGGGTCCGCAAGGAAATCGGCCCGATTGCCTCGCCCGATGCCATTCAATGGGCCCCCGGCCTGCCCAAAACCCGCTCTGGCAAAATCATGCGCCGCATCCTGCGCAAGATCGCCGCGAATGAGACGGATGGCCTGGGCGACACCTCCACCCTCGCCGACCCCGCCGTGGTGGACGAACTGGTCAGCAACCGAGTGGGCTAAACCCGCCTCACACCGTCATTACGAGCCCCCGCTTGGGGGCGTGGCAATCCAGAGTCACATCACGCGGCTCTGGATTGCCACGTCGCTTGCGCTCCTCGCAATGACGGGTGCGTGGGTCATCACTTCGGCTCCACATGCCCGCCAAAGCCCAGCCGCATTGCCGAGAGCATCTTCTCCGCAAACGTATGCTCCTGCCGCGACCGAAACCGCGTGAACAACGCCGCCGCCAACACGTCCGCCGGCACCGCCTCCTCAATCGCCGCTTCAATCGTCCAGCGACCCTCGCCGGAATCCGCCACATTCCCGGAGAAATGCTCCAGCTTCTCATCCCGCGCCAAAGCCTGTGCACTGAGGTCGAGCAGCCATGAAGTGACCACGCTACCGCGCCGCCAAACCTCGGCAATGTCGCCCATATTCAAATCAAACCGCTCAGCTTCCGGCAGCGACGCATCGCCGCGATGGCGCAGAATGTCGAACCCTTCCGCCATCGCCTGCATCATTCCGTATTCGATGCCGTTGTGGATCATCTTCACGAAGTGCCCCGCGCCCGCCGGGCCAGCATGCAGATACCCCTGCTCCACCCGAGGATCGCGCCCCTCCCGGTCCAGCGTCAGCGGAATGGTGCCGATGCCCGGTGCCAGAGCCACCAAGATAGGATCAATCGCCGCCACCGCCCCGGCATCGCCGCCGATCATCATGCAGTAACCACGCTCCAGTCCCCACACCCCGCCGGAGGTGCCGATATCGAGGTAATGAATGCCGCGTTTGGCCAATTCGCCACTGCGGCGCACATCATCCTTGTAATACGTGTTGCCGCCATCGATCAGAATGTCGCCAGGAGCCAGCAGCGCCGCATACTCCCACACTGCCGCCTCCGTGATCGCACCCGACGGCAGCATCAGCCAGATCACCCGCGGCGAGCCGGAAAGCTTGCCCACCAAATCCGCCGCAGCGCTGGAGGCCACCGCACCTTCCCCCGCTAGCGTCTCGGCGGCCTTCGGATTGGCGTCCAGCACCACGCATTCATGGCCCGCCCGCATCAAGCGGCGTGCAATGTTGCCACCCATCCGGCCCAAGCCCACGATTCCGATTTGCATCACCGCCTCCGCTGCTGTTTGTTCGCCGCCGCGTATTCACTGCTTTCATCGCATATCCCTCGGAGAACGCCAGCATGGACAGCACCGCCACCGAAATCGCCGTCATCGATGGCTGGCACGCCCATGTGTATTTCGATCCGGCCACCACGCGAGACCCGGCAGCCCAGCTGCGGGACTGGATTGCGGCACGGTTCCCAGATGCGCTGCTCGGCCGTTGGCATGACGTAAAGGTCGGCCCGCATCCGCAAGCGATGTATCAGATCGCCTTCCCCAACGAGCTGTTCCCAAACTTGGTGCCGTTCCTGTCATTGAACCGCACCGGCCTGACCGTTCTGGTGCATCCGAACACCGAGGACGAAGTGGCCGATCATCTCGTTCACGCCCTCTGGATGGGTGCCGTCCTACCGCTCGACGCGTCGGTGCTGCGGTCCAAAAAAAGTTGACATGAGCCAAGATAAGCATCACGCGGGTGTGACTTATCAAGCCGCCGCAGAGCGGCTATCCGATAACTGCGTGACGGAAGTTTACGTCAGCACCAAAAGGAAAGCGGATCATGCAGGACCACACGCAGATTTTGCCGCAGCCAACGCTCTCCACCACAGGTCGTGTTTGGGAACGTGCGCTGGCTGTTGAAATGGGCGGCGTGCCTGTGTCTCTCATTCTCTGCGCCGCCTGTGCCGTCGTGTTCGGCTTCGGCCTCGCGTTCGCCTCCAGCGGTCGCTGGTGAGCACCCACGCGTTCATCGTGGCACAGGACCGCAACAAGATCAGCGAACGCCATGTGGACGGACGTGATATCGTCGATTGATGTGTCTGAAATACAGTCTAACAAAATTCACCGAATCAGCAACGATATTGCGCAGCTGTGAATCTACAAGCAGGCACCAACGCGCTACCTAACAATGCACGACGATGGAAGTTTTAGTCGTCATCAAAAGCAGAGTGTATCGTGCAAGGCAATATTGATATTCTGCCAGTGTTCAGTATTTCGCATGCCGATATTATTCGCAAACCTTCATCATCGGCTCAAATGGTCGCCTTGCCTTTGTCTGTTGCCCTCTGCCCTCTGCCCTCTGCCCTCTGCCCTCTGCCCTCTGCGCTGTCGTTGCAGTTCTGTCTGGCTTTGGACTGGGATTTGCCTTCAGCGTTGCCGTGTAAGCACCGAATGCTCCGCTGCGCGTGACGAATGGGCGTGACGAATGGGCGTGGCCAATAAGCGTGTCGAACGCGCGCGCGGGGCAAGCCTGCCAACCGATCTCTCAGCCTTTACGACCGCTGGTCCCAATCGCACGATGACGCATGATAAAAACGCGTCGTCTCACCATCGCCATAGGTTTCACGCAGACGATTGCCTGGGCCACCACCTATTACATCCCAGCGACGATGGCGGGTGCCGCTGCCGCTGAATTCGGTGCCTCCCGTGCGCTGATGCTGGGCGGCTTCTCACTCGCTCTCTTGGTCACCGGCCTGATCTCCCCCTGGGTCGGAAGGCGCATCGACCGGCTCGGCGGGCGCGGTGTGATGGCGATGTCCACGCTCATCACCGCAGCTGGGCTGACATTGATGGCCACCGGACACAGCATCCCGCTCTGGTATCTCGCCTGGATGATCACCGGCGTCGGCATGGCGATGGGCCTGTATGACGCAGCGTTCGGAACGCTTGGCCGGCTGCTGGGCAATGAGGCAAGGCCCGCCATTGTCGGCGTCACTCTGATGGCGGGTTTTGCCAGCACCGTCGGCTGGCCGCTCGGCACCTACCTCGTCGGCCATTTCGGCTGGCGCGAGGCGGTGGCGGCCTACGCCGTGATCCAACTGCTGATCATCCTGCCAATCGTGCTGATTTGGGTCCCCCCACCCGGCCCGGCACTGCCGCCACCGCCACCGAAGTCCGGTGACGTGCTAGGTGCCGCGCCGCGCGCCTTCACCTGGATGGCGGCGCATTTCATGCTGCGTCAGGCGATCTCGTCCGTGATTTCCGTCCACGCGTTGGTCCTGCTCGCCGGCATGGGCTTCGGCACAGCAGAGTCAGTGGCCGCTGCGGCTCTTATCGGACCAGCGCAGGTCGGCAGCCGCCTGATCGACTGGTTTTTCGGCCGCAAGCTAAACCCGATGGTGGCGGCGCTCGCAAGCTCCATGCTGCTCCCGGCGTCCATGCTCGTGCTGGGTGCGGGCCTGCCAGCCTTCGTCTTCACCCTCATCTACGGCATCAGCAACGGTATCTTCACCATCAACCGCGGCACCTTGCCGCTCTACGTATTTGGCCCGTCTGGATATGCGGCCATGGTGGGCAGGCTCGCCATGCCGTCGATGATCGCGGCCTCGTTGGCACCCACCCTTATCGCACCGCTGATCAGCGCCTGGCCCGCGAATTGGGTGCTGAGCCTGCTGGCCGCGCTCGGCATGGTCGCACTCGGCTGCCTGCTCCGTCTCAGGCGGTGAGTTTCTCGATCATCGCCACCGCCGCATCGGATGCCCAATCCGCTCCGCCTTCCAGCTTCCCTCGCGCGCGTCCGCTGCGGTCGACGATCAGCGTCGTCGGCAATCCCCGCGCACCCCAACCCTGCGCCGCCTCGCCATGCGCATCGAGCCACAGGCCGAGATGGGCGATATTGTGCGCCGTATAAAACCGCTGCACCGCCTTCGCCCCGCCGCGATCCGACGACAGCGGCAGCACCACAATGCCCTTGTCCGCCAGCTTGCCCGCCAGCGCATCGAGTGCTGGCATCTCCGCCACGCAGGGCGCGCACCACGTCGCCCACATGTTCAACACCACGCCTTTGCCCCCGAAATCCGCGAGCGAAACCGGCTTGCCATCGCCATCGGTGAAGCTGCCAGCCACCAGCGCCACCGGCGGATCCAGCATCACCAGCCCGTCCATCCCCGCAAGCTTCGGTGCCGCCTCTGGCTTCGGCTGCAAAATCACCTGCGCCCAGGGTTTGCGCGCCACCGGCACCATCGCTAGGTTCGCGGCTGTGATCGCGGCCAAACCGCGACGTGTGATCAGCGCCATACTGGAATATCCCCCGTGAACGACACGCCCGAGCTTCGCAACACCGAGGCCAACATGCAGTGGGGCGGCCGCTTTGCCGCCGGACCCTCGGTCATCATGCAGGAGATAAATGCCTCCATCGGGTTCGACCGCAAGATGTGGCGCCAGGATATCGCAGGCTCCCGCGCCCATGCTGCCATGCTGGCACGTCAGGGCATCATCACGGGAGACGACGCTGCGGCCATCGCAGCGGGCCTGGACCAGATCACCACCGAGATCGAAGCCGGGCGCTTCCCGTTCACGCAGGATCTCGAAGACATTCACATGAACATCGAGGCGCGGCTCACCGACCGCATCGGGGAGGCTGGCAAACGCCTGCACACCGGCCGCAGCCGCAACGACCAGGTGGCCACCGACTTCCGCCTCTGGGTGCGAGACGCCATCGACGGCATTGACGGTCAAATTGCCGATGTTATGCGCGTGCTGGCCCGCCGCGCCGCCGAACACGCCGCCGACCCGATGCCCGGCTTCACCCATCTGCAAACCGCCCAGCCCGTCACCTTCGGCCACCACATGCTCGCCTACGTCGAAATGCTCGGCCGCGACCGGGGCCGCTTGGCCGATTGCCGCCGCCGCCTCAACGAATGCCCACTCGGCTCGGCAGCACTCGCCGGAACCTCGTTCCCACTCGACCGTGACGCCACCGCCGCCGCTTTGGGTTTCGACCGCCCCACCGCCAACTCGCTCGACGCAGTATCCGACCGAGATTTCGCGCTCGAATTCCTCTCCGCCGCCGCCATCTCGTCCATGCATCTCTCCCGCTTGGCGGAGGAGATCATCATCTGGTGCAGCGCCCCCTACAGCTTCATCCGCCTGTCGGACGCCTTCACCACCGGCAGCTCCATCATGCCGCAAAAGCGTAACCCCGATGCCGCCGAACTCGTCCGCGCCAAAACCGGCCGCGTCACCGGTGCCCTCGTGGGCCTGCTCACCGTCATGAAGGGCCTGCCGCTCGCTTACGCCAAGGACATGCAGGAGGACAAAGAGCCGGTGTTCGACGCCACCGACGCCTGGACCCTCAGCCTCGCCGCCACCGCCGGCATGGTGCGCGATATGCAGCCCAACCTCGCCCGCCTGCGCGAGTTTGCCGGCTCCGGCTTTGCCACGGCCACTGACCTCGCCGACTACCTCGTTCGCGTCCTGAAACTCCCGTTCCGCACCGCCCACCATGTCACCGGCACCCTCGTCAAAGCCGCCGAAGCGAAGGGCATCGACCTCGCGGGCCTCACCCTCGCCGAAATGCAGGCGGTTGAGCCGGGCATCACCGAAGAAGTGTTCAGCGTGCTCACCGTCGAAGCCTCCGTCGCCTCCCGCACCAGCTACGGCGGCACGGCACCCGCCAATGTGGCCAAGCAAGCCGCAAGCTGGCTGGAGGCGCTGGCATGAGGATCACCGCCCTCATCCTCGCCCTGCTGACGCTGGCCGCCTGCGGCAAACGCGGCCCAATCTCGCCGCCGGGACCGCCAGACCAAGTGACGTACCCGCGAACCTATCCCGCTTCGTAGCGGCGCAGGTCACATTCGACCGGCGATATCCGACGTTTCGAAGAACACCGCAACAATGACCGGCCGCGGAACAACGGTGTAGGCAATCCAATACCGTCCTGCCTTGATCCACGCGCGGCCGGGCTTGGCCAGCCCTGGATACGGCCGGGGTGCTGATAGCCCCGCCTGCGGCCGCAATTCAATTTTGCCCTCAGCTTCAATCAAAGCGCGATTGAAGGACCGCAACGCGTCCAGGCGCTCCAACGAGACGTAGTGATTTTGCAAACTTCTGACTTGGCTGATTGCACTCCGGGTGTAGTCAACCAACGAATGAATTCAATCAACGAGCCGCTTTTTCGTCCATCCCAAGGCGCTCTTCGAACGTCTCTTCCAACGCGGCGATGCTGTCACGCATCTCGCGCCTGACGACCTCGCCAGACACAATATCACCGCGCGCAAGATCGGCCTCACTGTCCGCGAGCGCCTCTGCCCATCCATCCGGTGCGGGATATGTCGTCTGGTTGCTCACGCCATGAGCGTAGGCCAACGGTGGCTATTCTTCCAGCACAACCTCCGGCCACAACCCCATCCCTTGCACTCCCGCCCCCAACGCGCGATATCATGCGTGGGAGGTCGGCGGCGGACGGGCGCCTCGCCAACCCGGTCAGGGCCGGAAGGCAGCAGCCGCAACGAGTTCTCGCTCGGGTCGTTTGTTCGGCCTCCCACCTATCCCCCGCCATTCCTGCTGAGGGCATCTCCATGTCGGGCCTGTTCGGAGATGATGAGCCCGAAACGCTGGAGCCCGAGGCCCCACCGGAAGGCCCCGGCCTATTCGGTGACGCACTGCCCGCCGCACCTGCACCAGCCACCGCCCCCACCACGCCCTACCGCGTTCTCGCCCGCAAATACCGGCCCACGCAATTCGCCGACCTGATTGGGCAGGAGGCAATGGTGCGCACCCTGCGCAACGCCTTCGCCCTCGGCCGGGTGGCACATGCCTTCATGCTCACTGGCGTGCGCGGTGTCGGCAAAACCACCACCGCCCGCATCATCGCCCGCGCCCTGAACTGCATCGGCCCGGACGGCACTGGCGGCCCCACCACGGAGCCCTGCGGCGTCTGCTCAAACTGCGTGGCCATCCTCGCCGACCGCCACCCGGACGTGACGGAGATGGACGCCGCGTCGAACAACGGCATCGAGGCGATCCGCGAGATCATCGAGGCCGTGCGATTCCGCCCCATGCAGGCGCGCACCCGCGTGTTCATCCTCGACGAGGTGCATATGCTGTCCAAACCAGCCTTCAACGCCCTGTTGAAGACGCTGGAGGAGCCGCCGGCGCACGTGAAGTTCATCTTCGCCACCACCGAAATCCGCAAGGTGCCGATCACCGTCCTGTCTCGCTGCCAACGCTTCGATTTGCGCCGCATCTCGGTGGCTGAACTCTCCCAGCTCTACGGCTCCGTCACCGAGAAAGAGGGCAAAACCATCGAGCCGGAGGCGCTCGCCCTCATCGCCCGCGCCGCTGACGGTTCCGCGCGTGATGGCCTGTCCCTGCTCGACCAAGCCATCGCGCAGACGCCGGACGGTGAACACATCCGGGCCGCCGCCATGGTCGAAATGCTCGGCCTCGCGGACCGCTCCTCCGTGTTCGACCTGTTCGAGGCGGCGATGGCCGGCAAACCCGCCCAGGCGCTCGCCATCACCGACAACGCCCACGCCCGCGGGGCCGATCTGGGCGAATTGCTCAGCGACCTGCTGGAACTCGTCCACACCATCAGCCGCCTCAAATCCGTGCCGGACCTTCGCCACACCTCCGAATTGCCGGAGACCGAGCGCGTGCGCGGGGCCGCCATGGCAGACACGCTCAGCATGGCCTCCCTTGGCCGCGCCTGGCAGATGTTGCTCAAAGGTGCCGCCGAAGTCGAGCAAGCGCCAGACCGCCGCGCCGCCGCCGAGATGGTCCTCATCCGCCTCTGCCACGTCGCCGAACTGCCGCCCCCCGGCGAACTGATGCGCCGTCTCACCGAGAACCCCGGCATGAGCGTCGCCGCCTCCGCCCCATCCCCCAACGGCGGCGGCGGTGGTGCCCGTGCTGTCGCCAATGGCAGCGTACGGATGGAAGCCCAACCCATCCCGCAAGGCCCCGTGCTGTCGAGCTTCCGAGACGTCGCAGCCCTCGTCGCCGAACGCCGTGAGGCCACGCTGCACGCCCATCTCGTCCACTCCGTCCACGTCGTCCGCTTCGCCCCGCCGGTCATCGAACTGAACCCGCAGCCAGACGCCCCGCGCGACCTCGCCGCCCGCCTGTCTGCCGTGCTGACTGAGGCCACCGGCACGCGCTGGACCATCGCCATGGTCACGAGCACCGGTGCGCCCACGCTGGCCGAACAGGGTGACGCCGCCGACCACGAACGCCGGAAGGCCGCCGAAACCCACCCGCTCGTGCAGGCCATCCTGCTCGCCTTCCCCGGCTCCAAAATCGAGCAATTGCGCGATTCCTCGCTGGACAGCTATGGCCTGCCCGCCATCGCCGCACTTGGAGGCGAGGCTGAGCCCGCAGGCTTCGAACTGCCCCCGCCCGGCACAGACGATTTCGATGAACCCACCAATTTTTGGGAGAACACGCCGTGAAGAACATCGCCGGACTGATGAAACAGGCCTCGCAGATGCAGAAGAAGATGGAAGACATGCAGGCCATGCTGGAATCCATGACCGTCCAGGGCAGCGCCGGGGCTGGGATGGTCACCGTCACCATGTCCGGCAAGAACGACCTGCGCGCCATCCAGATCGATCCCAAGCTGCTCGACCCCGCCGAAGTTGAGATGCTGCAAGACCTCATCGTCGCCGCCCACACCGACGCCAAGCGCAAAATCGAGGCGCTCGCTGCCGAGGAAATGCAGAAAGTCACCGGCGGCCTCAACCTCCCCGCCGGGATGAAGCTGCCATTCTAACCGCCCCCGTCTCCACTCGTCATTGCGAGCCCCCACTCGGGGGCGTGGCAATCCAGAGCACCCGGACGCACCCTCCCGCTCCTGGATTGCCACAGCGCGCAGTGCGCCGCGCAATGACTTGCGCCTAACCGCATGGGCGGCCCCGAAATCGAGCGGCTGATCTCGCTGCTCGCCAAGCTGCCGGGCTTCGGCCCGCGCAGTGCAAGGCGGGCAGCACTCAAGCTGCTCCAACAACCCGAACTGCGCATGCTCCCGCTCGCCACCGCCCTCGCCGAAGCCGCGAGAGCCACCCGTTCCTGCACCCTGTGCGGCAACCTGGACAGCCGAGACCCCTGCGGCATCTGTGCAGACCCGAATCGTGACCACACCATCATCTGCGTCGTCGAAAACGTAGGAGACGTCTGGGCGCTGGAGCGAGCCCACGTCCACCGCGGCCTCTACCACGTGTTGGGCGGCACCCTTTCCGCCCTGGCCGGCCAAGGCCCCGACGACCTCAACCTCCGCCCCCTCCTGGCGCGGCTGGACGAAGGCGGCATCACCGAAATCATCTTAGCCCTTGGTGCCACAGTAGACGGAGCCACCACCGCCCACTGGCTCACCGACCGCCTCCGCCCCTACGGCGTCTCGGTCACACGGGTCGGGCAGGGCGTGCCGATGGGCGGCGCACTCGACGTGCTCGACGACGGCACGCTGGCGGCGGCGCTTCGGGCGAGACGGGCGGTTTGAACCTCGTGATCAACCATTGCTATCTATAACACTTAGTGTTATATTCATTCCCAGAATGGCAGCGAGATGGCGTGCGCGTTTTTAAGAACAAGCCATTCGCACGTTTCGCCAAAAAAGCTGCGATAGCCGATATCGCGTTGTAGGAGGCCATAGCTCGTGCCTCCCGCGGATTGATCGATGCGGACTTGGGCGGCGGTGTGATCAAGCAACGCATCGCACGGCCCGGTGCCGGACGGTCTGGCGGGTTTCGGACGATCGTTTTGTTGAGTGTGCGCAATCGTGCGTTCTTCGTTCATGGCTTTGCGAAGAACGAGCAAGAAAACATCAGTGACGCCGAACTCGCTGCGTTCAAAATACTGGCCGTCGAACTGCTGAAATACGATGACACCGCAATCGCGCGAGCAGTCACGAATGGAACCCTGATAGAGGTGCGGGATGACGAAGCAATATCGTAGCAAGATCATTGCCTCGATCCATGAAACCGCCGAAGGACTGCACGCGGCGGGCGTGATGGACAAGCAGACCATGCGCAGCTTCGATGAAGCCTGCCTCACGCCCGTGCACCCGCTCACGCCATCCGAAATACGCGCGCTGCGGGAGCGGGAAGGTGCCAGCCAGGCCGTGTTTGCTCGCTATCTGAACATCACCACCGGTCTCGTCAGCCAGTGGGAACGCGGTGAGAAGCATCCGCAGGGTGCGTCATTGAAGTTGCTGTCACTGGTGGAGCGGCACGGTTTGTCAGTCGTCGCCTAAACGCCGCCCATCCCCTCCGGCCAAGCCTTCACCGCCCGGTCCGCAAAGCTCTCCTGCGGAAACCCCCGGTTCAGCGACATGTGCGAATGCACGCAAACCCATGCATTCCCATCCCGCCGGAACACCATCGAAGCCCGCCCGGGCCTGTCGAACGGCACGCCATCCCGGCCAAACCCGGTGCTCGTCCAGGGGGCCACCGCCACCGCCATATCCCCGGCACCAGATGCCAGCACCGCCGTTCCCGCCAGATCGAACCGGAACTCCGTCGTGCGCGGCCATACATTGTTCCATTGCGTGCGAATCCACGCCTCCAGGCCCGGAATCACGTCGCGATGTGTGCCGAACGCCAGCACGTCCGGGTCGAACATCGGGGCCGCCGCCGCGTAGTCTACGGCGCGGACATGGCCGGAAAACACATCGAGCCAGCGCAAGATCGCCTCACGCGTGGCAGCATCCGCATGCGGCAGCGTGCTCACCCCGCCGCTTGCTCCACTTGGCGCAGAATGCGCAGGAAATTGCCGCCCCACAGCAGCGCGATGGCCTTCGCGTCATAGCCGCGCTTCACCAGTTCCGCCGTCATCGCGTCACTCTCGCCCGCGTCATGCCAGCCGGTGAACCCGCCGCCGCCGTCGAAATCCGACGAGATGCCCACATGCTCCAGCCCAATCCGCTTCACCGCGTAATCAACGTGGTCCACGTAATCGCCACACGTCACCTCATTCGGCTTGGCCCCAGCGCGGATGAAGCCGGACACGGCCGTGATGTTCACCATCCCGCCCACCTCGCGCAGCGCATCCAGCTGCTCGTCATCCAGATTGCGTGGGTTGTTGCACAGCGTTTTGATGCAGGAATGCGTGGACATCACGGGCGTGCGAGACGCCTGCGCCGCCTGAAGCATTGAGGCCTTCGACACATGCGCAATGTCGATGATCATCCCCACCCGGTTCATCTCGGCAATCACCTCACGCCCAAACTCGGAAAGCCCACCATGCATGGAAGGCCCGTCACCCAGATCGGCGCGGGGATTGGAACTGTCGGCCAGCGCGTTGTGGCCGTTATGGGTCAGCGTCATGTAGACGGCACCCATCGAGGCGAATTTAGCAACGCTTTCAATCTCGCCGCCCAGCGCGTGGCCGTTCTCCACGCAGGGGATGATCATCGTGGCCCCACGCGCATGCGCCGCTTCAATGGCGCGGGCGTTGCTGCACACCACTGCCTGATCGCCGCCCATGGCCGTGATTGCCTCCAACATCGCTGCAGCCCGAACCCGCGCCGCACCATGCCCTTCCGGCGTGCGCGGCCCTTGCGGGATGTAGGCGGCGAAGCACCCCGCGGTCATGTGCCCCTGCCGCATCTTCGGCAGATCTACCCGCCGCTGGGTCTCATCGAGAAACGACGCCCCCTGCGGCCAGGGAATATCAATATGGGTATCGATGGTGAGCAGGGATTTGTGGAGTTCGGAGGGATTGATCATGCGCACAGCGTTGCGTTGCTTGCGCGCGTGGTCAACCCCGCCAATCAGAAGCCGACGCGATCACCGCCTTTGAGCTTCAAAATCTCGCGGGCCTCGGCGGGCGTTGCGATATCCAGGCTCAAATCCTCCAGAATGCGGCGGATCTTTGCCACCTGCTGAGCGTTGGACGTCGCCATACGGCCCTTGGCGATATACAGGCTGTCCTCCAGCCCCACCCGCACGTTGCCGCCCATGATCCCCGCCATGGTGCAGAAATTCATCTGATTGCGCCCCGCCGCCAGCACCGACCACACGTAATCCTTGCCGAACAGCTTGTCCGCCGTCTCGCGCATGAACATCAGGTTGCGGATATCCGCACCGATGCCGCCGGTGATGCCGAAGATGGTCTGCACAAAGAACGGCGGCTCCACGAAGCCTTTGTCGATGCAATAGGCCAGATTGTAGAGGTGGCCCACATCGTAGCACTCGAATTCAAACCGCGTGCCGTGGCCCTTGCCCAGCTCCTGGGTGATGCCCTCGATGTCCTTGAACGTGTTGCGGAAAATGTGATCCACCGTGCCGTCCAGATACGGCTTCTCCCACGCATGCTTCCACTCACGCGGCTTTTCGGCAGCGCCGGAGATGTTGAAGTTCATGCTGCCCATATTCAGGCTGCACATCTCGGGCTTGGCCATCATCGGCGCTTCCAGCCGATCTGCCAGCGTCATCTTCAACCCGCCGCCAGTGGTGATGTTGATCACCGCGTCACAGCTTTGCTTGATCACCGGCAGGAACTGCATGAACACGGCGGGGTCTGGCGTCGGCTCGCCGGTCTGTGGGTTGCGGGCGTGCAAATGGATGATCGCAGCCCCGGCCTCGGTGGCCTCGATGGAGGCACGAGCAATCTCCTCCGGCGTGATCGGCAACGCGTCTGACATGGACGGCGTGTGGATCGCACCCGTCACGGCGCAGCTAATGATGACCTTGGACATATTTCGTCTCCCAACTTCATTGTTGCGTGAAGTTTGGACCCGGATACGCCGGCTTGGCTAGGTCCAAGCGAGGCGCAAACGTCAGGCTTTGGACTTCTTGCCGCTGCCCTTGGATTTTGACGCCTTGCGGCTCTGCTTCCTTGGCTTCTTGCTCGTCGATGCGGCCTGGGCAGCGCCAGCCGAAAGCAGAGTGGCAAGAGCAGCAAACATGGCGCGTCTGGTGAACATGATGTGTGGTTCCGAATCGAATAGCGATATCGTTTAGAGCGACGTTAACTTTGCCGGTACCCCCAAAGGCGTCATGTCAGGGATTCTCCGAAGGAGGGTCGCGTGGTCGTTCAGGCCTCACCCCTGGTCCCGCCGTCCGTTGCCCAGCATCGTCTGCCCATACGCAGACAGTGCCGTCGCTGGAGTGGCAGGAGAAGGCGGGGCGTCGTCGAGAATGCCCACCGCCACCATCGCCTCATGCGCCAGGCTGTCGAGGTTGATGCCGGTGACGTGTTGCAGCACCGAGCCGAGTGCGCTCACCGCAACACCCACCGGCCCGCCAATCAGTCCGCCCGCGATCATCGAGCCCATCGCCTGCACCGGCTCCGGCAGTGTATCGCCGGTCATAGCTCGGTAAATTGTGCCCACACCCGGCAAATATTGCAGTGGGTTGAGCGCGTGCAGCACGTCATGAAATGACACGTCTGGTCCGGTTTCAGCGGGCAAACTCGGCGTGGCCGCGGGCTTGGCGGGGATGGGCGTGATTTCCGTGGCGAGCATGGCGACCCCTTTGATGGCAGGCTTGGGAGTGTCACTGCATGGGCCGTGCCGGGCCACCATTCGCAGCCCCGCGCTTGCCCACCCCGCTCCTCCCTGCTTCACTCGCTGCCACGCAGCCCAGGACGACGCACCATGCCCAGCACCACCAACCACACCGTTCCGGGCCTTGAAAAACCGGCTGAAATCCGCGTCGATCGCTGGGGCATCTGCCATATTCGCGCAGAAACCCGGCACGACGTGTTTTTCACCCAGGGCTTCAACGCGGCGCGCGATAGGCTTTGGCAGCTTGATATCTGGCGCAAGCGTGGGCTCGGGCGCATGGCCGGTGATTTCGGACCGGGCTTTCTAGCGCAGGACCGCGCGGCGCGGCTGTTTCTCTATCGCGGCGATATGGACGCCGAATGGGCCGCTTACGGCACGCCAGAGGCTCGCAGCATCACTGAAGCCTTCACCGCTGGCATCAATGCCTACATCATCCTGACGCAACATAACCCCATGCTGCTCCCCCCCGAATTCGCCGCCATGGGCACCAAGCCGGAGCAGTGGGAGCCGCGCGATGTGGTTCGCATCCGCAGTCACGGCCTTGTACGCAACGTGCTGTCCGAAGCAGCGCGCTCCCGCGTGATGGCGCGTGCCAACCTTGAAACCGATCTCGCCCGCCGTTCCATCGAGCCGCCGCACGACATCACCATCCCTGAGGGCTTCGACCCCGCCATCATTCCCGATGACGTGCTCGATGTGTTCAAGCTCGCCACCGCAGCACCCGATTTCAGCCCAGCCCGCTTGGCCGCCACGCTCGATCAAGCCTGGCGCTGGACCAAAGTGACGGACACCGGTGACGTCACGCTCGACGGCTCGAACAACTGGTCCATCGCGGGCAGTCGTACCGCCTCGGGTCGCCCCATCCTGGCGTCTGACCCGCACCGCGCCCACGCCTTGCCCTCGTTGCGTTCCATCGTTCACCTCACCGGCCCCGGCATCGATGTGATCGGCGCGGGGGAACCCGCCCTTCCCGGCATCAGCATTGGCCATAACGGCCACGCCGCCTTCAGCCTGACCATCCTGCCGATGGATCAGGAGGATATGTATGTCTATGAAACCCACCCGGACGATCCGCTGAAATATCGCTACGGCAGCGGTTGGGAGAACATGACGATCATCGAGGAATTCGTGGCCGTGCGCGGCTGCGAGGACCAGATCGTCACCCTCGCCTTCACCCGTCACGGCCCGGTGGTGGCCCGCACAACCGGCCATGCGTTTGCGGTGCGAAGCGTGTGGAGTGAGCCGGGGGCATCGGCATACTTCGCGTCGCTCGCCTATCTCGGTGTTCGCTCAGTGGGGGAATTCGCCAAGGCGTTGTCGCACTGGTCCACCCCTTCGGTGAATCAGGTCTACGCTGACGTCTCCGGCGATATCGGCTGGTTTGCCGCTGGCAAATCCCCGGTGCGACCGAACTGGGACGGGCTGCTGCCGGTGCCGGGCGATGGCCGCTATGAATGGAAGGGCTTTCACACATTTGCGGAGTTGCCGCAGACCATCAATCCGGCTTCCGGCTTCGTCGCCACCGCCAATGAGATGAACCTGCCCGAGGGCTTTCCATACGAGACCGTCAAGCTCGGCTTCGAGTGGGCGGAGCGGTCCCGCAGCAGGCAGATCCACGCGATGCTTGAAGCGCAAGGTCAGCACAGCGTCGCCGACACCATGGCACTGCAAACCGACGATACGTCGATCCCAGCCAAGCGACTGGGCAAGCTGATCGAGGGCTTCAACACTGAAGCTGCATCAATGCTGCAATCCTGGGATCATCGCCTCACCCGCGAATCCCCCGCCGCGGCGTTGCAGGAAGTTTGGTGGTCCAAGCATCTCAAGCAAAAGTTGCTCGATATCGTAGCTCCGGACCCTGCCGTCCGTGCCCTGATGGTGCCGGGAGACGTCGAAACCCTGCTCGGCCTGCTGGAACACCCAGACGCCCGCGTGCCGGACGTGCGCACCCTGCTCGCCACAACATTGGAGGCCGCTTACACCGATTGCGCGGCGCGCATGGGCGATGACCCGTCAAAATGGGCGTGGGGACGCCTGCACCACGGTGCGTTCCCGCACCCGCTGCACCGTGTGGCCGATCTGCCCGGAGTGGCAGCGCTGCCGAAGGGCGGTTCCGGCTCGACGGTGATGGCCGCAACCTACCGGCTGTCCGATTTCCGCGTCACCCACGGTGCGTCGTTCCGCATGGCCGTCGATGTCGGCAACTGGGATGCGAGCATGGCGATCAACGCCCCCGGCCAATCCGGCGACCCCCGCAGCCCGCATTATGCCGACCTCGCCCCGCTTTGGGCCGCCGGCGAATATGTGCCGATGCTCTACAGCCGGGCTGCGGTGGATGCGGCGACGGAGCAGGTGATCCGGCTCATTCCATGAACGGTTCCGGTCCCGCCGCGACGCGCCACAGCACGATGCCGGTCCAAATCGCCACGTAAAGTGCGAGCAACAGCCACATGATGCGGCGCGAATGTGCTCGCAGCACGGCGATGCGGCCGGACAGCATCGTCAGCAGCATCATGAACGGCCCTGCGCGCTGCATCCACAGCACCAGGGACGAGCCTAGCTGCATCAGGTCTCCGGCGTCTCGATATATTGGCCGAGCACGTCGGCGGGGGTGCCATCCGCGCGAATGCGGCCCTGATCCAGCCAGATCACCCGTGAGCACCATTGCTCGATCACCGACGGCATGTGGGTCGAAAGCACCAGGATCTCCGCACCCCGCACCATGTCCTCCAGGCGGCTGCGCGCCTTCTCCATGAAGTTCGCATCGCCCGCCAGGAACCACTCATCCATCAGCAGCACCTGCGGCCGGATGGCGGTGGCCAGCGCGAAGCCCAGCCGCACCACCATGCCGGAGCTGAAAATCCGCACCGGCAGGTCAATGAAATCACCGAGATCAGCGAACTCCGCTACATCATCCGCCAGCCTGCGGATCGCAGCCCGCCCCAGCCCATGATACAGCCCGCGCAACATGATGTTCTCGCGCCCGGTCAGCTCCATGTTCATGCCGAGATTTGGGTCGAGCAACGCGTTCAGGCTGCCCTGAATGCGCACCCGCCCACCCTGCGGCTCATAAATCCCGGCGAGGCAGCGCAGCAGTGATGACTTGCCTGCCCCGTTCCGCCCCACCAGCCCAAGCCTGTCGCCCGCTGTCAGATGGAACGAGATATCGCGCAACGCCTGCACCACCACGCGGGAGCGCTCATCGGCCGCCATCCGCCCGGTCACGCTGGTGAACACGGTCTTCTTCAGGCTGCGGGAATTGCCGTGATAGAGCGGGAACTCCAGCACAACATTATCGACCAGCAGATCGGCCCTCATGGCGCTAAACCCAAAACGCGATGCGCCCGCGCACGCGCGAGAACAGCAGCCAGCTGATCACGAAAATCAGCCCTGAATAAACGCCAGCCGAGAGATACACCGACAACGACGGCACCTCGCCCAGCATCGGCCCGCGCACCACCTCAAGCAGCGTGAAGAACGGGTTCAAAGCCAGCAGATACTC